>NZ_CAJXGF010000161.1 GCF_913053745.1 uncultured Nitratireductor sp.
AAACAAAGAGAGCGAAAGCGCGGACGGTGAGTGGCGAACAGGGAAATCAGGGACTTGCACAAATGCCGGCGATAAATGGCAGCATCCTTCTCCCCGCCCGCGGGGAGAAGGTCCCGATGTCGGTGCGCGGGGGCCTTGCCAGTTAGCTCAGATGGGCATCCAATTCCGCGCGGATACGCTTCGCGGCCTCTTCTTTCACCGGCCCGTAACCACGGATCTGCATCGGCAGCGCCAGGGCTTCGGCAAGCGTAGCGGCGTTGTCAGCGTCGAGCTTTGAAAGCGCGTTTTCCACATGCGCTCCGTACCAGCCGATCAGCTCGCGCTCCATGCGCCGTTCCGCCGTGTATCCGAACGGGTCGAGGGCAGTGCCGCGCAGGCGTTTCATGCGGGCGAGCAGGCGGAAGGGCAGGCGCACCCAGGGGCCGAACCGGCGCTTGAGCGGCCGCCCGCGCGCATCCGTGCCGGAGGCGAGGAAGGGTGGGGCGAGATGATGGACGATGCGATAATCGCCCTCGAATTCGCCTGCGATGCGGGCGGAAAAATCCGTTTCGGTGTGCAGGCGCGCGACTTCGTATTCGTCCTTATAGGCCATGAGCTTGAACAGCGAGCGGGCGACGGCGCGGCTGACGGCATCGCCGCCAAGCGGAGCTTCGGCGGCGCGCACACGGTCGACAAGGCGGCGGTAGCGCGTTGCGTAGGCCGCATTCTGATAGTCTGTGAGGAAAGCCTCGCGGCGGGTGACGATCTCGTCGAGCGTGCCGTTTCCCTGCGGTGTCGGATCGAGCAGACCTTTCAGTGCTTCCGGCCTGTCCGCGGCCAGCCGGCCGATGAGGAAAGCGCGGTGGTTTTTCTCGATGGCGACGCCGTTGAGCACAATGGCCTGGGTCAGCGCGTTGAGTGAAACGGGCACGAGGCCCTTCTGCCAGGCAAAACCGAGCATCATCACATTGGCGAACACGGTGTCGCCCATGAGCTTTTCGGAAAGGCGGTTGGCGTCCATGGCGGCAAGACCGTCCTGGCCGGTCACGCCCTCGATCGCTTCAAGTCTCCGGTCCACGTGAAGGCTCGCATCGCGTTTTCGCACGATGTCGCCAGTGGGCATTTCGGCAAGGTTCACGACCGCACGCATGCCGGGGCGGTAGCTGGCCGACGCCTTGGGCGAGGAGGAGACAACGATGTCGCAGCCAATCAGCGCATCGGCGGCGCTTCGGTCTATGCGCACCTGATGGATGGCATCGGGCGCGGAAGCCAGCCGGACATAGGAAAGCACCGGCCCGAATTTTTGCGCGAAGCCCGTAAAGTCGAGCACGCTGGAGCCTCGGCCTTCCAGATGCGCGGCCATGGTGATGAGCGCGCCGACCGTGACGACACCCGTGCCGCCGACGCCGGTGATCATCAGGTCGAAGGGGCGGTCGAGCTCAGGGAGTTCCGGATCCGGCAGACCGGCGGCAAGCCGCGACAGGTCGATTTCCATGCCGGAACGCTTTTTGCGGGTCGCACCCTCGACGGTGACGAAACTCGGGCAGAAGCCATTCAGGCAGGAGAAATCCTTGTTGCAGGACGATTGATTGATCTTGCGCTTGGTACCGAACGCGGTCTCGAGCGGCTCGACGGAAAGACAGTTGGACTCGACCGAACAATCGCCGCAGCCCTCGCAGACGAGGTCGTTGATGACGACGAACTTCTTCGGATCCTCCATCTGACCGCGCTTGCGGCGGCGGCGTTTTTCCGTGGCACAGGTCTGCTCGTAGATCAGAACCGAAACACCCTTCACCTCACGCAGCTCACGCTGGACCGCGTCCATCTCGCGGCGGTGATGGATGGTGGTGCCGGCCGGTAGTTCGCCGGGCTGGAATTTTTCCGGTGTGTCTGAAACGAGCGCGATGCGCTCGACGCCCTCGGCACGGGATGAATGGGCGATGGCCTGAACGCTGACGGGTCCATCGACCGGCTGGCCGCCGGTCATGGCGACGGCGTCGTTGTAGAGGATCTTGAAGGTGATGTTGGCCTTCGCGGCAATTGCCTGCCGCACGGCCATCGAACCCGAATGATACCACGTGCCTTCGCCGAGGTTCTGGAAGACGTGGTTCTTGCCGGTAAAGAGCGAGGAGGCTGCCCAATTGACGCCTTCGCCGCCCATCTGGATGAGCGAGGTTGTTTCGCGGTCCATCCAGCTTGCCATGAAGTGGCAACCAATGCCGGCCAGCGCCTGGGATCCCTCCGGCACCTTGGTGGATGTGTTGTGCGGGCAGCCGGAGCAGAAATAGGGGGTGCGTGTGGCGCCTTCCACCTGAAGGGAAACGGTCGGCGCGGCGAGGATCTTTTCCGCGCGTTCGACAAAGCCGTTGCCGGGGAAAATGCCTTCGAGCCGGCGCGCGACGATGGGAAGGAGAAGGCGGGGAGAAAGCTCGCCGGTCCACGGGACGAGACGTTCGCCCTCCTCGTCGCGCTTGCCCACCATGGCATGCGGTTTGTGGCCGGGCCAGTCGTAGAAGTACTCCTTGAACTGGCTTTCGAGGATGCCGCGTTTTTCCTCAATGACGAGGACTTCTTGCTTGTCTTTCACGAAGTCGAGGGCTGCACGGCGGGCGAGCGGCCACACCATGCCGACCTTGTAGATGTCGATGCCGAGCTGCCGGCACTCGGTCCCGCCGATGCCCAGAAGACGCAGCGCCTCCATCAGGTCGAGATGGGCCTTTCCGGTGGTGACGATGCCGAAACGGGCATCCTTCACATCGTAGATGTGACGGTCGATGGGGTTGGCTTCGGCAAACGCCAGAACGGCGTGCTTCTTCGCCTCCATGCGTTCCTCGATCTGCGGGCCGGGAAGGTCCGGCCAGCGATAGTGAAGCCCGCCGGGAGGCGGGGTGAAATCGGGTGATTTGAACGCACGGGGAGCGGGAATGTCGATGGAGGCGGCCGATTCCACCGTTTCGGAAATCGCCTTGAAGCCGACCCACATGCCCGAAAAGCGCGACAGCGCATAGCCATATTCGGCGAAGGCCAGATATTCGCTCACCGAAGCGGGATTCAGCGTGGGCATGAACCACGCCATGAAGGCAACGTCCGACTGGTGCGGCATGGAGGAGGAGACGCAGCCATGGTCGTCGCCGGCGACGACCAGAACGCCGCCATGGGGCGAGGAACCGTAGGCGTTGCCGTGTTTCAGGGCATCGCCCGAACGGTCGACGCCGGGGCCCTTGCCATACCAGAGGCCGAAAACACCTTCGACCTCGCGATTCGGGTTGGTCTCGACCTGCTGGCTGCCGAGCACGGCGGTGGCGGCGAGATCCTCGTTGATGGCGGGGAGGAATTCGATACGGGCGGCGTCGAGCCGGTCCTTCGCCTTCCATAACTCCAGATCGAGTGCGCCGAGCGGCGAGCCGCGATAGCCGGAGATGAAGCCTGCCGTGTCGAGACCGGCCGCGCGGTCGCGGCGCGCCTGATCCAGAACGGCGCGCACCAGCGCCTGCGTGCCCGTCATGAAGACGCGGCCTTTTTCCTGGGTGTAGCGGTCCTCGAGCCGATAGCGCGCGAGTTCGCCGGCCTTGGGTTGGACGGTCATGCAATTCCTCCAATGCAGACTGGAAGAATTCTAAACCGGAGAGAGTGGAAATTTGTGCCAGATTTGGCGTTTTCAGATTTGATTCTGGTTAGATTATCCGTATTCATTACATTTGACGGATAAAATTTCAGGATTGGCGCGGATGTCCGAAAAACTCAGCGAGCAGGACCGGAAGCTTCTTGAGGCCCTGCAGGAGAACTGCCGCATATCGAACCAGGAACTTGCCGAACGCGCCGGCATGTCGGCTTCAGCCTGTTGGCGACGGGTGAAGACCTTGGAGGAAGCGGGATTGATCACGCAATATGCGGCGCTGCTCGACGTGGAAAAATCCGGCCTCGGCTTTCAGGCCATCGTGCATGTGACGCTGACGCGGCACGACCATCGGCATGTGGATACGTTCATCGCGGAGACCCGGCGGCGCTCGGAGGTGCTCGACTGCTATTCCACCACGGGCGAGGCGGATTATCACCTGCGTGTCGTGTGCCGGGATCTGGCGGCCTATAACCGGTTTCTGGAAGATTTCCTGTTTCGGCTGCCGGGCATCGCCAATGTCCGCACCAACCTGGTCCTGAAGGATATCAAGAAGAACAGTCCCGTTCCGGTGCAGGTCAAGACCGGTTGACATCCCGTGGTGGGCCGCTTCTATCTCGGGCACCGAACGTGGAGGACAGCGGATGTCGAATGTGGCGCTTACGGGGCTCGCGCGCGATCTTGAGCAGCGGGCGGAAGAGGGGCGGCCGGTGCGTATCGGCCTGATCGGTTGCGGCGAGATGGGCACGGACATCGTCACGCAGGTGGCGCGCATGAAGGGCATCGAGGTGACAGCCATTGCCGACACGCGGCCCGAACGCGCGGCGAAGGCGATCGAGATTGCCGGGCGTGATGCCGGGAGCGCGGTGGAGGCGGCAAGGGCGGGCGCGGTGAGCGATGCGATCCGGGCCGGAAAGACCGCGCTTTGCGGCGATTCCCTGATGGTTGCGCAGAACGATCTGGTGGATGTGGTGATCGACGCCACCGGCAAGCCTGCGGTGGGTGCGGAGATCGGTCTTTCGGCCATGGAAGCGGGCAAGCATCTCGTCATGATGAATGTCGAGGCGGATGTGACCATCGGCGCATATCTCAAGCGTGAAGCGGCGCGGCTGGGCGTCACCTATTCGCTGGGCGCGGGAGACGAGCCGTCTTCCTGCATGGAACTGATCGAGTTCGTTTCAGCCATGGGGCACGACATCGTTGCCGCCGGCAAGGGCAAGAACAATCCGCTCAACATCGACGCGGTGCCGGACGACTATGCCGAGGAGGCGGAACGGCGCAACATGAATGTGCGCATGCTGGTCGAGTTCGTCGACGGGTCCAAGACCATGGTCGAGATGGCGGCCATCGCCAATGCCACGGGTCTCGTGCCCGACAAGCCGGGCATGCACGGTCCGGCGGCAAGCCGCGAAGAGCTTGCAGGTGTACTCTGCCCGGTTGCCGATGGCGGCGTGCTCTCGAAGAAGGGCTGTGTCGACTTCACGGTCGGCAAGGGTGTCGCTCCCGGCGTTTTCGTGGTGGCGGAGATGGACCATCCGCGCCTGCGCGAACGCATGAACGACCTGAAGCTGGGGGCGGGGCCGTATTACACCTTCTTCCGGCCCTATCACCTGACCTCGCTGGAAGTGCCGCTCACCTGCGCCCGCGCCGTGCTCTATGGCAAGGCGGACATGGTGCCGCTCGACCGACCGGTCGCGGAGGTGTGTGCGGTGGCCAAGAAGGATCTGAACCCCGGCGACCGGCTCGATGCGATCGGCGAATATTCCTACCGATCCTGGATCATGACGGCGGACGAGGCGCGCGCGGCGACGGCCGTGCCATGCGGGTTGCTCGAGGGCGGCAGGGTGACCGCGCCGGTGAAAAAGGGCGCGCTTCTGACGCATGCGAATGTCGCGCCCGATGCTGCTTCGCGGCTTGTAGCGCTGAGAGCGCGGCAGGATGCGATGGTGTTCGGCGAAGGGTGAGAAGCGCCTACTTCCCCAGTTCGATGGAGCGCTTCTTGGCCGCCTCGACGGCGTCGCTGACCAGATCGAGCAACCGGTTCTCGTCCATGAAGACGGAAAGCGCGGCGGCGGTGGTGCCGTTGGGGCTCGTTACCTGTTCGCGCAGCCTGCCAGGTTCGTCGTTGCTTTCCTTGGCCAGAGAGGCGGCGCCATAGACCGTCTGCATGGCAAGGAGTTTCGCGGTCTCCGCAGGCAGGCCGGCCTTCTCGCCGGCGGCGGTCAGGCATTCGATGAAGTGGAAGATATAGGCAGGACCGGAGCCCGAAACGGCGGTTACGGCGTCCATCAGTTCTTCATTGTCGATGGTGGTGACGGCGCCGCTGGTGGCCAGCAGTTCCTCGGCGAAGTTTTTCGCCTCGTCGGTCACATTGCGGTTGGAAAACAGCACCATCATGCCCTTGCCGATGGCGGCCGGCGTGTTGGGCATGCAGCGCATGATCGCGGCGTTGCGGCCAAGAATTTCCTCGAACGTGGCCGTGCCCGTACCGGCCAGAACGCTGACGAAGGTCGCGCCGTCGGCGAAGCGGGCATAGGCGGGGGCCACGTCGCGAACGACCTGCGGCTTGACCGCGAAAACGATCATATCCGCGCCGGCGGCGAGCGCGTCAGCGTTTTCGGCGACCGTGACCCCAAGTGCGGCGGCGCGGGCGCGTAGACCGGCATTGGGCTCGATCACCGTGGCATCTTTCGAAGCCAGCTTGCCAGCGGCGATCCAGCCTTTCAGCATGGCGTAACCCATATTGCCGCAGCCGACGAGAATGACCGATTTGCCCATGAAACTTCTCCCTTGACGATGGGAGAGGAATGCCGCGAGCGGGCGGCGAATGCAACAGGGTTGCGGTGCCGATGGCCAAATTGCCGTTTGCGGGCGCCGAAGAGGTTTGCTAAAGGGCACTCAGGAAATCGATCAACCGGACGCCGGGCCAAAGCCATGACAGCCAAGAAAGCACGCCGATAAGCCGCAACGATCTTGTCTTGTCGTTGCGGCTGCCTGTCCGGGTTCCCTGAAAATTCAAAATGACCAACAGGCGCCGCCAAATGCCTTTCATTTGACGGATGCTTTGTCATGTTCAATCGAAATCCACGGCTGTGGACCTACAGCCTGCCGGTGGCGCTCGCGCTTCTGGCTCCGTTCAACATCCTCGCCTCGCTCGGCATGGATATCTACCTTCCGGTCGTGCCGGCGATGCCCGCGATCCTCGGGACCACGCCGGCCACGATCCAACTGACCCTCACGCTCTACATGATCGTTCTGGGCGTGGGACAGATCGTCTTCGGACCGCTGTCGGATCGCTGGGGGCGACGACCGGTTCTCCTGGGCGGCGGACTGCTTTTCGCGGTCACTTCTCTGGCGCTGGCGGCGACCTCGTCGGCGGGCGTTTTCCTGGCTTTGCGGATTGCGCAGGCGGCGGGCGCATCGGCCATGCTGGTGGCGCTTTTTGCGACGGTTCGCGACGTTTATGCCGGGCGTCCCGAAAGTGCTGTGGTCTACAGTCTCCTGAGCGCAATGCTTGCCTGCGTGCCGGCATTCGGGCCGATTGTCGGCGCGCTGATCGCGGAAGAATTCGGGTGGCGCGCAATCTTCGTGGCGCTTGCCGCACCGGCTATAGCCATGCTTTTCGGGTCGCTCGCCGGATGGCACGAAACGCGGCCACGCAACGAGGGAATGCGCACGACCTCGTTCGGGCCGATGCTGAAAAGCCTGCCGTTCTGGACCTACACTCTGGCCTTCGGAACGGCGATGGGCGCGTTCTTCGTGTTTTTCTCGACCGCGCCGCGCGTCCTCATCGAGAGGGCGGGTTACAGCGAGTTCGGTTTCAGTCTCGCTTTCTCCACCGTCGCGTTCGCGATGATGATCACCGCACGCTTCGCCAAGCGTTTCGTGGAACGCTGGGGGATAGCCGGCAGCGCGGCACGCGGCATGGGCACGATGATGCTGAGCGCGGCTCTGCTCATTACAGGCGAAATGCTTGCGCCGCCTTCCTTCCTCTCATTCATTCTGCCTATGTGGACGATGGCGGTGGGGATCGTGTTCACCACCTCTGTGACGGCCAATGGGGCCCTGGAGGATTTCGGCGACATGGCGGGAACGGCAGTGGCCCTGCATTTCTGCATACAAAGCCTCGTGGTCGGCTTTGTCGGCACGATTTTCGTGATCGCGTTCGACGGCGCCACGGCATGGCCGCTTGCCGCCTATGCAACCTTCATGGCGACGATCACCTTGCTGACATTGCGGCGATTGCGAAAGAAGGCGTGAACCATGACGCGCATGCGGGCCGGTCCGCCGGCCCGCATTCTACACGCCGAATTTGCGACCTGCGTCCAGGGCGAGACCGCGCCCCACGCTGCCGAACATATCGCCCTCGATCACCGATGCGGCGGGGAGCATGTCCAGAACGCTTTCACGCAGAAGCGGGATCGCCGAAGACCCGCCGGTGAGGAACAGGGCGGTGATCTGATGCGGCGCGACATCGGCATTGGCGAGGGTTTCGGCAACCGCTTCGCGAACGCGCTCGACGGTGGCCGATATGGCCTCGTTCAATTGGCCGCGGGTGACCGGCAGATGCAGGGCCTCGTCGGTGAGACGCAATTCGATGGCGCTATCGGTCAGGTCGGTGAGCGCGATCTTCGCCCGTTCGACCTCCGCCACGGCCGCATGACCCTGCCGGTTTGCGACGATATCGATCATGCGTTCGACCAGATCGGGCCGCGCGGCCTCGTACCGGATCTGCCGGAGGTCCGTCATCGCGCGGTTGGTGTAGAGCATGTGGATGCGCTGCCAGGTGGCGAGATCGATATAGTACCCGGCCGGAAGCTGGCGTTTGCCGTCTTTGGTCTGCGTGCGGTACCCCAGCTCGGGCATCAGATGAGCGATGCTGAGGAGCCGGTCGAAATCCGTTCCACCGATATGCACGCCGTGGCTGGCCAGAATGTCTTCCTTGCGGTCGGCCCGTTGCGCGCGCTCGAAGGAGACGCGGACAATGGAAAAATCGGACGTGCCGCCACCGATGTCGACGATCAGCGCCAGTTCCTCGCCGGTAACCTGCTGCTCGTAATCGAGCGCGGCCGCAATCGGTTCGAATTGAAATTCGATATTGCCGAAGCCGCGTCTCTGTGCGGCTTTTTCAAGTTCGTCCTGTGCCCGCCGGTCGGCTTGCGGATTGTCGTCGACGAAACGCACCGGACGTCCAAGCACGATGTTGTCCACCGGCCCGCCGAGACGGGTTTCCAGATTTTCTTTCAGGAAGTGCAGAAACGAGCCGATAATGTCGGAAAATGCGATGGAGTGGGCCTTTACGCGTGTCTTTTCCTGAATAAGCGAGGAACCGAGAACGCTCTTTAAGGCCCGCAACAGGCGGCCCTCGACATTCTCCGTATAGCGGCTGACGGCACCGCGCCCGAAATAGGTGCGGTCGTCTTCGAAATTGAAGAAAACGGCGCTCGGCATGGTGACCTCGCCATGCTCCAGTTCGACCAGACGCGGCTGGCCGTTCTCCATAAAGCCGACAGTGGAATTGGACGTGCCAAAGTCGATGCCGCCGCTCAGCGCTCGCATGGGAAATGTCCTTGCAGGAATTCGGATCGTTCAGGGGAGACGGAGCGATACACAATCGGCGGCGGGAAGTCGACAGCGTGGCGGCGTTTAATTCTTCTCCGGTTCGCGGTACTGCTCGTTGGCATAACCGAATTCGGCCATGATGCGACCGAGCCCGACATAGACGGGATACATCGCGGTCGAAACGGATCCGGTTGCCGCGAGACGAAGCGCGCCGCGAAACGGCGCGGCGGCGAGAAGCGCCAGGCTTTTGGCGAAAACGCGCAATCGCCCGGCGGTTCCGTCGCCGCGTTTCTTCTTTTCGACCAGGGTGGAGATGACCCCGTTGCGCAGCGCGCGAGCGCGAATCCAGT
>NZ_CAJXGF010000162.1 GCF_913053745.1 uncultured Nitratireductor sp.
TACACCGCGCACTACGGTGCCGATGGCCATCTTTCGGGCAACCCCGATAAACTGCCGATCTCACGCGGAGTGCCCATCGAAAAGGCGATGACCGACAATATTCTTATCGCTTTCGAGATGAACGGCGAGACACTGCACCCGATGAACGGTGCGCCGCTTCGGCTGGTCGTGCCGGGCTGGCCGGCCTCGACAGCCCAGAAATGGCTGACCCGCATCGAACTGCGCGACCAGGTGCATGACGGCCCCAAAATGACGGGTACCTCCTATCGTGTGCCGGCCTATCCGGTGGCTCCCGGTGAGGATGTGCCCGAGGAGGATTTTGTCATCATCGAACGTATGCCGGTGAAATCGCTTGTCACCTTTCCAGCCAATGGCGCGGATATCGGTATGGAGACGGATGTGCGCGGTCATGCATGGTCGGGCGACCGCTCCATCGAGAAGCTGGATATCTCCATAGATTTCGGGACGACCTGGCAGGAAGTGGAACTGGACGATCCGGTCAATGAGGGCGCCTGGCAGAACTGGCGCAGCAAGGTGACATTCCCGCAGGCCGGCTACTATGAGATCTGGGCGCGGGCAACCGACAGCGCGGGCGACATGCAGCCTTTCGCCATCGCCTGGAATCCCAAGGGTTATCTCAACAACACGATGCACCGGGTTGGTGTGCGCGCGAGCTGATCGCACAGCCCAACATGCTCAACCGTCTTAATACCGTGAAGCGGCGGGATGCCGCTTCACGGCACCCAATTCCATGGAGAAAAGAAGAATGAAGCTTGCTCGCGTTTGGCTGGGTGTTGTCGGACTTGCTCTCTTTGCCGCCACGCCCGCTCTGGCGGATGTTCAGGCCAGGCTGGCCGATGCCGACACCGCAAAAGGTGAAAAGATATTCAAGCGGTGCGTCGCATGCCACACGATCGAGAAGGACGGCAAGAACAAGGTTGGTCCAAATCTTTATGGAGTGGTCGGCAAGCCGGTCGCACAGGTCGAGGGCTATTCCTATTCGCCAGCCATGAAGGCCTATGGTGGAGAGTGGACGGTTGAACGGCTCGATGCCTATCTGCTGCAGCCCCGCGCCGAGGTGAAGGGAACCAAAATGGCCTTTGCCGGCCTCAAGAAGGAAGAGGACCGCGTCAACCTGATCGCTTATCTGAGCACGTTCTCAGACACACCCGTTCAGTCCGGTGCCGCAGTGGAAGAGGCCGCCCCGGCCGAGCAGGCAGCGAGCGCGGAACCTGCGAAGGGCGACGTTCAGGAGATCGAGGGCGATTTCGGACGTTTGAAGGTTGCGCCGGGGGTCGATACGACCTTCTACGCCTGTACCGCCTGCCATTCGGAAATGATTATCGCGCAGCAGGGTCTCACCCGTGAGGGCTGGGACGAAATGCTTGAATGGATGGTCGATGAACAGGGCATGGACAAAATTCCAGAGCCGGACCGCATCGAGATACTCGACTATCTGGCGACGCATTATAATGAGGACCGCCCCAACTTCCCCAACCCGAATTAGAGCATCGGACCGAAGCCTGGACCGCTTCACTCGGCTTGGATGAGGCGGTGCAAAGGTTTGCTCTAGAGCACTTCCGCTTTTGGTTGAATCGCGAAAGCGCTCTAACTTATTGTTTTTCGCAATTCCGGACGGAAAACCGGTTCCCACTTTTCCTGGAATTGCTCTAGCCGCAGGATGTGGCCTGTGCGGTCGCGTCCCTTAGAGCGATCACGGTGTCGGGCTGCGCCATTCTGCGCGTCGCCTGTTCCAGATAGGCCGTAATTGCCGCGAACTTGCCCGCATCCATGCCGGTGGCGACGATCCGATAGAGGCGGTCGGGCACTTCCCATGCCGCGCTCTGCAGGTCCGGGGCAGAGCCTCCGGCATTCAGGGATTTTTCGCTCGAAAAGACTGTCAGGCGGCAGCCCTCCCGACCGGCGAAATGGGCTGCCAAGCCATGCGGCACTTTCCTGACCGCCACAAGCGTGAGATTGGCCGCCGAAAGATCGGGGAACAGAGCGATCTCTTCGCCCGAAACAGTCTGGAAAATACCGTCTTGCGAAACAAATGCCTGAGCGGAGAACGTCTCGTGAATGGCGAGTGGATCTTCCGGTGCAGGCGTATCCGGGCGGGTGAGCGGATATGCAAGGACAATGGCGAGTGCGACGGAAGCTGCAAGGGCTGAGCCGGCCCACCTGCGTCCCCACCGGCGCCATTCACGGTGATTGTCGTTTCGCGCAGACGGTTGTGTGACTGGCTGCGGCTTCAGGGTCTTCAGACTGGCGGACATTTCACGGATTTCTGCAAGCGCTGCGCTCAACTCCGGCTCTGTCTCGAGTCGGCGTGCAAAAGCTGCGCGGTCCTCGATCATTTCTCCGTCGTGAAATGCGTTGACCTTGATGAAGTCCTCGTCCGTTACCTTGTTCATTGGGTTTGCTTTGCCTGCTCTTCATCCTGATCGTCGCCTTTGATGCGGCGCAAAAGTTCTTTCCGGGCCCGGCTGATACGGCTCATCACGGTGCCGATGGGCACATTCATGATCTCCGCCGCCTCCGCATACTTGAAACCCATGATGTCGATGAGAAACAGCACCTCCCGCGTCTCCGGCATTAGTTTCTCGAACGCAAGGCGGATCAGAACATCGCGGCCCTCACTGCCCGTTCCGTCGCTTTCATCCATAAGACGTTTTTGCACTGCGATATATTCACGGCGCACGCGTCTTTTTCTGAGTTCGTCATAGTGCAGGTTGCGGATGACGCGAAACATCCAGGGGCGCAGCTCGTCCATGCGCCCGGGACGCGTTTCGTGGCGCAGGGCGCGTTCGATGGCGTCCTGAACCAGGTCCTCCGGGCTTTCGGCAGGTCCGCAGATCGAGCGCGCATAAGCACGCAGCTCGGGAAGAAGTTGTTCGATCTGCGAAAGATGACCCATATCTACCGGTCGCTGTCCCGCTAAACTCCAGCTACGCTTCCATCGTCGACGAAATCTCTAGGACCGGAGCTACCCTCACGGCAAAATAACCTCGGAAGTTTGCGTGAGGCAAGGCAATGCGGGTTGACAGGTTCTCGGAAATTATGAAACGATCCAAACATAATGTTGCTATCGTAACATATCGCCTGCCGCTTCCGAGACCGCGCAGGCACAGAACGACACGGACACTGCAATGACCGACGCTCTCGCCCGAAATACCGGAACGCAACTGAGACCCGAATGGTTCGAGGATATATCTGTCAATCGCAGCGCGACGGAGCGCCGGGCGGGTACGATTGCGACGCGCCGCTCGGTCAAGAAAGCGTATCAGGCGGCATGGCTGGTACGGGCTATCACGTGTATCGATCTGACGACGCTTGCCGGCGATGACACGCCGGGCCGCGTTCGCCGGCTTTGCGCCAAGGCGCAGCGTCCGGTGCGCGAGGACATTCTGGAAGCGCTCGGCCTTGCCGATGCAGGCATCACGACCGGTGCTGTCTGCGTTTATCCGACCATGGTGCCCCATGCGGTCAAGGCACTCGAGGGGAGCAACATTCCCGTCGCTTCGGTCGCCACCGGGTTTCCGGCCGGTCTCATGCCTCTGCCGCTTCGGCTCGCGGAAATCCGTTACGCGGTGGAAGAGGGCGCGCATGAGATCGACATCGTGATCACGCGGGAGCATGTACTCACCCAGA
This sequence comes from uncultured Nitratireductor sp., assembly GCF_913053745.1. Classification (GTDB taxonomy): domain Bacteria; phylum Pseudomonadota; class Alphaproteobacteria; order Rhizobiales; family Rhizobiaceae; genus Nitratireductor. The sequence continues at coordinate 3,652 of NZ_CAJXGF010000162.1, forward strand.
ACTGGAGCGCGCTCTACGATGAAATTGCCGCCATGCGCGAGGCCTGCGGTGCAGCGCATCTGAAGGCCATTCTGGCGACCGGCGATCTCAGCACGCTCACCAATGTCTACCGCGCCTCGATGGTTGCGATGCAGGCCGGATCCGATTTCATCAAGACGTCGACCGGCAAGGAAGGCGTGAACGCCACATTGCCGGTGAGCCTGACTATGGTACGCGCGCTGCGCGATTATCGGGATCATTCGGGCCAGATCGTCGGCTTCAAGCCGGCAGGCGGCCTCAAGACTGCGAAGGATGCGCTCGCCTGGCTGACGCTCATGAAAGAGGAACTGGGCAATCGCTGGCTGGAGCCGGACCTGTTCCGCATTGGCGCGAGCTCGCTGCTCGGCGACATCGAACGGCAATTGGAGCACTTCGTGAGCGGGCGCTATTCGAGCGCCAACCGTCACGCGGTCGCATGAGGAATCGAACCATGTCTTCCATCAAGGATATTCTGCGCACCATGGAATACGGCCCTTCTCCGGAAGCCAATGGCGATGTTCTCGCGTGGCTCGACGCCCATGACCGCTCCTTCGGCCATTTTATCGATGGGCGGTTTGTAAAAACGAAGGGTGCGCGCCAGATTGCCGTGGCAAATCCGTCGGACGGTTCGCAGCTGGCTGAGATCGCCTGCGGCACGGCGGAGGATGTGGACGCTGCCGTGAAGGCAGCGCGTGCGGCGTTCGGTAAATGGTCGAAACTCTCCGGCCATGAACGCGCGAAATATCTCTATGCCATTGCCCGCCATGTGCAGAAGCGCTCGCGCTTTCTCGCGGTGCTGGAAACCATCGACAATGGCAAGCCGGTGCGTGAGACGCGCGACATCGACATTCCGCTGGTCGCGCGCCACTTCTATCACCACGCCGGCTGGGCCGAGATGGTGGAGGACGAATTCCGCGGCTTCTCGCCCGTGGGCGTTTGCGGGCAGGTGATCCCGTGGAATTTCCCGCTGCTGATGCTTGCCTGGAAGATCGCTCCGGCGCTGGCCGCCGGCAACACGGTGGTGTTGAAACCCGCCGACCTGACGCCGCTGACGGCTGTTGCCTTCGCGGAGATCTGTCACGAGGTGGGACTGCCCGCCGGCGTGGTCAACATCGTTCAGGGCGACGGCGCGACGGGTGCCGCCGTCTGCGGCCATGAGGGCGTCGACAAGGTGGCGTTCACCGGCTCCACTCAGGTGGGCCGCATCATCCGCGAGCAGATCGCCGGTTCCGGCAAGAAGCTCTCGCTGGAGCTGGGCGGCAAGTCGCCTTTCATCGTGTTCGAGGACGCCGATATCGATGCGGCTGTCGAGGGCGTGGTCGACGCGATCTGGTTCAACCAGGGCGAGGTGTGCTGTGCCGGCTCACGCCTGATCGTGCAGGAAGGCATCGCCGAGCGCTTTCATGCCAAGCTGAAGGCGCGGCTGGAGACGCTGCGCGTCGGCGACCCGCTCGACAAATCCACCGATGTGGGCGCCATCGTGTCGCCGGTTCAGGTGGAGCGGATTTCCGCGCTTGTGGCAAAGGGTGTCGAGGAAGGTGGAACCCTCTGGCAGGCTTCCGCACCGTTGCCTGAAAAGGGCAATTATATCGCGCCCGGCTTCTTTACCGATGTCGAGCCTGCTGCGACCGTCTGCCAGGTGGAGATCTTCGGCCCCATCGCCGCCTCCGTGACCTTCCGCACGCCGGACGAGGCCGCCGCACTTGCCAACAACAGCCGCTACGGGCTGGCCGCCTCCGTCTGGTCGGAAAACATCAATGTGGCACTCGATCTTGCCGCGCGGGTGAAGTCCGGCGTGGTGTGGATCAACTGCACCAATATGCTCGATGCGGGCGCCGGGTTCGGCGGCTATCGGGAAAGCGGCTTCGGCCGCGAGGGCGCGCGCGAGGGGCTTTACGAATATCTCGCGGCCGACTGGGAGAAGAAGCTTTCTGCCCCCAAGGCATCGGATGCCTTCATTCCCTCCGCCTCTCCGGCGGGTGAGGGCAAGGTTCTGGTCGAGGGTATTGACCGGACCATGAAGAACTATGTCGGCGGCAAGCAGGCGCGGCCCGATGGCGGCTATGTCTATTCCGTTGCCGGCAAGGGCGGTGTTCTGATCGGTCAGGCCGGCATCGGCAATCGCAAGGACATCCGCAACGCGGTCGAAGCGGCGGCGAAGGCCGGCGGCTGGGGCGGCGCGACCGGTCACAATCGCGCGCAGGTGCTCTACTATCTTGGCGAAAACCTGGAGGCGCGGCGCGCGGGCATGGAAGCGCTTCTGTGCGAGAGCACGGGCGCGAGCGCGAAGAAGGCGACCGAAGAGTTCGACACCGCGCTGCGCCGCATCTTCTATTACGCCGCGCAGGCCGACAAGTTCGACGGCGCGGTGCACTCCACCCAGTCGCGCCATGTGACCCTTGCCATGAACGAGCCCTTTGGGGTGATGGGCATTGCCTGCCCGGATGAAGCACCGCTTCTGTCTCTGGTTTCGTTGGTGCTGCCGGCCATCGCCATGGGCAATCGTGTGGTGGTCGTGCCGTCTGCGCGTCACCCCTTGATCGCCGGCGATTTCTATCAGGTGCTCGACACGTCCGATGTTCCGGGCGGCGTGGTGAACATCGTCACCGGCGAGCGTGATCTTCTGGTGAAGACGCTTGCCGAGCACGACGAGGTGGCAGCACTCTGGTATTTCGGCTCGGTGGAAGGAAGCGCCATGGTCGAGAAGGCATCGGCCGGAAACCTGAAGTCGACCTGGGTCAACAATGGCCGCATGCCGAACTGGCTCGACGATGCCGAGGGCCGTGGACGCGACTATCTGCGCCGTGCCGTTCAGGTGAAGAACATCTGGGTTCCCTACGGCGCCTGAAGCGCGTCTTATGTTCTACGAATTCGCGTTCTGAAGGAATAAATTTCGCACGGGACCGACAGAAATGTCGGTCCGGTGCGAACATTTTGCTCTCGGCGGGATTCAAATGTCTCGCAGTCATCGTGTTTGCCGGTTAGATTAGCCACGAAACTGCGGGCTCATGGCTTCGTGCCAGGTGACCGCGCGGTTTGGAATTCGCAAAGGACAAGCAAGATGACAGCATCGTTGAAAGAGACGGGTCTGGGCCTTCGCAGCCTGACGATAAGTGTGGCATTCGCCATTGTTGGCGCGACAGGTGCCATGGCGCAGGACAATGCAGACCCTTCCGCCGTCATTCGCATCGGCTCGCTCTATGAGCCGCAGAACCTCGACAACACGGCAGGTGCCGGGCAGGGCATCAACGAGGCCTTCAACGGCAATGTCTATGAGGGGCTGTTTCAGCTCACCGACGATGGCGACGTGGTGGAAAAGCTCGTCTCCGGTTTCGAGATGAGCGAGGATGGGCTCACCTACACTTTCACGCTGCAGCCGGATGTTACGTTCCATTCCGGCGACCCCCTGACGGCAGCCGATGTGAAACACAGCATTGAGCGCGTCACCGCCGAGACCTCGCAGAGCTCACGCAAGCGCAGCCTGGCGAATATCGAGAGCGTGGAGGCGAAGGACGACAGCACGGTTGTTGTCACCCTCAAGGAACGTTCCATCTCGCTGCCCTACAATCTGACCTATGTGTGGATCGTCAACGATGCCGCCGAAGATCTCACCTCCAGCGAGGACGGCACCGGCCCCTATAAGCTCGACAACTGGCGGCGCGGCTCCAGCATCACGCTTTCGCCCTATGAAAACTACTGGGGCGAGAAGCCGAAGAATGGCGGCGTGACCTTCTCCTATTTCAAGGAGGCGACCGCGCTCAACAATGCGCTTCTGACCGGTGCGGTGGACATCATCACCAGCGTGCAGAGCCCGGATTCCCTGATTCAGTTCCAGGACAATCCGTCCTTTGTGGTGACCGATGGCCAGTCGACCACCAAGGAAGTGCTCGCCTATAACGACCGCGTCGCCCCCTTCGACAATGTGAAGGTGCGCAAGGCCGTTGCCCGCGCCATCGACCGCGAGCGCCTCCTGAACTCCATCTGGGGCGATTACGGCACGCTGATCGGCTCCTTCGTGCCGCCGACGGACCCGTGGTATGTCGACCTCACCGATGTGGACCCCTACGATCCGGAAAGCGCCAAGGCGCTGTTGGCCGAAGCCGGCTATGCGGACGGTTTCACCTTCACGCTCGACACGCCGAACTACGATCCGCATCCGATCGTCGCCCAGTTCCTGCAGAACGAGCTGGCCAAGGTCGGCATCACCGTGGAGATCAACATCATCACCGCCAATGAGTGGTACACGAAGATCTACCAGGCGCAGGATTTCCAGGCGACGCTGCAGGAACATGTGAACCACCGCGACATCGTGTTCTACGGCAATCCCGACTTCTACTGGGGCTACAACAATCCGGAAGTGGTGGAACTGATTGCCTCTGCGGAGGCGAGCGGCTCCGAAGCCGAGCGTGATGAAAAGCTCACGCAAGCAAACCGCATCATCGCTGAGGATGCAGCCAGCGGATGGCTTTATCTCTATCCGCAGATTGTGGTATCGACCGCGTCGGTCAGCGGGTATCCGGTCAACGGCCTGAACTCGCAGTTCTTCGCATACGATATCGTCAAGCAGGCTCAGTAACCGATCCCGCGAGCCACCATACGGTTCCACCTCGCGTGGAACTGTCCTGAGGGAGGTTCCGATCCTCGTTTATATTGCCCGGCGGCTCGCCATTCTTTTCTTCTCGCTTCTGGCGGCTTGTGTGGTTCTGTTCATACTGCTCCGGCTTTTGCCGGGAGATCCCGCCAACGCGCTGATCTCGGTCGGCGCCGACGAGGCGCAGATCGCGGCCGCACGGCGGCAGGTCGGTTCCGATCTGCCGCTTGGCCAGCAATTCGTCCAGTTCATCACGAGCCTGGCGCGTTTCGATCTCGGTACGTCCTTTGTCAGCCGCACGCCGGTGCTGCCGGAAATCATGGACCGGCTCGCCGTCACGCTGCCGCTCACCGTTTTGTCCTTCCTGCTGGCGCTGGTGATCGCGGTGCCGCTCGGCATCCTCTCGGCGGTCAAGGCCGACCGCTGGTATGGCGCGGCCATTTCGGTGATCTCGCAACTCGGCATCGCCATCCCCGTTTTCTGGGTGGGCATTCTTCTGGTCACGCTGTTTGCCGTCAATCTGCGGCTTTTCCCCTCCGGTGGCTTTCCGCCGCGTGGCTGGGATACGCCGGTTGAGGCGCTGCGCACACTGTTTCTGCCGATCCTCACCATTGCCATCGTGATGTCCGCCTCGCTTCTGCGCTATGTGCGCTCGGCCACGCAGGATGTGCTGGGAAGTGACTATCTGCGCACGGCGCGCGCGCTAGGCGCGGGCTTTTCCGAAGCGCTGGTGCGCCACGGCATCCGCAACGGCGCGGTGCCGGTCATGTCGATCCTCGGCATCGAGCTTGCCACGGCGCTGCTTGGTGCGGTGGTGGTCGAGCGGGTGTTCAACCTGCCGGGGCTTGGCTCCATGCTGCTGCTTGCCATCGAGCAACGCGATTTCCCCAATATTCAGGGTGTGCTCTTCATCTCCACGCTGCTCGTTCTTCTGATCGGTTTCCTTGCCGATCTCGGACAGCGACTGGTCGATCCAAGGTTGCGTGAGAGCCGGGGAGCGCGGTCGTGAGCGGGCAGGTGGAAACGGCGACAATGGCAACAAGGCGTGGTTCGCTCACGCTGACCGTCGGGCTTATTCTCGTTGGTCTGCATGTTACGGTCGCGCTGCTGACGCTTGTGTGGACGCCCTACGACCCCACGGGCATGGCGGGCGGGCGGCTCGAAGCGCCATCGCTTGCTCATTGGGCCGGGACGGACCGTCTCGGGCGCGATCTCTTCACGCAGATCATGATCGGCTC
>NZ_CAJXGF010000163.1 GCF_913053745.1 uncultured Nitratireductor sp.
GGTGCCTACGTGTGGGACGACGACGGCAAGCGCTATCTCGACATGATGAGTGCGTACTCCGCCGTGAGCCACGGGCATGCGCATCCGCGGCTGGTGAAGCTCGTGCAGGAACAGGTCGCGACGCTGAACATCGTGTCGCGCGCGTTCCACACCGACAAGCTGGGACCGTTCCTGAAGCGCGCCTGCGAGCTTACGGGCCAGGACATGGCGTTGCCGATGAATACCGGTTCCGAGGCCGTCGAGACCGCGATCAAGGCGGCGCGCAAGTGGGCCTACACGGTGAAGGGCGTTGCGAATGACAGCGCCGAGATCATCGCGTGCACCGGCAACTTCCACGGCCGGACGATCGCGATCGTGGCCATGTCGGACGAGGCGCAGTACCAGGCGGGCTTCGGTCCGTTCCCGCCCGGGTTCCGGCTGGTCGACTACGGTGACATCGCGGCTCTCGAAGCAGCGATCACCCCGAACACGGCGGCGTTCCTGGTCGAGCCGATCCAGGGCGAAGGCGGCATCATCGTGCCGCCGGACGGCTACCTCGCCAAAGCGGCCGAATTGTGCCGCAAGCACAACGTGCTCCTGGTCGCGGACGAGATCCAGACGGGCCTTGGGCGCACCGGGCGCCTGCTCGCCTGCGAGCACGAAGGCGTGAAGCCGGACGGCCTCATCCTCGGCAAGGCGCTGGGCGGCGGCATCCTGCCCGTTTCGATGTTCCTTGCGCGCAAGGACGTGATGGACGTGTTCCGCCCCGGCGATCACGGCAGTACGTTCGGCGGGAACCCGCTCGCGGCCGCGGTCGGCCTCGAGGCGCTCGACATCCTCGTCGACGAGAATCTCGCGCTGCGCAGCGCCGAACTCGGCAACTACCTGATCGGCAAACTGCGCGAGATTTCGAGTCCGCTGGTTCGCGAAGTACGGGGCCGGGGACTGTTCGTCGGCATCGAGCTCGACCCGGACCTCGGCAGCGCGCGCGACATGTGCGAAGCCCTGATGGAGCGCGGGTTGCTGAGCAAGGAGACGCATCAGGTGGTCGTCCGGCTGGCGCCGCCGCTGGTCGTCACGCGCGAACAGGTGGACTGGGCCATCGGGCAGATTCGCGAGGTCATCGCGGAGATGGACCGACTGCGGCTCGCGTCGTAAGGTCGCCGGGACCCGGGGAGAGGATGCCGGACATTAGCGTACTGCAGATCATCCTGCTGACCGTGGCGACCCTCGCCGGCATCGTCATCGGCTGGCTCGTGCGAGGCAAGCGCGTCCGGCACGAGAAAGCGGCGCTCAACGCAAGATGGAAGGAACGGACCGACGCGCAGCGCGGCGAGCACAAGCGGCTCGTCGACCAGAACCAGGGGCTGATGGAACAGGTCAGCCAGTTCCAGGCCTCGGGCAAGGATGCGTCGAACCGCGCACGGGAGCTCTCGACCGCGCTGAAGGAGGCCTTCGAGCGACGCGATCACCTGCAACGCGAAATCAAGGACGTGCGCGGCAAGCTCGAGGCGGCGCAGAACGAACGGCGGCGACTCGACACCGAACTGCGCCATCGGGCCGAAGCGGATAACTCGCTGCAGACCTCGCTGCGGGAAAAGGACGACAAGATCTTCAAGCTGAGCCGCGAGCTGGAGAGCTGGCAGGACCGCCTGCCGCCGCTGATCCAGCGCTATCGCGAACGCGACGCGGACGCCAAGCGCCTGGAGTCCGACCTCGACCGCGCCTACGAGCGCATCCTCGAACTCGAGTCGGGCCGGGCGTCGGATCACACTCACGTCGAATCCATCGATCGAGACTCGATGTCGCGCGCGCTCGACGCGTCGAACGATGCCGGAGCCGATGACGATACCGACGAAGCGCGTGCCGACGTCAACGGCGCCCCGCTGCACGACGGCCGGGACAACCTGAAAGAGATCAAGGGCATCGGCCCGGTGGCAGCCGGCCAGCTCGCCGAGCAGGGCATCACCACCTACGCTCAGGTGGCCGATCTCACCGACGAGGACGTGGTGCGCATCGACGAGGCCATGCCCTTCAGCGCCGACCAGATCAAGGACTGGCGCGAACAGGCCAAGGAACTGGCGAAATAATCATTCGCCGCAGGGTTGAAATCCGGCGCCTGACGGCGCATTAGGAATGCAAGCGCTCTTTCGGGCGCAAAGGAGCAAGCAAATGGCACACAAAAAAGCTGGTGGTTCGTCGCGCAACGGTCGCGATTCCGAGTCCAAACGCCTTGGTGTGAAGAAATTCGGCGGCGAGAAAGTTCTCGCAGGCAACATCATCATCCGTCAACGCGGCACGAAATGGCATCCCGGCGTCAATGTCGGCATGGGCAAGGACCATACGATTTTCGCACTCGAGGCCGGCGCGGTCTCGTATGCCAAGAAAGCCAATGGTCGAACCTACGTATCCGTAAACCCGATTACGGAGGCAGCGGAATAGCCGGTCCGCTTCACCAAACACCGGCGACCCATCTCGGGGACCGGTGTCTGGACATTCCGGAAATAGGTTCGAAAGGGGAGATGGGTCGCCATCTCCCCTTTCATTTTGTCCGGAGGAAAAACGATGGTTGCCGAAAGTGAAGAGATAGAGAGTGAAAGTCGAAGCGTCAGCATAGACTGCCCGGTCCTGGTCACGGAGCGCCTCGTTCTGCGCATCCCGCGCGACGACGACGTGACCGAACTGGTGGAACTCGCCAACAATCGGCGACTGGCCGAGATGCTCGGCCGATTGCCCAATCCGTATCGTGTCAGCGACGCGCACAACTTTCTGTCCAACATCCGCACCGGCGCGATCAACGGCTGCACCTACGCCATCACCCTGTCCGAGAGCGGCGCGTTCATTGGCTGCGCCGGCCTCGAAAATCGCGCTCACGGCCTGGAGATAGGTTATTGGGTCGGCGAGCCCTATTGGGGACGCGGATATGCGACGGAGGCCGCGCATGCGCTTGTCGACCTTGCCTTCCGCGCGACCGATATCGACCGGCTCACCGTCTCTTGCCGTGTGACGAACACGGCCTCGCGCCGCGTCATTCACAAATGCGGTTTCCAGTATGCCGGCCAGGGCATGATGGATTCCGTCGTCGCAGGCAAGGTGCCGATCGAGCGCTACCAGCTCGATCGCAGCACCTGGGTGAGCCTCAGGAGCTGGGGCGCGTAGTGGGAAACCGGGAGCGGTCGGGCAACGGGGCCCCGTCCGCTCTCGCACTTGCGCGCACGATGCTGTAGACGGTTCTGCGCAACGACACGGAAAAGCGGTCAAATCCATGAAATTTCTCGACCAGGCCAAAGTCTATATCCGCTCCGGCGACGGCGGCGCGGGTTCCGTATCGTTCCGACGAGAGAAATACATCGAGTTCGGCGGTCCCGACGGTGGCGATGGCGGGCGTGGCGGCGATGTCTGGGTCGAGGCCGTTCAGGGCCTCAACACGCTGATCGACTATCGCTACCAGCAGCACTTCAAGGCCAAGACCGGCGTGCACGGCATGGGGCGCAACCGTACCGGCGCCAAAGGCGCCGACGCAGTGCTCAAGGTGCCGGTCGGCACGCAAGTGTTCGAAGAAGACAACGAAACGCTGATCTGCGATTTGACCGAAGTCGGCCAGCGCTTCAGGCTCGCCAGCGGCGGCAATGGCGGTTTTGGCAACCAGCATTTCAAATCCTCCACGAACCAGGCCCCGCGTCGCGCCAATCCCGGCCTGCCGGGCGAGGAAGCGTCGATCTGGTTGCGCCTCAAGCTCATCGCCGACGCCGGCCTGGTCGGCCTTCCCAATGCCGGCAAGTCCACTTTCCTGGCGACCGTCACGGCGGCCAAGCCAAAAATTGCCGACTACCCGTTCACGACACTGCACCCCAATCTCGGCGTGGTACGCATCGATGCGCGCGAATTCGTCATGGCGGACATTCCCGGCCTGATCGAGGGCGCGCATGCGGGCGTGGGCATCGGCGACCGGTTCCTCGGCCATGTGGAGCGTACCCGCGTGCTTCTGCATCTTGTCTCCGCGCGCGAGGAAGACCCGGCCGCCGTCTACAACACCATTCGCGGCGAACTCGCCGCCTATGGCCACGGTCTCACCGACAAGGCGGAAGTGATCGCGCTCAGCCAGGTCGATCTGCTCGATGCGGAGGCCCGCGCCGAGAAACAGGCCGCTCTGGCCGAGGCTTGCGGAAAGCCTCCCCTTCTTCTCTCCTCCGCCACGGGCGAGGGCGTGCAGGAGGTGCTGCGCGCGCTGATGAAAATCATACAGGACGCGCGTACCGAAGAAACCGAGGCCGATACGGCCGATGAGCGCTGGCAGAAATAGGCCGATCATGACCCGCCCCGCGCTCAACAGCCACCGCCGCATCACGGTCAAAATCGGTTCCGCTCTGCTGGTAGACCGCAAGAAGGGGCTAAAGCGCGAATGGCTTTCCGCCCTCGTCGACGACATCGCCGGCCTTAACGCCGACGGCGTGGAGGTGCTGGTGGTCTCCTCCGGCGCCATCGCGCTCGGACGCACCATACTGGGCATCGAACGGCGCACACTGAAGCTCGAGGAGAGCCAGGCTGCCGCCTCGGTGGGCCAGATCGCGCTGGCCGGCGCATGGGATGAGGAATTGCGCAGGCGCGGCCTCAAATCGGGCCAGATCCTCGTCACGCTCGGCGACACGGAAGAGCGCCGCCGTTATCTCAATGTGCGCGCTACCGTTTCCACGCTTCTCAAGATGGGCGTCGTGCCGGTCATCAACGAAAACGACACCGTGGCCACCAGCGAAATCCGCTACGGCGACAACGATCGCCTGGCCGCCCGGATCGCCACCATGCTCGGCGCGGACCTTCTCGTCCTCTTGTCCGATGTGGACGGGCTTTACACCGCACCGCCAGCTAGCGATCCCGATGCCAGGTTTCTGCCCGTCGTCGATGCCATAACGCCGGAAATCGAAGCCATGGCGGGGGCAGCCGCTTCCGAGCTTTCGCGTGGCGGCATGCGCACGAAACTCGATGCCGGACGTATAGCCACGGCAGCGGGAACGGCCATGGTCATCGCGTCCGGCACGCGGCTGAACCCGCTCGCCGCCATCGACAATGGCGCACGCTCGACGCTTTTTCGCGCCAGCGAGGCACCGGTGCGCGCATACAAGACATGGATCGCGGGCCAACTCGAGCCGGCAGGCACTATCGGCGTCGATGCCGGGGCGGTCCTCGCGCTTGCCGCCGGGAACTCGCTTCTTCCGGCCGGTGTCACGCGGGTTTCCGGCAGTTTCGCGCGCGGCGATACGGTGGCCATCCTCGGTCCGGAAGGGCGAGAGGTCGCCCGCGGGCTGGTTGCGTATGATGCCGCGGATGCCGTAAGAATCGCCGGGCTGAAAAGCGGCGACATCGCCGAAGTGCTTGGATATGAAGCGCGTACGGCCATGGTGCACCGCGACGACCTGGTGACGACACCGCAGGCGCGGCGTAACGGGGCTGAAAAAGCGGAGGGTTGAATGCTGATGGAAAACAGGCAGGACAGCGCGGATATCGCCGTGCTGATGAACGATCTCGGTGCGCGTGCCCGCGCGGCGGCCGGCCCGTTATCCATCGCTACACCAGAACAAAAGAACACCGCGCTGGAGGCCATGGCCGACGCACTCACACGCAATGAAGCGGCGATCCTCCAGGCAAACCTCGAAGATATGACGCGCGGCGAAAAGGCAGGCCTTTCGCCCGCGCTCCTCGATCGGTTGAAGCTCGATCCCGCCCGCATCGCCGGCATGGCCGAAGGCATCCGAGCCATCGCGGCGCTAAAGGATCCCGTCGGCGATGTGATCGCCGCATGGGATCGTCCCAACGGGCTTCACATAGAGCGTGTACGCACACCTCTCGGCGTCATCGGCGTCATCTATGAGAGCCGGCCCAACGTGACCGCCGATGCCGGCGCGCTGTGTCTCAAGGCCGGCAATGCGGTTATCCTGCGTGGCGGCTCCGACTCGGCCAATTCGTCCGCCGCCATCCACGCCTGCCTCGTCGAGGGGTTGCAGAAGGCGGGCTTGCCCGCCGACGCGATCCAGCGCGTGCCGGTGACCGACCGCGCCGCAGTGGGCGAGATGCTGAAGGGGCTCGGCGGCACGATCGACGTGATCGTTCCCCGAGGCGGGCGCAGCCTTGTCGACCGGGTGCAGAACGACGCACGCGTGCCGGTCTTTTCCCACCTGGAAGGCATCTGCCACCTTTATCTCGACCGGTCGGCCGGCATCGACATGGCGGTCGCAATCGCCGTCAACGCCAAGATGCGGCGAACCGGCATTTGCGGGGCAGCCGAGACGCTGCTCGTCGACCGTGCCGCCGCCGACCGGCTTCTCATGCCCGTCCTCACGGCGCTCGAAAAGGCCGGTTGCGCCATTCGCGGCGATGAGGAGGTCTGCGCCCACTTTGCCACAGCCACGCCGGCAACAGAGGCAGACTGGAGCACGGAGTATCTCGACGCCATCATCTCGGTGAAGCTTGTCGACGGCATCGAAGAAGCCATTCGTCACATCGGCACGTGGTCCTCGCACCACACCGAAGCGATCGTCGCGGACGATGCGGCCGCTGTGGAACGCTTCTTCAACGAAATCGATTCCGCCATTCTGCTCCACAACGCTTCCACTCAGTTCGCCGACGGCGGCGAATTCGGCATGGGCGCGGAAATTGGCATCGCCACGGGCAAGATGCACGCGCGAGGACCCGTGGGGGTCGAACAATTGACCTCGTTCAAATACCGCGTCCATGGCTCCGGCCAGACCCGGCCCTGAGCCCGGCCGTCTTGATGCAGACATCCGTTTCGGCCATCTCCGCCCGTAACTTCGTCCATTCGGCGAGAACTGAACCATGAGCGTTCCGACATCCAGCGTTCCGGCGCGCTACCTGCGCATGCCCCACGTGGAGCGCGGGATGGCGGTGGGCCTGTTCGGCGGATCCTTCAACCCACCGCATGCCGGTCATGCGCTCGTGGCCGAGATCGCGCTGCGGCGCCTACGGCTCGATCAGCTCTGGTGGATCGTCACGCCGGGAAATCCGCTGAAAAGCCATCGCGATCTGGCACCGCTTTCCGAAAGACTCGCTCTTTCGGAAAAATGCACCACCGACCCGCGCGTGAAGGTGACGGCATTCGAGGCCGGCCATCGCATCCGCTACACCGCCGACACGATAGATCTCGTTCAAACCCGCAATCGCGGTGTCAATTTCGTCTGGATCATGGGAGCCGACAGTCTGCGCGATTTTCACCGCTGGGAGCGTTGGCGCGACATCGCCCGGAGCATGCCCATCGCGGTCATCGACCGCCCCGGTGCAACACTGGCCTTTCTCTCCTCCACCATGGCCAAGACCTTCGACCATGCGCGGATCGACGAAGACGACGCCCCCATCCTGGCCCGCAGCAGGCCGCCAGCCTGGACCTTTATACACGGCCCGCGCTCTTCGCTCTCCTCGACCGCGATCAGAAATGCGGCAAAAGAAACGCGATAAGCAGACAAGCATGCGAAAACATGTGATCGGCGATGTCTTGAAACTGTTAAGAGACTCTGCCTATCTAATAGGGACCGTATGGCCCAATGCCTACGGCGAGCTTGTTCTTATTGGAAAGGAAAGACACTGAGAACAGCAATGACGAAGAAGGCGGACACGATGCCTTCGCCGGCCGAGGCCAGTCGGAATCTGGTTTCCCAAGCCGTTGAAACAGCCCTTACGAGTCTGGAAGACTCCAAGGCGGAAAACATCATCTCTATCGACATTCAGGGCAAATCCCCGCTCGCCGATCACATGATCATCGCGTCGGGACGCTCGCATCGTCATGTCGCGGCGGTGGCGGATCATCTGATTCGCGCCCTCAAGGAGGCCGGCCTCGGCGGTGCCAAGGTCGAAGGTCTGGCAAGCGCAGACTGGGTGCTGATCGACACGGGCGATATTGTCGTTCATGTTTTCCGTCCGGAAGTCCGGGAGTTCTACAACATCGAAAAGATGTGGCAGGCACCCGAACTGGAGGATGAAACGGTTCACTGATCGCCGTCGCCCCCGACGGCGTCCATGAGCCATCTCCGCCTGCCGGGCAGAGAGGCTGGAATGCGTATTGCGATTTGTGCCGTGGGCCGGATGAAGGCCGGCCCCGAGAGGGATTTGGCGGACCGTTATCTGGACCGGTTGGCCAAGAGCGGCCCCGCTATCGGGCTGGAGTTTTCCGGCGTCGGCGAAATCGCCGAGAGCCGCGCCAAATCTGCGGATGAGCGGCGACGCGAGGAAAGTCGCAAAATCACGCAAATGCAGCCGGAGGGCTCTGCGCTTTTTCTGCTCGACGAGCGCGGCAAGAATCTTACATCGCGGGAACTGAGCCTGGCCATCGCCGATCTGCGCGACGAGGGGCGGCGGCATCTTACCGTCGTCATCGGCGGACCGGACGGGCACGACCCGGAGTTGCGCAAATCGGCGGACCGTGCCATCGCCTTCGGCGCCCAGACATGGCCACACCAGATCGTTCGCGTGATGCTGGCCGAGCAATTGTATCGGGCATCGACCATTCTTTCCGGCCACCCCTATCATCGGGAATGAACGGCTTGGCGGCCCGCTCTCCCATCCACGCATTGACAACTGGCGAAATACAACCAAAAATTGTATTTGGGCTGCCGCATGGTTGATGTTTCCTTAACGAAACTTGGCCTATGCTGTCCGTGAATGATCTCCACCCCGCGTGAAAACGGCAGACCAGGGATGAAGAAAGCGCCTGCGCCGCACCCATATCTTGGCCGACTGAAACTTGCAGCCGCCGCCGCAGCCCTCCTTTGCGCGTTGCCCGCATCCGTTCTCGCGCAGGACGGGATTCAGGTTCTCGAAACCCGGCACAACAAGAGTGAGGTCGAGTTTCAGGACGTCAATCGCGAAATCGCCCTTTCCGAGCAGCGGCTGACGGAAATCGCCGCGGAGATCGACGCGATCAAGGACGACAACGCGGCGATCACCGCAGCGCTCATCCAGGCGGCAAAAACCGAACGGAAACTCAGCGAGGACATCGACACCATTTCGCTTCGCCTCACGAAGCTGCGTCACGAAGAAGGATATCTGCGCGAATCGCTCCAGTCCCGGCGCGGCGTCCTGGCCGAAGTTCTCGGCGCGCTTCAACGCATGGGCCTCAACCCGCCGCCGGCCATTCTCGTGCGGCCGGAGGATGCCCTGGCATCGGTCCGCAGCGCCATCCTTCTCGGCGCCGTGGTGCCGGAATTGCGGGCGGAGACGGAAATTCTGATCGCCGATCTGCGCGATCTCTCGCGCATCGTTACATCCATCGAGGGCGAGCGCGACAAACTTCAAAAAACCGTGACCGAGCAGGCGGAGGAGAAGAAACGCCTGGCCCTGCTTCTGGACGAGAAGAAGCGTCTTCAGCAGGAAGCCGAAGCCCGCATGGCTGCGGAACAGCGCCAAGCGGAGACACTGGCGGCGCGCGCCACCAGCCTGCAGGAGCTTATCGGCTCGCTGGAAAC
>NZ_CAJXGF010000164.1 GCF_913053745.1 uncultured Nitratireductor sp.
GAGGCCGGTTCGCCTTGCCACTTCGCCGATCTTCATGCGGCCTCCTCTCCAGGCGACAGCGCGTCTTCGAGCCCGGCGCTGTCCTCGCAAAACTGATAATGCGTGATCTTGCCTTCGCCGATGCGACAGCGCAGAACCCATTCGCTGAAGAAACGTTTTCCGGTTGCAGCAACGATATGATCGAGCTGGCCGCTGGCGAAGGCCACCCCCTCGCCCGCTCCCACATGCTCGATCGACAGCGACTGCCGGGCAAAGGTGCGTCCCAGCGCTTCGAGAAAGGTTCGGAGCCCTTCATGCCCAACGCGGGTACCATAGGGCGGCACCGATGGATTCGGCTCGGCACGCACGCCGACGAATATGGCGTCCGGAGCCACGAACCCGCAGGCCGCCTCGACATCTGCGGCCTTCAATGCCGCGAGAAAATTCTCGATGATGTTCCGCTCTTGCATCTGTGCATCTCCATAGTGTGCACACATGCATCTACTTGCTGGAGTGAACTCCAGATCAAGCGGGTTTGCGGATTTTTCTGCCCGGCGCCGTTTACGGAACGATCAGCGTGCCGGCGCCATGCTCGGTGAAAAGCTCGAGAAGAACGGAATGCGGGGTCTTGCCGTTGAGGATGACCACCCCTTCCACGCCCCGCTCGATGGCCTCGATACAGGTTTCCACCTTGGGGATCATGCCGCCGGAAATCGTGCCGTCCTTGATCAATGCGCGCGCTTCGGAGACGGTCAGTTCGTCGATCAGATTCTTGTCCTTGTCGAGCACGCCCGGCACGTCGGTCAGAAAAAGAAGACGCGTGGCGCGCACCGCACCGGCGATTGCGCCGGCGAAGGTGTCGGCGTTGATGTTGTAGGTGTGGCCGTCGCGGCCGGGCGCCACCGGCGCGATAACGGGGATCATCTCGGAATGGGCAAGCAGGTCGAGCAGCGTGCGGTCGACCTCCACCGGTTCGCCGACAAAGCCGAGATCGAGCACGCGCTCGATGTTGGAATCGGGATCGACCACGGTCTTGTGCGCCTTTTCGGCGAAGACCATGTTGCCGTCCTTGCCGCACAGGCCGATGGCCCATTCGCCCTCGGCATTGATGAGCGCCACGATTTCCTTGTTGATGGAGCCGGCCAGCACCATCTCGACGATCTCGACGGTCTTTTCGTCGGTCACGCGCAGCCCGCCCTCGAATTTCGATTCGATGCCCATCTTCTTGAGCATGGCGGCGATCTGCGGCCCGCCGCCATGGACGACGATGGGGCTGACGCCGGACTGCTTGAGGAGTGCGATATCGCGGGCAAACGCCTGGCCGAGCGCGGCGTCGCCCATGGCATGCCCGCCATATTTCACAACGATCGTCTTGTTTTCATAACGCTGCATGTAAGGCAGTGCCGCCGAAAGAAAGCGGGCCTGGGCTTCTGCAGTTTCCGTCATGTCGCTCATTGCGTTGTTCCCCAAAGTCAAAACGGCGATTTCTTAAAGCATTTTTTCCGGCAAGTGAAATGATCTCACATCCGTGGAGTGCAAAAAGCTTCGTCGATGGTGCGTATGCTCCTTGCCTTCCTCCGACAGTGCCCTAATTGTTTGTCGACCCGACTTTCCATAAGCCCGCAACCCGCCTAATCTCCCCCTCATGACGCCGACAATGACGCCGGACGAGATAACGAAGCTGATCTTCCGAACCGCGCTCAAGGAGCGCGCGGCGTTCGATCTTCTCTATCGTCACACGAACGCGAAACTCTTCGGCGTCTGCCTGCGTGTCTTGAAAGACAGGGCCGAAGCCGAAGAGGCTTTGCAGGACGTCTATGTGAAAGTCTGGACCAAGGCCGATCGGTTCGCCGCCTCGGAGCTCAGCCCCATCACATGGCTCGTGGCGGTGGCACGCAACCACGCGATCGACAGGCTGCGGGCGCGGAAGGTTCCGGCGGCCGAGCTTGACGAGGCGCATGCCGTCACCGATCCCGCGCCAACCCCGGAAGCGGCAGCGTCCGCCGGCAGCGAGCGGCGGCGGATAGATGCCTGTCTGGACGAATTGGAGAACGAACGTGCGACAGCGGTGCGCGGCGCTTACCTCAATGGCGACAGCTATGCCGAACTTGCGGCGCGTTTCGATGTGCCGCTCAATACGATGCGAACCTGGCTGCGGCGCAGCCTGTTGAAGCTCAGGGAATGCCTGGAACGATGACGGTGGCAGACGAACACGGACCCGAAAGGCGCGACGACGACCTCGTTGCGGCCGAGTATGTGCTCGGCGTGCTTGCGGCCGATGAGCGCGCCGCCGCCGCGCGACGTATCGAAACCGATCGGGAGTTCGCGCGCCTTGTGGAGCACTGGGAGGCCCAGCTCGCCCCCATGGCGGACGCCTATGAACCGATCGAGCCGCCCGCGAACGCGAAGGCCGCCATCGATACACGCCTGTTCGGCCAGGCCCGGGAGCCGAGCCGACCGGGGTTATGGTCGAGCCTCGCCTTCTGGCGCGGTGTCGCCGTGGCGGCTGTGCTGGCCTTCGGCGCCTATGTCGGACTCACCTATACCAGCCTTCCCTTCGGCGCCCCTCCCGCCGAAGAGCACCGTTACGTCGCCTCGCTCGCCCATGACGACACGGACGTGCGCTATCTGGCGGTTTATGACGGCGCGACGCGCGACGTGGCGCTGTCCCACGTATCGGGCGCGCGCCCCGAAGGTCGCGACTTCGAGCTCTGGGCCATCGAGGGTGACAATCCACCGGTTTCGCTCGGTGTCGTTCCGGTCGGGTCCAGCGTCCATGTCGCGCTGGACGAGGCGCTGGGCGCGGCCATCGAGGCCGGCGCCGTCTTCGCCATCACCACGGAGCCGCCGGGCGGTTCGCCCTCGGGCGCGCCAACCGGTCCGGTGGTGGCGCTCGGCGACCTGCGCGACATCTGATCGCCGATAATCTCAAAAAAAATCGGACTGATCTGAAACTCATCGGAGCGCCCCTCCGTGTCTCCTCATGTTCCCTAAACGGGCCGACCACGAAGGCGGTCCCGAAAACGAACCTGAGGAGTTTAAACATGCGTAAGTTCACTGCTTCCCTTCTCGCCGGCTCGCTCGCTCTCGCTTTCACGGGATCGGCCCTGGCCGAGAACCCGATGGTGGGCGGCGCGGCCATGTATGCCGACAAGAACATCGTTGAAAACGCCGTAAACTCGAAGGATCACACCACGCTGGTCGCCGCCGTCAAGGCCGCCGGTCTGGTCGAGACGCTTTCGGGCGAAGGTCCCTTCACGGTTTTCGCACCGACCAACGCGGCCTTCGAGAAACTGCCTGACGGCACAGTCGACACGCTGCTGAAGCCGGAGAACAAGGACCAGCTTGCAACGGTCCTGACCTGTCATGTGGTGGCGACCGATGCCATGTCCGATGCGATCGGCAAGATGATTTCCGACGATGGCGGCAACCATCCCGTCAAGACTGTCGGCGGCTGCATGCTGGAAGCCAAGATGGACGGCGAAAACATCACCCTGACCGACGAGAACGGCAATGTGGCGACCGTGACCATCGCCGATGTCGATCAGTCGAACGGTGTGATTCACGTGATCGACACCGTCCTTCTGCCCAAGAGCTGATCGGTTCCGATTGGGGCTTTCGGAACCTCGAAGGGCGGCTTTGCGCCGCCCTTCGAAACTTATCTCACCTCACACCGACTTGACTTGGAGGTGATGGACCACCGGGCGTAGGGTCTGCCGGAATTCGATGCACACCATTTGTGCGAAGGAGCTTTACGATGAAACGCCGCAATTTTCTGTATGGCACGGCAGGCGCGCTGACGGCGCTGACGGGCGGAGCCTTTGCGTTTCGCAACGCACCGGGCGGTCGCGCCATGGCCGAAACGTTCGAGATTACCAAAACCGACGAAGAGTGGCGCGCCATCCTGACCGAACAGCAGTTCGCGGTTCTGCGCGAGGAAGCCACGGAGCGTGCCTTTACCAGCCCGCTGAACGATGAAAAACGCGCCGGCCTTTTTCGGTGTGCCGGTTGCGAACTGCCGGTCTACTCATCCGAGGTGAAATACGATTCGGGCACAGGCTGGCCGAGCTTCTGGGAAGCCTTGCCCGACGCCATCGGCACCAAGCCGGACAATTCGCTTTTCACGACGCGCACGGAATGTCATTGCCGCCGCTGCGGCGGTCATCTTGGCCATATCTTCGATGACGGCCCGCCGCCGACCGGCAAGCGCCACTGCATCAACGGCGTGGCAATGACGTTCAAACCGGGTTCGACCATGCCGAGTTGAGGACGCCTGACGCCTCTTCCCTTCAGCCCGCGTCGCCCACGGCGCGGGCTATCGCATCCCGCAAATCATCCATGCCGTGCCCCTTCTCCGACGACGTCGCGACGATCTGCGGGAAGGCGGCGGCGCGTTTCTTAAGCCGGGCTCCGGTTTCTTCGAGGAGTCTTGCCACCGCCGGCGGCTTGATCTTGTCGATCTTCGTGAGAACCACCTGATAGGAGACGGCGGCCTTGTCGAGCAGGTCCATCACCTCCTCGTCGTTCTTCTTGATGCCGTGCCGGGCGTCGATCAGCAGGAAGACGCGTTTGAGCGTGACACGCCCCCGAAGATAATCGAAAACCAGCTCGGTCCAGGCATCCACCTGCGCTTTCGGCGCCTTGGCGAAGCCGTAGCCCGGCATATCGATGATGGCCATCGGTGGCAGATCGCCATCCGCGCCGGAGTAACCGTCGGGGACGAAGAAGTTCAGTTCCTGCGTGCGGCCGGGCGTGTTGGAGGTGCGCGCCAGACCGCGCTGCGCGATCAGGGCATTGATAAGCGAAGATTTGCCGACATTGGACCGTCCCGCGAAAGCCACTTCGGGCGGTCCTTCCGGGGGGAGAAACTTCATCGCGGGCGCGCCGCGCAGGAAAACCCACGGCCGCAGGAAGCTTCCACGATCGATCTTCGCCTTGCCGGCGGCTGCGCCATCTTTTGGTGCGTTCACGCCATCGTCTCCATTGCCATTCAAAAGACGGCATCAAGACTGGCGTGGCGTTTGTCAACCGCGCTGTTGGCGAAAGCGTGTCCGGCTGGCCGGTCAGGCCGTGCCCAAAACCTGCATCGCGTCCAGATCCCCCCGTCCGCGCTTGGTGCTTGCAGCCAGCAGGGCCTGGCCCAGATATTCCAGATCGGAGGCCTCCTGCGGGCGCCACCCACAAGGACAACAGGCCGGTTCACGATGCGCCTGCGCCGTCTCGCGATAGATCGCGCCGATGGCGCGCACCGCCTCGCGCATGACGACCATGGGCGGAAGGCCCGTGCGGCGCATCACCTCGCTCATTTCCTTCATCAATTGCATCCGCAGATGCGCTTCCGCTTCTTCACGACGACGCTCAAATCCGTTCATTGCTGCCAATGTTTCCTTTCAGATGCACGGTTGCCCTCCAAGATGCGGCATTGACGGATTGCGGGCTGCCCGCCACCGCCCGCAATTCGCAGCAGGCTTCATCAAGCTCGCGCATCGTTTCGAAAAGCGTTTCGCGATCGCGGCAATGCGCGTCGAACAGGGCAACGAATATCGTGTTTTCGGTATCATGGGGTCCCGGAGCCTCGTTGGCGCGGGCAAGGCTGTCGGACGCAGCCCGCTTGGCTGCTTCAACCTTGGAACGCAATCGTTCGACGCGCAGAAGCTTGCCGCGATACCGCTCGAACTCCTGTGCTTCGCAGGCATGACGGGGCGCAAAGTCCCCACGCGGACTGAGATGCATCATGACGCTACCTCTCGACCTACTTCCGCTTCACAGTCCCGAAGCGGCAGGAGGTACAATCACAATACTATACCAAAAAAGTCAAGTTTAATGATGCACCGATGAAAGCCGCCTCAGCGGGCGGCTTTCAGAACTTCGAGATCAGCACCGCGAATGGCCGCGAGATTGCGGCCGATCTTTTCCGCCGGCCAGTTCCACCAGGCGATCTCAAGCAGCGGTGCGACGATTTCGGGCGCAAACCGCACCCGCAGAACGCGGGCCGGATTGCCGACCGCGATCGCATAGGGCGGGATGTCCGATGCCACCACGGCATGTGCGCCGATCACCGCGCCGTCGCCGACGGTCACTCCGGGCATGATCTGCGCCTGCCGCCCGATCCAGACATCATTGCCGACAACGGTGTCGCCACGGCCCTGTTCCAGATAGGTCTGCATGTCGAACCCCTCCTCCCAGCCATTGCCGAAGATGTTGAAGGGAAAGGTCGAGAAGCCGGTCATAAGGTGATTGGCGCCGTTCATCACGAAAGTCGCGCCCTGAGCGATGGCGACGAATTTCCCGATGATCAGCCGGTCGCCGAGGAAGTCGAAGTGGTAGAGGACATTGTTGTCCTCGAAACGTTCGGCTCCGGCGGGATCGTCATAGTAGGTGAAATCGCCCACTTCGATGTTGGACCGGGTGATGACGTTCTTGAGGAATACAGTTCGGGGAAAGCCCGCCAGAGGATATGGCGTTGCCGGGTCGGGTCCGTGCATGAGGACCTCCTTGATCGTTTAAAGGGATGTCCACCGCCTCCGGAAAACGGGATACGGACCGGACCTGAAGTCCCGGCGGTATGCTGTGTGCGGTCCCCTTATTCGATCATCGAAATCTCTCCTCGATTGCCTGACAACGCATAGCGAAGAATGGTGCTGGTGACAATCACACCCGCTGCGCCAACGCCATCGCATAGCTGGCCAGGGCGGCCAGAGAGGTGACCGTGCGAACATGGTTCCACATCACCCAACGGGAAAGATAATCGCGCCACAATTCCGCGCCCTCGGTCGAAGCCGGGTCGACCTTCGCCAGCGCTTCGTTCATCGGCACGTTGAAAACCACTGTGACGAGAAAGGTGCCCACGATGTAGGAAAGCGCACCTACAATGAGCCAGAAACGGCCAGGCGTCGCCAATCCAAGCAGAGCCAGAACCCCAAGCAGGATTCCCAGGATCGCGGTGCCGAAAAACGCCGCGAAGAAGAACGGATTGAGCACGGTTACATTGATCGCCTGCATGGATTGGATACCGGCTGAAACCGGAACGCGCCCCAAGGCCTGCATCACCGTGTTCGAGAAGGTGAAGAAGAACCCCGCCATGACGCCCGCGCCAAGCGTGGCCAGGAAGGTGAACGCGAAAACGAGTCGATCTGTCATGGCGGTTTCTCCATTCGATCCGAGTTTAAGGAAAATCTTCAGACAGCGTCAGCGTCGGGCGCCACATTCCAGACACCTGTTGCCACCGTCCGGCGCACATAGTCGGAAAAGTCTCTTGGCGGACGCCCGAGCGCCTGTTTTACGCCGTCAGCGACGCTTTCGTTGCGTCCGTCGAGCACTTCCGTGAAAAGCTCGCGCAACAATCCGATCATCGGTTCGTCCAGACCTTCCCTGCGTGCGCTTTCAACGAACGTCTCGACCGGGATCTGTTTGAAGCGGATCTCGCGCCCGCATGCCGCGCCGATCTCGCGCATCATTTCGGGGAAGCTCATCAGCCGCGGTCCCGTCAGCGTGTAGAGTTTTCCCTCGTGTCCGCGCTCCGTGAGCGCGGCAAACGCGACATCGGCAATATCGTCCACATCGACGAAGGGCTCGCGCACGTCACCCACCGGCAGGGCGAGTTCGCCTGCCCGGATCGCGTCGAGGAAGAAGGCTTCGCTGAAATTCTGGAAGAACCAGTCGGCACGGAGGATCGTCCAATCCGCGCCGCTGCCCACGAAAAGCTTTTCGGCCCGTTCCGCCCCCTCCTCGCCGCGCCCCGACAGGAGCACCAGACGCGTGACACCTTTTGCCACGGCCCGCTTCGCGAATGCCTCCACAATCTCGGCAGCACCCGGCACCGCAAGATCGGGGAAATAGGCGACATAAGCTGCCGACACGCCCTCGAGGGCCGCATCCCAGGTATCGGCCTTCTCCCACTCGAACGGAATTTCCGCGCTGCGCGAACCGATCCGCACCGGTATGCCGGCGGCTTCCAAACGCTCGGCGAGGCGGCGTCCCGTCTTGCCGGTGCCTCCGGTAACGAGGACGGGTTCTTTCTGGTCGTTCTTCAGTTTGATCATGACACTCTCCTTAAAGTGATAAACCCTCACATTTGCAAAAGTGATAAATCCTCATATTATAAATGTCAACAGAAATGTGAGACTTGCTCATAAAATGGATCAGGCATGACGGACACAGAAACGATCGGCACCATCGCCGCCCGCAAAGCACCCACGCAGAAGCGCGCACGGGAGCGCGTGGAGCGCATTCTCGACGTCGCGCGGGACATCATTGCCGAGAGCGGCAGCGAGGCGATGAAGATGAGCGAGGTGGCGCAGCGCGCCGGTGTTTCGATCGGCTCGCTCTACCAGTATTTTCCCGACAAGGCCGCGATTATCCGCACGCTGGCGGAACAGTACTATGCGTTGGGACGCAACTGCATCGGCCATGCTCTGGACGAGGTGCGCACCCCTAAGGCGCTTCAGTCCGCCTTCGCGGCGCTGGTGGACGAATATTACGGCTTGTTCCTCCAAGAGCCGGTGATGCGCGATGTCTGGTCGGGCATGCAGGCCGACAAAACGCTCTGCGCGCTCGATCTGGAAGATGCGCGGGAAAACGGCCGGGTTCTCGCAAAGGCCATGCTGCGCGCCGTGCCAGACCGCGATCCGCAGTTGGCGGAGCGTTCCGCATTCCTCATCTTCCACCTGGGCGAGGCGACGATGCGACTGGCTATCCAGCTCGACGCTACGGAAGGACGAGCGATCGTCGACGAGTACAAGCGCATCGCACTGCGCGAGCTCGGCGCTTAGAGCGCCTTAAAACAAAACGGGCGCCGATGGCGCCCGTTTTAAGATCACCCGTAGAGACTATTCCGCCGGTTTCGGCTTTTTCTTGAAGAGTCCTGCAAGGTTGTCCCAGAGTTCGATCTTCGCACCCTGCCGCTTCATGATCACGCCCTGCTGGACGATGGACAGGAAGTTGTTCCAGGCCCAGTAGATCACCAGCCCGGCCGGGAAGGTCGCCAGCATGAAGGTGAAGATCACCGGCATCCAGTTGAAGATCATGGCCTGCGTCGGATCCGGCGGCGTCGGGTTCATGCGCATCTGCAGGAACATGGTGACACCCATGATCAGCGGCCAGACACCGATCAGCAGGAAGGCCGGAACGTCGTAAGGCAGAAGACCGAACAGGTTGAAGATCGATGTGGGATCGGGAGCCGAAAGGTCCTGGATCCAGCCGAAGAACGGCGCATGCCGCATCTCGATGGTGACGTAGAGCACTTTGTAGAGCGCGAAGAAAACCGGG
>NZ_CAJXGF010000165.1 GCF_913053745.1 uncultured Nitratireductor sp.
CGTTCTGCATCGCTCGTCGACCGTTCTCCAGCCTCCGCGGGGAGCGGCACCGCGACGACGGCTGCCGCAAGCGCGATGGCCATGGCGAGGGCACGATATCCGTTTCTCAGAAAACTGTTCATGACCGTAATATAGTGTGCCATGAGCCGGTTCGACAGGTGGCCGGCTGCGAGGCTAGTTGAGCGAGAGGATTGCCCCGTTGAGCAGGGCCGCAAAAAATACCCATGCCGCGTAGGGAATGAACATCAGTGCCGAAGCGCGGTCCGTGCGCCAGCTTAGCGCGATGAATGCGACAATCGCTGCCGCGAGCAACAGGATAATCAACAACGCCAGTGCCATCTGGTGAAGCGCGAAGAATGCCGGTGACCAGGCAAAATTCAGGATAAGCTGGAGCCACCAGAGCCGCATTGCCGTATCGGTACGCGCACGCAGCCATGTTCGCGCGCCTGCGATGGCGATGAGAACGTACAAACCTGTCCAGACCGGTGCAAAGACCCAGTTGGGCGGGTTGAAAGACGGCTTTTCCAGCGCCGCATACCAGGCGCCGGGAGCGGTGATGTATCCGATCGCGAGACCGGCGCCGACAACGAGAAGCAAAAAGACCGGCAGAACGCGTAGAACGGGCATGGTTTCGATCCGTATTGGAACCCTGGAGCGGTGGCTGCGTGCCTCCGTGCTCAAACATGTCCGTTCCGCAGGCGATTTCAAGGAAAGACGCGTAAAACGGTATCGAAAAGCCACATCCCGTTGGGGAATCCCATGAGGCCCCAATGAGGCCCCAATGAGGACCCCATGAGGAACCTTGCGATTTCGACGGCATTATCTGTCAGGCGGGCGTGTTTGCCATGCGGGCGGGGTCGAATTCGAAGCTGAATTTCTCTCACCGAAAGCACCGTGTCCATGTTGCGGTGGCGGGTCCGTGTCTGTATTGGCGGGTGAGGGCTGCGCCGGTGCGCCGAACCTTTGATCCCAGCCAGGGAGGTCCGTTTGAACGAACCGGAAGGACTTGACGAAAACGCCGAGGTCGAAGACACGGAAGGCATGGGCATCTATGACGAGGATGGCGTCGTCTCGGCGCCCTTTCTCGCCCATATCGGCGCGGCCATAGCCGACCGCGACACGATCACGCTCAGGCAAGAGGTGGGGTCACTCCACCAGTCCGAAATCGGCGATCTTCTCGAAGCGCTTCTTCCCGACCAACGCCTCGCGCTCGTCGTGTTGATGGCCGACGATTTCGACTATACCGCGCTCACCGAGGTGGATGAGGCGATCCGCCTGGAGATCCTCGAAAGTCTGCCCAATCAGCAGGTGGCGCGCGCCGTCGAACAGCTCGATTCGGACGATGCCGTCTATATTCTGGAGGATCTGGATCAGGAAGATCAGGACGAGATCCTCGCCGAGCTTCCCTTCACCGAGCGTGTGCGGCTGCGCCGATCCCTGGGCTATCCGGAGGAAACGGCCGGACGGCGGATGCAGACGGAGTTCGTCGCGGTTCCGCCGTTCTGGACCGTTGGCCAGACCATCGACTACATGCGCGAGGAACAAAACCTCCCCGACAGTTTCTCTCAGATTTTCGTTATCGATCCCACATTTCGGCTCGTCGGTGCGGTCGATCTCGACCGTATCCTGCGCACCAAGCGCGGCACCAAGATCGAGGATGTGATGCGCGAGACGCGCCATGCCATTCCGGCCACCATGGACCAGGAAGAGGCGGCGCAGATCTTTGAAAAATACGACCTCCTGTCGGCTGCCGTGGTCGACGAGAACGAGCGCCTCGTCGGCGTGCTCACCATCGACGACGTTGTCGACGTCATCCAGCAGGAAGCGGAGGAGGATCTTTTGCGCCTGGGCGGCGTCGGCGATGAAGAGCTCTCCGACCGCGTCTGGACTGCCGCCCGGTCGCGGGTGCCCTGGCTTATGGTCAACCTGATCACCGCTTTCCTCGCTGCTTCCGTGATCGGCCTGTTCGATGACACGATCGAGAAGGTGGTGGCCCTGGCCATCCTGATGCCGATTGTCGCCGGCATGGGCGGCAATGCCGGCTCGCAAACCATGACGGTTACCGTGCGCGCGCTCGCCACACGCGACATCGACATCTACAATGCCGGCCGCATCATTCGCCGCGAAATGGGTGTCGGCCTGTTGAACGGCGTCGTGTTCGCCACGCTTATCGGCGTGGTCGCGGCCACCTGGTTCCAGGATTACAATCTCGGCGGCATCATCGCCGCGGCCATGATCATCAACATGTTTGTGGCCGCGCTCGGTGGCATCCTCATTCCGCTCCTGCTCGACCGGGTCGGCGCCGACCCGGCGGTTGCTTCTGCCGTGTTCGTCACCGCTGTGACCGATGTCGTTGGGTTTCTGGCTTTCCTCGGTCTCGCCACCTGGTGGTTCGGCATTTAGTTCAGGCGGGCAGAGGTGTTGTCGACCGGCGAGCGCGATAAAGAATGAAAAAAGCTATTGCCATATTGCCGAGATTCCACGCGATCCCGTTGAGGAAGGCGGCCTGATACGAGCCCGTTAGGTCGTAGATCCAGCCGGACATCCAGCCACCCAGCGCCATGCCGATAATGGTCGCCATGATCACCACCCCCATGCGCTGCCCGGCTTCGCGTGCAGGCAGGTATTCGCGCACGATGATCGCGTAGCTCGGCACGATGCCGCCCTGAGACAGCCCGAAGATGAACGACACCATGTAAAGCGATGCAAGCCCGTTGAAAGGTATGTAGAGGAACAGCGAGAGACATTGCAGGATCGATCCGAGGAGCAATGTCGGCACGCCGCCGATTCGGTCGGCCAGCAGACCCGAAACCAGCCGGCTGGCGATGCCCGCACCCAGCATCAACGATAGCATTTCCGCCCCGCGGGCGATGTCGAAACCCAGATCCATGCAGTAGGCGACGATGTGCACCTGCGGCATCGACATAGCCACGCAGCAGCCGAGCCCGGCAAGCACCAGAAGCGTTTGCAGCATACGCGGAGAGAGATCTATCGGCTTTCTGCCGCCGGGGCGCCGCATATGCGCGGCCGCAATGTCGTCTGCCTGATTTATCTCGGGCCTTGCGCGCATCAGCATGGCCAGGGGCACGATGCTGACGATGCAGAAAATGCCGATTCCGAGAAAGGTCACACGCCAGCTTGTGTGTTCGAGCGCAAGCTTGATCACGGTGGGCCACAGAACCCCGGAGAGATAATTGCCGCAGGCGACCGCCGCCACCGCGATGCCCCGGCGTTTCTCGAACCAGTGCGAGATATCGGCCAGAAGCGGGCCGAAACAGGCCGATCCGCCGAGCCCGATCAGCCCCTGAAGGATGACGAACTGCCACAGCGCGGTGGTGAAACTTGAGGCGATAAAGCCGGCGCCCAGCGCCGCGCCGGCTATGGCAACGGGCAATGCCACGCCGATTCGGTCGGCAAAGCGCCCGATCAGCACATTGCCGAGCGCAAATCCGATCATCGAACTCGTATAGGGCAGCGACGCGGCTGCGCGGTCGACGCCGAATTCCGCCTGAATGGGCGGCAAAACCACGACAAATGCCCAGAGCCCCACCGTGCCGAATGTGCCCAGAAGCAGCGCAATGGTCATACGGAACCACGCATAGGGTCCGTCGATCGCGTTGTCGTCGGCGCTGGTGGGATTGCGCGCTTGCAAGCCTGTCGATCCTTGTCCACGAGGTTTTGAACCACGCACCTGCTGATTTGGCGCGCGGCATGGCTTTCTCTCATAACGTGAAGCCACATGTCTCCGTAGGGCCAGGCATGCCTTCATGCCTGGCCATCGCAATCCTGCCGGTGGCGGATCGAAAATTGACTTTTACGTAAAAGCCGTGTCACTTTGCTCTTCCTCGCTAAACAAATGCTCTCAATTGCAGGCGAGGCGGCGTGGTGGGCAGGTCGCAAACTTGTCTCAGGGTCGGGCAAGGGACAACGCGGCATCAACCAACGGGGCATCGGCCGGAACGGCCGATCGGGGAGCCGTCATCAAAGGGCAAAGGCGTCATGCGCGATTATTACTCCATCACCGAGCTGACG
This sequence comes from uncultured Nitratireductor sp., assembly GCF_913053745.1. GTDB lineage: Bacteria > Pseudomonadota > Alphaproteobacteria > Rhizobiales > Rhizobiaceae > Nitratireductor. The sequence continues at coordinate 4,033 of NZ_CAJXGF010000165.1, forward strand.
CGTGAGTTCGGCATTTCCACCCGGACATTGCGTTTCTACGAGGACGAAGGGTTGATTAAGCCGGTCCGCCGCGGCCGCACGCGGCTTTACCGTCCCTCCGACCGGCATCTGGTCCGGCAGATTCTGCGCGGTCGCAGCATCGGTTTCTCGATTGCTGAAATCCGCGAAATCATCGAGGTCTACAAGGCTCCGCCCGGTGAGATCGGCCAGCTTAAACTCATGCTGGCGCGCATTTCGGAAAAGCAACGGGATTTGCGTCAGAAGCGACGCGATCTTGAAGACACGCTTGAAGAATTGGCACGCGCCGAAGAGGCCTGCGTCGAGCGCCTTGCGGAACTGGGCGTCACCACCTGACCTTCAAGGCGGCATTCAAAACCAGCGCCGCACCCGTTTTTGATAGTCGCGGTATTTTTTGCCGAAACGCAGCGCGAGATGTCGTTCTTCCGGTTCGATGGCGAGTTTCTGCGTCAGGAAACAGGCGATTGCCAACAGGGCAAAAAACCATGCATTTCCCGAAACCAGTGCAATGCCGGCCAAGAGCATTGAGTTGCCCAGATAAATCGGATTGCGACTGATGGCGAAAGGGCCGCTCGTCACCAAAACGTCTGCGGTCCGCGTGGGCAGGATTGCGGTGCCTGCTCTGTGGAGTGTGCGCATGGCTTGCAGGTCGAGAAACGCGAAACCGGCGATCAGCAACCAGCCGATCGCAAACAGGATGTCGGAAAGCGGCGGTCCGAACCACGGCAAGGGGTAGAACACACCGAGCGTCGCGGCGATGGCAATCGCCGCCAGATAGAGCACGGGTGGCCAGGGAAATCGTGCCGGTTGCCGCTCATGGTCGTTCATTCGAATTGTCCCCTTGCGTGAAATCGCGCCCCGTTTCCGCACGCATAGTGCATTCGGTGGCGATTTCGCTCAAGCGGCTTTGCGTTTCGCTGCCCGGCGCGTCCGACATTACGGCGTCCAGACGGTTTTCCACTTTCAGCGTGTCGGTGAAGCAGGCGCAGTAGGCGGCACAGAATGTTTCGTCGCGGGTTTCCTGGCACTGGCTCGCACATGCCCCGGTGAAGCGCATCTCGACCGGTTCCTGTGCGGGCGGCCAGACCTGTGCCAGAACCCAGACGCAGCCGATGAGAATTGGTTGGTGCAAGAGGTAGAACGCAAGGCTGTGGCGGCCGGCAAAGGTGAAGGGTATATGCCAGCGCGCTGGCCTGATCAGCCCGAGCCACTGAAGAAAACCCGTATCGCGCGCGATTCGCGCGGCGCCCATTCCGGCGAGAACGGCAGCGAACCACGGCACCAGCGGCACATAGTCGTTGGAGGGTGGACGGAATGTGGAAAGACCCACCCACCAAAGCGCCGGCGTGTCGAAAACGGGAGCGCTCAGGAAATGCGGTGCCGCTGTCAGGCCGACGGCGAACACCAGGAGCAACCAGGCGGGGGCACGCAGAAAGGCAAGGCCGAGAAGGCTTGCCATGGCGATGTGATGCAGGATGCCGAAGAAAATGAACCCCGATGGAAAGGCGAACCAGGTGGCCGCCGAGATCGCCGCCGCGGCAGCGACGATCATCGCCAGGCGCTTGAGAAAGCCGTTCCAGCGGATCTGCGGTTCATGGGCGAGAAACAGGCTGACGCCGACCAGAAACAGGAAAGACGTCGCGATGCTGCGCGCGAACAGGCGCCACCCGCCGGTCACGGTCGTCCCGGCATCCATGTAGCCGAAAAACTCGAGATCCCATCCGAAATGATAGACCGCCATGGCGATGAGCGCGCCGCCGCGGGCGATGTCTATGGCATCGATGCGTGATTTTCCTGCCGCTCGATGCCGCATATCGTGTCGTCCCGGTATCGTTCTCATCCCAATATGATTATATCAGTCGCTGCGAAAAGTGGCCGAAAGACGGAGAGATTCGACATGCAGACGGTTGAGGCGAACGGTGCGTTCATTCCGGCTCTGGGAATGGGAACCTGGACATTGAAGGGGGACACCTGCACCGATCTGGTCGTCCGGGCGCTGCAGGCCGGCTACCGTCATGTGGACACGGCCGCCGCATACGACAACGAGGAGGCTGTCGGCAAGGGGCTTCGCGCATCGGATGTGAAGCGCGAAGACGTATTCCTGACCACCAAAGTCTGGTGGACCGACATTGCCGGAGCCGATCTGGAACGGTCGGCGATGGAAAGCCGCGCACGGCTCGGTGTTGATTACATCGATCTCCTCTTGATCCACTGGCCGAACCCGAATGTCGAGCTGACAGAGAGTGTGCGCGCTCTGAACCGTATGCGCGAGAATGGACTGGCCCGCCACATCGGTGTGTCGAATTTTCCCACCGCATTCCTGGCGGAGGCGTCGCGTTTGTCCGATGCGCCGCTTGTGGCCAATCAGGTTGAATATCATCCATTCCTCAATCAGGATCGCGTACACGATGCGTGCCGGCAGGCGGGGATGGCGATGGTTTCTTACTGCCCTCTGGCCCGTGGTGGCGATCTCTTCTCTCAACCAGAAGTCGCAGAGCCGGCCCGGCGCTACGGAAAGTCGCCAGCGCAAATTGTCCTGCGCTGGCATATCCAGCAGGACGGCGTGGTCGCCATCCCCCGCACCAGCAATCCCGATCGTCTGGTTGAGAATGCCGACATTTTCAACTTTGCCCTCAATGCGGAGGAAATGGCGGCCATATCGGCTCTGCGGGAGAGGGGTGTTCGCATCTGCGACTACGACTTCTCGCCAGTCTGGGATCGCGTCTGAACGCGGATGGCGGTTGCAGGTTAACCCCGCGTTAGCTCATGTGAAATAGGGTTACTCACGGTTGTCATGGCTCCGCGGTGGGGCGGTGTCGGGCAACCGTGCCTTTGGGGGAAGGTGGACAGCGTATGTTGCAGATGTCAGGCGCTCCGGAAAAGGGGCTCGCGGATATTGCCAGCACGATCGCGAATTCCATGCGCCGCATGGGAGTTATGGGTCTGCCACGCAATTACGAGATCTTCTATGAGGTCTTCACCGGTTCGAACCGGGAACTCGTCTGCGACTTCGAGGCTCTGAACGGCCGTCCGACCCAGGAAGCTCTCGACAAACTGTCGGTGAAATATTTTACCCAGAACAACCGGCAGGCCATTGTGGAGAACGCGCAGGAGCAGATTGCATCGCGCGCTCAGGAAATTCTCTCTCTTCTCGGTCGGGAGCGCAGTTCGCTGGAGAAATTCGGCGTTATTCTCGACCAGACCTCCAACGGACTGAACAATCGCGGGGATCTCTCCCACGACATCATGCGCAAGATCGTCGGCATTATGGCGGCTGCGACGGAAACGACGATCGCACAGGGTCGCCAGATCACGCAGGCAATGGAGGAAAAATCCAACGAGCTCAAAGAGATGCGCTCCAAGCTCGAGCGGTACAAACGCCTTGCCGACACCGATCCGCTCACGCGGATATGGAACCGCCGCGCCTTCGACAAGCGCATGGCGGAAATTTTCGACAATCAGCGCTCCGTCATGTTTCACGCCCTGATTCTTGCCGATATCGACGGTTTCAAGGCCTTTAACGATCATTACGGGCATCCTGTCGGTGACAAGATCCTGCAAAGCGTGGCGCAAATTCTCAAGACACAGTGCACCGACGATTGTTTTGTGGCGCGCACGGGGGGCGAGGAGTTTGCCCTTATCGTCGAGGGGTTGTCTGAGGACGCAACGATGAAAGTTGCCGAGGCGGCGCGGCTGGCGATCGAGAAAGCGGAGTTCGTCATCGGTTCGAGCGCGCGCAGCTATGGCCCCATCCACATTTCCTTGGGCGTTTGCATGGCCGCGGACAGTGTCGACCCGGAGGAGCTTTACGCGAAGGCGGATCAGGCGCTCTACGCTTCCAAAGTCGACGGTCGCAATCGGGCAACGCTGTTCTCGCGAATCCCCAAAGGCAAGTTCACAAAGAACTGGCTGCTCTATCGCGGCGACTGACCACGATCCTGCCGTCCGGGTGCATTTTCCTAAAATTTGCCTATAGTTTGGCGAAAGCGGCGCCGAATTTTGCCCGATTTGTGATACACGGGGCTCGAGGGGCATTTGGCGCGCGATTCATGTCGCGAATATTTTGATAATGTGAGGATACGGACCATGTTGAAGAAATCCATCGCTGTTGCGCTGGTGGCAGGTTTTGCTGCCGGCTGTGTGACGAGCACAGATCCCTTTACCGGTCAGCAGAAGATCTCCAACACGGCCGGCGGGGCTGCGCTCGGCGCGCTTGCGGGTGCCGGCGTTGGGCTTCTGGCAGGCGGAGACGACCGCCGCAACGCGCTGATCGGCGCTGGCATCGGCGCGCTCGCCGGCGGCGCGGTCGGTTCCTATATGGACCGGCAGGAAGCGCAACTGCGCGGCCAGTTGCAGGGCACGGGTGTGAGCGTTACCCGCCAGGGCGATTACATCATCCTCAACATGCCCTCCAACATCACTTTCGCCACGGATTCGGCTTCCATCCAGCCGGCTTTCTATTCGACGCTCAATTCGGTGGCGCTGGTTCTTCAGGAATACAACCGTACGCTGGTCGACGTGTTCGGTCATACCGATTCCACCGGTGATGCGAACTACAACCAAGAGCTTTCCCAGCGACGTGCCGGGGCCGTGGCGAACTATCTTATCGGCCAGGGTGCGAACAGCCAGCGCTTCGCGATCATCGGCGAAGGCGAAAACCAGCCCATCGCTTCCAATGCGACGCCGGAAGGTCGCGCGCAGAACCGTCGCGTGGAGATCCGCCTGTCACCGCTTACAGGCGCGTGATCTCTTAGATCCCGTCACAGGACAAAATAAAAGCCGCCGGCGAGCTCCGGCGGCTTTTTCGTTCCAGACCTTGATCGCTCCGCTTCCTATCCGGCGGCCATGGCCGCCGCGATCCGCGCCGCCAGGCGGGCGTTGTTTTTTACCAGCGCAACATTGGTGGCGAGGCTCGCGCCCTCCGTCAGTTCCAGAATCCGGCCCAGAAGAAACGGCGTGACGTCCTTGCCCGAAATACCCTTGGCGTTTGCCTCTTCCTGTGCGGTGGCAATATGTCTGGCCATCTCTTCGGCGGGGATTTCATCCTCTGCGGGCACCGGATTGGCGATCAGCATGCCGCCATCAACGCCCAGCGTCTTGCGCGTTTCCTGGA
>NZ_CAJXGF010000166.1 GCF_913053745.1 uncultured Nitratireductor sp.
ATCGCGACACCGGCCTTTCAACCAACTACGAACCCGGCAACCCGCCCTACACGATGGACGACATGGCCGAGGACGCGATCCGCATCCTCGACGCCTATGACATCGAAGATGCACATGTGGTCGGCATGTCGCTTGGCGGAATGATCGCCCAGATCGCCGCGCTCACGCATCCCGAGCGTGTGCGGACACTGACCTTGATTTCAACTTCGCCCATGGGGATCGACACATCCGATCTGCCGCAAACCAGCGCCGCCTACATGGAACACGCGATGGCCGGTGAAAAGGTGGAGTGGAGTGACGACCGGCAGGTTATCGATTTCATCGTCAAGGACACGAAGATGATCGCCGGCACCGCACATCCTTATGACGAAGCGCGCGCCAGAGCGCTGGTGGAGCGCGACGTGAAGCGCGCGAAAAACTTCGTCAGCGCAACCAATCATTTCATGCTGAAGGGTGGCGAGAGCTTGGCCGCGGGGCTTTCGGAGCTTGAAGCGCCCCTTCTCGTCATCCACGGCACAGCGGATCCGATTTTCCCCATCGAACACGGTGCCTTGCTGGCCGACACAGTGGCGCAAGCGCAGCTCGTACGCCTCGAAGGCGGGGGCCATGAGATACACCCAGCCGACTGGCCCCAAGTGATAGCGGCAATCGCCACACACACGCAAAACTGACCAACGAAACCTTGTTTTCAAGGAGAGCGCCATGACCAAGCGCAGCACACAGCACGAGACGTTCACCATCGAACGCTTCTACCCTCAGACGCCGGAAACGGTCTTCGCAGCCTTCGCCGACGAAGCGATCAAACGCCGTTGGTTCGTCGAGGGCGAGGGCTGGGCAATCGAAGAGTACACGCTCGATTTTCGCATCGGCGGCTTCGAGCGCAGCAGGTTCCGCTTCAAGGACGGATCCGTCGTCACCAACGACACGGTCTATCAGGACATCGTTGAGAACGAACGAATCGTCCTCGCCTACTGGATGTCCGTGGATGGTCAGCCGCTGTCCGCATCGATGACAACGATCGAGCTGAAACCGGAAGGTACGGGCACACGTCTCACCTATATCGAATACGATGTGTTCTTCGAGGGTCTGGACACGCCGGAGAGCCGCGAAAGCGGGTGCCGCGCCCTGCTCGAAGCGCTGGCTGCCACCCTCGACGCCTGAACGACAAGCGGAGGATCAATCATGCCGGAACGCACAGACATCGCCCGCGCCGTCTTCGAAGCATACCGCACGAACGATCGGGCCCTACTCGAGAGGCTGTTCGCAGACGGATTTTCCTTCACCAGCCCCTATGACGATGCCATCGACAGGAAGACCTATTTCGAACGTTGCTGGCCGGAAAGAAAACGCATCGCGGCACATTTTTTGGAAGAGGTTGTCGAAACCGGCGGGCGCGTCTTCGTCTTGTATCTTTGCCACCTCACCCATGGCAGGCAGTTTCGCAATGTGGAGACCTTCGACTTCGACAACGACCGCATCCGCGCCATCCATGTCTATTTCGGAGCAGCTTATCGCGACGCCCCGTTCGAGAATTCGCACCGACCGAAGAGGAACGACAATGACAGCCCCCAGGATCGCAACCCGTGACGAATGGCAAGCAGCGCGCGACGCCCTGCTTGTGAAGGAAAAGGAACTCACCCGCGCCCGCGACGCGCTGGCTGCCGAAAGGCGCCGGCTGCCCTGGGTCGAGGTGGAAAAGGACTACGCCTTCGAAGGGCTCCACGGCTCGGCGAGCCTGGACGATCTTTTCGAGGGACGGCGCCAGCTCATCGTCTACCACCACATGCTGAAACCCGCCGACCCGGCCCCGTGCTCCGGCTGTGGCATGTTCGTCGACAATGTCGGGCATCCTGCACACCTGAACGCCCGCGACACGACCTTCGCACTGGTTTCGAAAGCTCCGATCGGGGAAATCGAAGACTTCCGCAGAAGAATGGGCTGGCCGCATCCCTGGTATTCGGTGCAGAACAGCACCTTCAACGAGGATTTCGGTGTGACGGACGGCTTCGGGCTCAATGTCTTCATTCGCCGGGATGGCCGGATTTTTCACACCTATTTCACCTCCGACCGCGGCATAGAAGCGCTGGGGAACAACTGGACGCTTCTCGACCTCACCCCCTTCGGCCGCCAGGAAGAATGGGAAGACGCGCCGCAGGGGACGCCCCAAACGCCGCCCTATCAGTGGTGGCACCTGCACGACGAATACCCGGAGGGAACACGATAATGACCGATCAAAGGCTTCTTGCCCGCCGCGACCTGCTCAAGCGCGGTGCGGCGCTTGCACTGCTGCCAGCATTCGGAACAAAGGCCCACGCAATGAAGAATGCGCTTTCGCCACAGGCTCTGGATACGCTTCAAAGCGCCATGGAAACACACGTGGCCGACGGCAACATCGCGGGTGCAACCTGGCTGATCCATTATGACGGCAAGGATCACACGGGCAGCGCCGGCACCTTCGAGATGAACGGAGCCGGTGCGCCGATGGCGCGCGACACGATTTTCCGTGTCGCCTCGATCACCAAGCCGGTGACCGCAGCTCTGGCGATGATGCTGGTTGATGAAGGCACGTTGACGCTCGACGGTCCGGTCGACGAGCTGTTGCCGGAACTGGCGGATCGCCCTGTCCTGAAACGCATCGACGGGCCTCTCGACGACACGGTTCCCGCCGACGGCCCCGTGACATTGCGCCATCTCCTGACCATGACCTTCGGTCTCGGCGCCATCATGGTGTTTCCGGAAGCCTATCCCATCCAGACGGCGATGCGCGAAGCGGGCGTCGCACCGAGCTGGGTGTTGCCGAAAATGTCGGCCGACGCCTATATGAAAAAGCTCGCAGAACTGCCGCTCGCGGCACATCCGGGCGAGACCTTTTTCTACAACAATGGCCTCGACGTGGCGGGTATCCTGATCGAGCGCGCGACCGGGCAGCGGCTTGGAACGGTGATGAAAGAGCGGCTGCTCGCCCCACTCGGCATGAAAGATACAGACTTCTTCGTGCCGGCTGAGAAGCAGGATCGCCTGCCGATGCAGTACGGCCCGGATTTCGCAAACGGCGGCACTGCCATCATTGCGTTCGGGCCCGAACAGGGCATCGATTTTTCAAGCCCGCCGCCGATGGATTCAGGCGCGGGCGGGCTGGTGACGACGGTGGACGACTATGCCGCCTTCTGCCGAATGATGCTCAATGACGGCGCATGGAACGGCAAGCGCTATCTGAGGGCCGAAACCGTTGCCGAGATGACGCGGGACCAACTGACGCCGGCGCAGAAATCGGCACCCAATGCCGCCATGTTCATGGACGATGGCGGGGCTGGCTGGGGGCTCGGCATGTCCGTGGGTCTGAAGAAGACGCGGCCATGGCTCACGCCCGGCAGCTTCGGCTGGAACGGCGGCTACGGCACCACGGCCTATACCGATCCGCAGAACGGGCTGATCGGTATCTTCCTCAGTCAGCAGATGATGAGCTCGCCCGAACCGACCAAAACCTATGTCGATTTCTGGACAAAAACCCATGAGGCAATCGGCTGATGTTCAGCCGCCCGCCCATCGCGCCACCACCCGGCTGATGGGCGGGCCGGCCAGAAGCACGAAGAGAAAGCGCGCCATCTGCACCGCCATGATGAAAGACAGATTGACGTTTTGCGAAGCGGCGGCGGCGATGATGGCGACGGAATCCATGCCGCCGGGACTTGTCGCGAGATAGGCGGTGAGTGGATCAATCCCCCATTCCACATGCAGGAACCAGGCAAGCGCACCACAAATCGCCATCAAGGCAAGAATTGAAACGACCACCTGTGGCAGCGCCTTGAAGGCCGTGCGCAAGAGCGCGCGGTCGAACTTGAGGCCGATGGTCCAGCCAACCATCATATAGGCCGCCCCCATAAGCCATGGCGGAAGCTCAAAGACAAACCCGCCGCCAAGATGCACCAATGCACCGGCGAGCATGCCCCCGAGGAAGAAGGGCGCCGGCAGACGAACCACCGTGCCGAAAAGACCGCCGACAACGGCCGTCGCCAGCGTGACGGTGAAGGCAACGAGATCGAGCGGCGGGAACCAGACCGTCTCCGGCACCTCAACGCCGGACGTATCGACCCAAAGGCGGGCAATGAGCGCGGCGGCGACGGTGACGAAAATCACCCGCAGATACTGCATGAACGCCACGAGCCTGGCATCCGCTCCGAACGCGCCCGCCATCAGCACCATGGCCGTGGCCGCGCCCGGAGCCGATCCCCAGACCGCGGTTGTTCCGGGCAGGATCTTCCAGCGGCTGACGAGAAACCCGAGAAAACTGCTGGCCACGACCGTCGCCAGAACCGCAAGCAGGAGAATCGGCCAAATGTCCACGAACGAAGCCAAAATCGCCGGTTCGAGCGAGCCGCCAATCAAAAGCCCCACCAGAGCCTGCGCCGCAGAGAATGCGATTGCGGGCACGCGAATTCCCGCGCCAAGCGCTCCAACAACGACCGCCGCAAGCATGGGTCCGATCAGGAGCGCCGCCGGCAGCGCGCCATAAAGCATCACGCCGGCAAGCAATGCCGTGAGAACGATCAAAAACAGCCATTGAAGAACGGGAGACTGACGCGTGAGGGGGCCCTGAAAGGAAGTCTGCGGAGTGCTGTCCATCAAGCTGCGTCCTGAATTTATGCCCTGACGGCATACAGGATCGCGCCGTGCAAGGGAATGTCTGCGACAGCAACGCACGGATATGCAGTGCTTGACTCTATATATCTCAATGGATATATAACTAAATAGATATATAAGAGGACGCCATGCAGACCGATCAACTGGATGCGACATTCGCGGCACTGGCCGACCCGACGCGACGGGCAATACTTGCCCGTCTCGCCACGAGCGAGGCAACCGTAATGGAACTGGCTGAGCCTTTCGCCCTGAGCCAACCGGCGATCTCCAAGCACATCAAGGTGCTTGAGAAAGCGGGCCTCGTCTCGCGCAGCCGCGACGCACAGAAACGTCCCTGCAAGTTGGAAGCCAAACCTCTGGAAGCGGCGACCGAATGGCTGGAGACCTATCGTCGCTTCTGGGAAGCGCGATATCAGAACCTCGATGCGCTTCTCGACACCCTCAAGAAAATTCACCACCCTCCTGAAGGAAATAGCTGAAACCTGCCGGAACGAGACCGCAACGCTCGTCCATGGAGGACACAATGGGATCGGTGTCTTGCTTAGCACGCTCGGTGCCATCGCCATGTGGGATTTCGGCATGCACTGGTATCCGATCGCGCTCATCGTCAGCAGCCTGCCTTGCGCCTGGATTGCCGGCAGGCTCTATCTCGCAGGCACAGCGAAAACATCATAGCCTTGTCGGATTGCGCTAACGTCATCCGTCCTTCGTCGGTCAAGAACAGCCAGGAGCACCCCCATGCGCTACATGATGCTTATGATCCCCAAGGGATATGAGACGGCCGGCCCGGAACTCGACCTTCCGGCCGACGCCGTGGCCAAAATGATGGCTTACAACGAAGAACTGCGCGCCGCCGGCATTCTCGTGGGACTGGAGGGCCTTCATCCGCCATCAACCGGCGCACGCGTTTCCTTCGCCAGCGGCGAACCCGTGGTGACCGACGGGCCGTTCATCGAGGCCAAGGAGGTGCTGGGCGGGTACTGGATCATCGACGTGCCGACACTTCAAGACGCCATTCAATGGGCCAAACGCTGCCCCGGCTCACCCAACGAAACCATCGAGATTCGCAAGATCCAGGAGATGGAAGACTATAGCGAGGATGTTCAGGATATCGTGAAAGGGTATCCGGATGTTCTGGAAAAGGGCATCGACCGCGGCTGATCAGGCGAATTTCGCCTTGTGCGCCGGTTCCACATGAATGGTGACCTCCGCGCCAGGCCGCGCTTTTTCCAAGGCCCCTTCGATGCGGTCGCAAATGCGGTGCGCAGTTTCGACCGTCATACTCGATGGTACCACGAGATGAAACTCGATGAAGCGGGCTCGGCCCGCTTCGCGTGTTTTGAGATCGTGGAATTCGAGTGCGCCCTCGTTGTTGTCGGCGATGACGCGTTCGATTTTCGCAAGTTCTTCCGGTTCGACCGATACATCCATGAGGCCCTGAACGGAATCGCCCACCAGATGCCAGCCGTGCCACAGGATGTTGACCGCGACCACCAGCGCCATGACCGGGTCGAGCCAGAGCCAGCCGGTGACCACCGCAAGGACCAGGCCTGCGATCACACCCACGGAGGTGACGACGTCGGTCCACAAATGCTTTCCATCGGCGACCATTGCAGGCGATCGCGCCTGACGTCCCGTCGAAATGAGCAGCCAAGCCCACAATCCGTTGCCGACCGCGGCCAGTGCGTTAACCAGAAGGCCGACGACCGGCGCTTCGAGCGGACGCGGGTTGAACAGAGCCAGCCCGGCCTCGCGCATAATCAGAAGCGCCGCAACGACAATCAGCACACCTTCCAGAACCGCGGAAAAATACTCCGCCTTGTGATGGCCATAGGGGTGGTTTTCATCGGCCGGCGTGTGAGCGATGCGCAGCGCATACCAGGCCACGCAGGAAGCCACCACGTTGACGACCGATTCCATCGCAGCGGAGAAAAGCGCTACGGAATCGGTGAGCCACCACGCACCCAACTTCAACGCGAAAATGCCCAGCGCCACGAAAATGGACCAAAGTGCGATGCGCTGGAGCTTGCCGTTGGACGGCATGACGGTTCCTTTCATCGAGGCCCTGTCCCTCCGGGCAGGACGACAAAGCGGCTTTCGCTTGTCAGGCCGCTTTCACGCGCGCCTTGCGCGGCAAGTGCGCCACCACGTTCTCGATCATGCGCATGCCGGCATTCTGTCCAAGCGTCATGATCGATTCGGGATGGAATTGCACGGCCGCGACAGGCTCGTCCTCATGTTCCACGCCCATCACCACGCCATCCTCGGTCTCGGCCGTCACCATGAACGCAGACGGCATGCGCACCGGATCGGCGAAGATCGAATGATAGCGCCCCACCGTCACTTCGGCGGGAAGACCGGAAAACACAAGGCTGTTGCCGCTGGCGAATGCGCGAGGGCTTGCCGTGCATGGGCTCGGCAAGCTGACGCAGTTCGCCGCCATAAGCCTCCACAAGCGCCTGCAGTCCGAGGCAGACGCCGAAGATGGGCAGCGCGCGCTCACGGCATTTGGCGATGGTGGCCTTGCAGTCGAAATCCTCCGGCCGCCCCGGTCCCGGCGACAGGACCACCAGATGCGGTTCAACACGGTCGAACACCGCATCGGCCACGGGCGCACGCACCGTCACCACCTCCGCGCCCGTCTGGCGGAAATAATTGGCAAGCGTGTGCACGAAGGAATCCTCGTGATCAACGAGCAGGATCTTCACGCCCTCTCCGACACGAGCGCTGGCACGCATTTCATTTTCCATATTCGTTTTCCCGGCATCGCGTATCGCAGACAGCATGGCCGACGCCTTGAGTTCCGTTTCGGCCTCTTCCTCCTGCGGATCGGAATCGAACAGAAGCGTCGCCCCTGCCCGCACCTCGGCAACGCCATCCTTGATACGAATGGTGCGCAGCGTCAGACCGGTGTTCATGTCGCCATTGAAATGCACCATGCCGATGGCCCCGCCATACCAGGCACGCGGGCTCTTCTCGTTTTCCTCGATGAAGCGCATGGCCCACAGTTTCGGTGCGCCAGTGACCGTGACGGCCCAGGCATGGCTCAGGAAAGCGTCGAACGCATCCATGCCCTCACGTAACCGTCCCTCGATGTGATCGACGGTGTGAATGAGACGCGAATACATCTCGATCTGACGCCGCCCGATGACCCGCACCGAGCCCGGCTCGCAAACCCGGCTCTTGTCGTTGCGGTCGACATCCGAGCACATGGTGAGCTCGGACTCATCCTTCTTGGAATTCAGGAGCTTGATGATCTGCTCGGCGTCGGCGATGGCGTCGTCGCCACGCTTGATGGTTCCGGAGATCGGGCAGGTCTCGATCCGCCTTCCGGTCACCCGCACGAACATCTCCGGCGATGCGCCGACGAGGTATTCCCGCTCACCCAGATTGATGAAGAAAGAATAGGGCGACGGGTTGATCCGCTTCAGCCGGCGCGAAATCTGCGAGGGGCGGCGCTCGGCACGCTCCATGAACATCTGGCCCGGCACCACCTCGAACAAATCGCCCCGGTGAAAGCTCTGCTTGGCCTTCTCGACAAGGCGAGCATATTCGCCGGGCTCGTGATCGCCGCGTGGCGGCTTTTCGGCAGCCGGCTCAAATGCCTGACGTGCACCCTCACGCCGCAGGCCCGCGGTCGAAAAGCCCTCCCCCGCATAGTCGTAACGGTCCTGCCAGGCTTTTGCCGCATGATGGTCGACCACGAGGATCTCGTCGGGCAGGTAGAGCACGAGGTCACGCTGGCTCTCGGGGCGTTCAAGAGTCTGTTCGATCGGATCGAACTGGAAGGCGAGATCGTAGCCGAACGCGCCGTAAAGGCCGAGATTGGCATCGTGGTCGGTGTGGAAGAGGTCCGTGATCGCGCGCAGCACCGTAAAGACCGTCGGCGCACGCGAACGTTCCTCCTCGGAAAAGACACGTTGGGGCTCGGCCACCGTCAGTGCAAGATGGGCGTTGTCGCGGTCGCCCACCGTCACCGCGTCGAGCGCAGCGACCGTATCGGCAACAAGCGGCAAGAGCGCAGCGCCACGCCCGTTCAATGCCTCGATCTTCATATCGCGGCCGCGCGCAGAAACCACCAGCGGCGGATCGATAATCGCCGTGTCCCAACGTGTGTAGCGGCCCGGATATTCGTAGTTGGACGACAGGATCACGCCCGGCTGCGTGTCGAGCATGCCGGTATAGTCGGAGATCGCGGTGCGGTAGTCCGCCTCGCGGCGATACCGCCGGACGGTCACGCCGCCGCGCGTCACATAGGTCAGGTCGGGCTCGGCCTTCGCCGTGTCGTCTGCCGACCGTTCGATCATCGTCATTGTCCCTGTCCTTTCTTTCGGCGCCGGACAGCAAAAAACCGCCAGCGCTCATGCACTTGGCGGTTCCGATTTCTGACACG
>NZ_CAJXGF010000167.1 GCF_913053745.1 uncultured Nitratireductor sp.
TCGAACGCCCGCTGAATACGACCGTAAACGTTCCAGTCATTGTGGCTCAGTTCAAGCGACGCATTGATCAACCCACCCGTTTGTCCATCGTGATGGCTTCCCGCAACCGCAATCGATGCAGCACCGTAAGCGCCAAGTGGAAAGGCCACTCCGGCGCCTCCGTTCACAAGATCCTCACCAACCTCGATATGCCCTTCGAGTGTCAGCCAGTTGGTCAGTCCGTAGCGTGCGCTGGCGATGCCATATAGGCGCGCGTCATAGTCGTCGGAATCGATCCCGAAATTGCGTCTGGGAAAGCCCGCTTCGATGGAGAAATCGAACAATCCCTGGCGTAACAGCATGCTGGATGTGTAGAACGGTAGCGTCGTGACCGTTTCGCGCCCGAGCCGGTCACGAAGGACGACGCGGGCTTCACCGGCCCCGGTAAAGACTGGCAGGTTGACGACCTGAAATGGCCCTGAAGAGACTTCGCCGGCATAGGATCTGGCATTCTGCGTGTAAACTTCGAGCGTTGAAGGCACTGCCGCCGTCCCCGAGAAGGACGGCAGAGGCAGACTGACCAGATCGGATCGAAGCGAAAAATTGCGCCGCACCTGAAGCCCGCCAAGATAGACCGGTCTGGTCCAGGAAAGTCCGCCGGAGACGAAGTCGCCCGCCGTGAAGGTCAGCATGTGTTCCGGATTGGAGTACGACCAGGTGGTGTTCAGTCTGGTGAAACCGTTGAGGTCGCCATCGGAATAGTCGGCAATAAACGACTGTCTCAAGGCACCCAACCGGCTGAACAACCGGGCATCAAAACTTCCCGAAACGCCTTGAAACAATTCGTTCGTTCCCTCGAACAGGGCGTTTGAACTTGCAAACAACGAGTAGTTAAGCACGGCGCCGATGCTCGATTGCGGCTGCAACCTCTCCCGGTCCCGCGTCGCCGACAAATCGACAACCTTGGCGGCCCTGCCGGCATTTGTTGTCGACACATAAAGTCGCTGCGCGGCTTCATCAATGCGGTATGAGAGATCCGGCAGCCTGTCGAGACTGAACATGCCGTCGCGATCTCTCGCAACGGAGCGGGGCTTGATTCCGAGTTCGATCAGTTCGTCTTCCGACGATACAAGCTCCCCATCGGATCGATGAACGAATGCACCGATCAGATTGGTCGATGCGTCATTGATAAACACCTCCAGATAGAGTTCCCGACCGGGCCCAATCTCCACGCCGGTTCCTGCACTGGAAGCAGCGGTTGCCTGAGTTTCCGCCCTAGCGGAGGATGCAGTCAGTGCAAGAAAAACCAAGACAATCAGCCCGCTAACGGACTGCGACCGATGCCTTGACGGGTCCAAGGTGGCTCTGTGCTCGAAGCGCGACCGTTCCGCCCCCAACGCCGCTGGCCGTGCCGATCGGCCATTGCATCGTTGCCCCGCCCAGGACATAGCCGACCAATCCGTTTCGCGCCCCTACAGGTCTGCCGCCCTGGCTGACCCGGACATCCGACAATCGGAGCCTGCCAGCGCCATCGTTACGGGCAATGAGCATTAACTGGGAACCGGAACGGTTGACGCTCCACGAAACCTGAGGTGCCGCGGCATCCTGGCTCCTGAAAAACACCGGAACGGAATGGCGCATCACCAGATTGACGGTTCCGGCTCTCTGACGGGAGCGGTCGGGCAATTCGTCGACAACCACTCGATAACTCTCTTCTCCGCGGATGGGGCGTTTGCTGACCCGCACGACACGAAGGACGTAATCGGCGCCGGCTGGCAATTGCGTTGCTGGGGGACTGGCGACCACATCCCGCGTTGGCTGCAAGCGGTCTACACCGCCTTCTTGGGTCCATCGATAAACCCGAACCTGAACATTGATCGGCCGATCGGCTTCGTTTCGTAGATTGAGCACCGCGGCGCTATCCGGTGCGATCATGTCGACTGTGGTCGGAGCGACCCGAAGCGAGGCCGCATTCGAAAGTGTCTGACCGCACAACGCAACGAGTGCGATCGCACCTATGCATGTAAGCAAGGTCCGCATGGCGTTCTCCCTCGTGGCAAGGTCAGTATGTAACGGTTATGGTCACAGTGTCGGTATACGTACCGGTGCCCGGCGTGGTCTGTGCCGGCACTCGGCCGTAAACCGTGATCGGTTGGACGTCGCCATTTCCCGTGCCGGCAACAGTGTCGGTGCCAACCGTTTCTCCCCAATTCAGCGTACGCGCAGCGTCGCGATAAAGCGCATAGCCGATCGTGGCGGATGCCGGTCCGGTCATCAGTCGGTTGGTCACGGTTGCGCCGGCGCCGCCGCCTGCACCGAGGCCAACATTGTAGGGCGTGCCATCGGTGCATCGAACCGAGATTGTGCTGGTTTGGTCGATATCGGTGGCGATGATGCCTTCGCTTCCGAAATCAAGATCCGTCGCCGAGGTAACCAAGCATTCCGCAACGATCTGAATTTGAACGTTCATGGATCCGGTAGCCGTGGCCGCCGAAGCCGGTTCTATTGTTTGTGAAATTGCAGCCAGGGCGGTCATCGCAAGTGTGAACTGATTTCGCATGCTGTACCCTCATGGTTCAGCTGATTTCCCCTCGGAAATCAAATCACTCACCCCACCGATTCGAACGGTGCCACAGTAACGGTAATGATTCAATTAAATCGGATAATAGTTCTGTCTGCACACATCCGTCTTCAATGAGACTAGACAAGCGCAGCACCGTAGCGGAGGACGCGTTTCTGCTCGGTCATCTGCTCGACTGTTTATCCGCCTTCCGTTTGATACGATCGACCCCACGGGAGTACATGCGAGAAGCGTTCGAGCGATGCAATTAGTTTGCATTTGTATAAAAATTATCGTGCGCGGACCGTTTGATTTGCACATGCGCCGGCTCTATGGGCCGGTCTTTCCTTAAAGGTGAATGAGACGGCTAAACGCGCACCTGTTTCGGCGTCATGCCATAAGCCTTTCGAAAGGCCGTCGTGAAGCTTGAGATATTGTTGTAACCGGCCATATGCGCGGCATGTGAGATCGGGATACCGTTTCCGGCCAGGGCCGAACGTGCAGCTTCAAGGCGTTTTTGCCTGATAAAATCAAAAACGGTCATTCCGAAATGCGTCTTGAAATGACGCTGCAGTGTGGAGGCGCTGCATCCCACGTCACCCGCGATCAGATCTATGGTGAGTTCTGTCTCCAGATTTGCGGTCACAAAATCTCGGGCACGCTCGCAATAGCGCAAGCCCATCAGCGTCGGCACCGGAAGATGCTTCTTCTTCTCCGCCAGCATCGTCAACAGTGACTGCCACATCATGTCGAGCCCCTGCGCTCTGAGGTAAAGGGAGCTCAGTTCACCGTCCAAAGCGGGGGGCGGATTTATGATCCTTTGGGCCGATTGAACGATATGCTGGCCCGGCTCGAACGAGTAATGTGCGAGATGCTGTGCGAAAAAATTCCGCACGGCCGATGTTTGCGTCTCATCCTTTGTATCGAACAAGCGCTGCAGCCACGGCAACGGAGCCGAGATCATAACCTTGCGCAGCGGCGTTTGACTGTCGTTGAAAAAGCGCAGCCGACTGTCCTTGGCCACGTTCAGCATGAAGACGATCGGCGCATTGCTCTCCGCGGAGCCCGCATCGATCTCGAAATGCCGCCCGTCTATCACAAAGTGCTGAGCGCCTTGCAACAGAACCATCAACATGAATTTCGGCCAGATCTCCTGCTCGCTGGTATCGGATGTGCAATTTGGCACCCCCTCGATGGCACCGACAAAAATTTCCTGTGAGGTGTACTGCATTCAACAACCCTGAAACCGATCCGGCCGGTGAAGGCGGGAGACGGCACGATGCGGTTTGAGCCTAAGAAATTGCGGTTTTTACCAAACTCTTTCGGCTCGACTCCATTTGCAGATCACACATATATATGACCAATCTTATCAAGATTAAGCGGCGGCGTGACGAGAAGCAAGCCTGCCGCAGCCGGAGCGCCCGAAAGGGCCCTTGCCCGGGCTCTTGAAAGACAGCAGGCAGGGGGCTGACCGCAGCGGGATAGAGATGCGACACGCTCACATCGGCGGGCACGATTTCCGCGTCAAAACGAGTTTCACAAGTCGCCTGCATCGACGGACTTATGACCGGAAAGCCGGACCAAGCGCTTCCCGGTCGGGGATTAACAGGAAAAGCACATGACGTTACCGCGGATACTGCCGCTCACCGGTGTCTCCCTGCTCGCAATCGCTTCCGCGTTGCAGGCGCAGGAAGCCAATCAGAGCACGACTGTTCTGGACATGATCACGGTCATCAGCGATGGCAAGGAAAACATCGAGGCGACAGGCGGAACCGTCGTCACCCGGGAAGATCTGGAGATATTACAGCCGAGCAACGTCTCTGAGTTGTTCATCCGCGAATCCTCGGTCAGCGTTTCGGGCGGCGGCGGTCCCTCTAAGCGCATTCACGTTCTGGGGATGGAGCAGTCCAACCTTGCCGTCAGCGTGGACGGCGTGCCGCAAACGGCGACAAGTTGGCATCACACCGGCTCCAACGTGATCGACCCAGTTTTCTTGAAACGCGTCGAGGTTGAAGCCGGCGCGGCGGCGGCCGATTCCGGCTTCGGCGCAGCAGCAGGCGCCATCCGCTATGAAACCGTCGGCGCGCTCGACCTGCTCGAAGACGGTAAGAATCTGGGTGCACGCCTTGGTCTCTCCTACGGCACCAACGGCCGCGACTTTTCGGGCAGCGCAGCCGGTTATGGCCGACACGAGGGGTTCGATTGGTTTGTCATGACTCATGGCGCAACCGGCGAGAACTACGAGAATGGCGATGGGGTGGAAATTCTCGGTACCGAGCCCGCAGCCCGCAACGTTCTCGCCAAGTTCGGCTATGAAGCCGACGGTCACCGCCTGGAGTTCGGCTATGAGCGCAGCCGCGACAAGGCGGACCGTCTCATCAAAATGAACATGGGCCTCGCCGGCGACACCGTGCACCCGCTCGAGGTCGCACGCGACGCGGTTAATCTCAAATACACCACCACGGCGCCTACCGACATGTGGGACCCCGAGGTGGTGCTCTACTATAGCGAGAACGACTACTGGCGCCCAAACTATCAAAACCGTACCAACGGCAACATGGCCCTCGACGAAGATCTGTTCGGCGGCAAAGTGCAAAACCGCTTCACCCTAGAGAACGGCAATATTACGGCTGGCGTCGATTTCGGGCGGCACGGCTATTTCACGGACAATTACGGCAATAACGACCGTCGCTATCGTGAATTCTCCACCCTGCAACTTGGCGTTTTCGCGCAGGGCCGCTTCGAATTCGACAATGGTTTTAACCTATCGACCGGCCTACGTTATGATGGGCACCGCTTTACCGATTGGGACGACAACAAATTCTCCGACAGCGGTGCCAGCGTAAACGCGACGGTATCCTACAAATTCAACGACCATTTCGAGGTGTTCGCCGGTGCGTCCCGGACGTGGCTGGGCTACGTCATTGGCGATTACGGCTACGTCCATGCGCGTGACGACAGCTTCATCACCGACCCCCATTTCAGCACCGGCACCGCGCAAAACCTGAAAGTGGGCGCGAATTTCGGCGGCGGGAACTGGAATGCCGGCGTTACATTTTTCGACACGCGGATCGACGGACTTCCTGAATATGGCTGGGGTCCCGGCGCCACGCTACACAACAATCCGAACGAGTTCCGCTCGCGCGGTGTGACACTGAACGCCGGCTATCGCTGGGAAAACACGAAAATCGGCGCCACCTTCACAAAGGCAAAGCTGACGGCTTCCGGCGAATCCGTTCTGCCCAACAGCGGGACCTTCATGCCTATCGGCGACATGGCGACGCTATACATCGACCATGAAATCCCGGATTACAACCTGAAGCTCGGCGCGTCGCTGGCCTGGGCCGGTAAGATCTCGGACGATGCTGCTACCACCGCCGGCTTCTACGACCAGCCCGCCTATACAGTGGTCAGCACCTACGCCGAATGGACACCACCAGCCTATGAGAACATGTCCGTTCGCTTGGGCATCGAAAATCTGTTCGACGAAACCTATTATGAGCGAACGGGCTTTGCAGCGAGTTCGAACCGTGGCGGCATCGATCCCGTATATGCGCCGGGACGCACTTTCACCTTCCACACGTCCGTGAAATTCTGACGCGTTTCGATCAAACACTGAAAACGGCCTCTCCGCGCCGCTCGAGACGCGGAGAGTGTCAAAACAACAGGGCCGACCGCATTGCCGTGGTCGGCCCTTTCTCATTCGGCGATATCCTCAGAGTCCGGTTGCCGGTTTTCCTCGGTTCGGCACAGGCTTGTTAAACGCCTGTTGCACACATTCGCTAAGAGTGTGTGCACGTGCCGCGATACGCCGGTTCGATCCAGCCAAACAGCCAGAGGAATGCCGTTATGAAAAAGCAGGATATCGTTCGCTTGTCCTGGGATGAATTCGACGAAATGCGCGACCCCCGCCCCGATGCGAACGCCTTCGATAGCGTCGTCGAGCGCGCAATCTCGCGCCGCGGTTTCCTTGGTGGCGTACTCGCTTTCGGCTCCGGCGCAGCCGTGATGGGGACGGGCGTTCTCTCGTCCACACATACTGTCCGGGCAGAAGGTGCGTCGTTCGCATTCCGACCGATCGACATCGCCACCGATCACGAGATCCACGTGCCGAACGGATATGAGTGGAAAACGCTCGTGCGCTGGGGCGATCCGCTCTTCAAGGAAGCCGAGGGAGCCTATTCGCCCGACACAAGCGTCTCTGTCGCCATGTCGGACAAGATTTTCGGTGAAAACACAGACGGCATGGAAACGTTCGTCGATGGTGACAAGATCGTCCTGGCCATCAATTCCGAATACGCAAACCCGGAGATCAATCTGCCGGCCGCATCCGAGGGTGTGCCGCAGAACGCAGATGAGGTGCGCCTGCTCAAAAACATTCAGGGTGTTACGGTGATCGAGATTGCCGATAACGGCAATGGTTATGCGGTGGTACTCGACAGTCGCTATAATCGGCGCATCACACACGAAACGCCGATGACCATGGACGGTCCGGCGGCCGGTGGCGATCTGGTCAAGACGAAAGCCGATCCGGAAGGCCTTACACCCAAAGGCACAATGAACAATTGCGGCTCTGGCAAGACGCTGTGGGGCACATATCTGACTTGCGAGGAAAACTTCAACGGTTATTTCGGCACGACAGCCGAGCGTGAAGCGACGGAAGGCGAAGTGCGTTATGGCATTGGCGGTGAAGGCCGTTATGCCTATGAAAAATTCGACCCGCGTTTCGACCTGTCCAAGGAACCCAACGAACCGAACCGTCACGGCTGGGTCACGGAGATCGATCCGCTTGACCCGTCCTCGACGCCGATCAAGCACACCGCGCTCGGCCGCTTCAAGCATGAGAACGCCGAAATGGTGCAGGCTGCCGACGGCCGCGTCGTGGTCTATATGGGTGACGACGAGCGCGGCGAGTTCATCTACAAATATGTGTCCAACGGGACATGGGCAGAGGGCCAACCGACCGACGGGCTGCTTTCCGAAGGCACGCTTTATGTCGCCAGGTTCAATGACGATATGACTGGCGAGTGGCTGGCGCTGACACCGGAAACCACCGATATGCCGATCGAGGAAATATTGGTCTTTGCCCGCATCGCTGGCTCGAAGGTCGGCGCCACCACAATGGATCGCCCCGAATGGGTCGCAGCCAATCCGCTGCATGTCGAAGTCTATTGCGCGCTAACCAACAACAAGAATCGCGGCGTGAAAGCCAACGCCGGTGGCGACGAGCAATCGGTCGGCGGCCCCAACCCGCGCGAGACCAACAATTACGGTCAGATCGTTCGTTGGCGGCCCGAAGGCGAAGATCATGGGGCGGAGCGCTTCACCTGGGATCTCTATGTCATGGCCGGCAACCCGACTGTTTACAACAACGCCTATGCGGGCTCGGACAATGTGAACGAAGGCAACATGTTCAACTCCCCCGACGGCATGGCCTTCTCGTCCGACGGGATGCTGTGGATCCAGACGGACGGCGACGACAGCAATGAAGGCGAGTTCGAAGGTCAGGGCAACAATCAGATGCTGGTCGGCAATCCCGAAACCGGCGAGATCGCCCGTTTCCTGACCGCACCGAACGGCGCGGAGGTCACCGGTCTGTGCTGGTCACCGGACAAGAAAGTCGCCTTTGTCGGCATCCAGCATCCGGGTGGCAGCTGGCCGGACGGGAACGGCAAACCCCGCTCATCGGTCATCGCCGTCTGGCGCGAAGACGGTGGAGCCATCGGCTAGACGCTCGACAAGCCGAGCAAACATCGAAAGGCAGGGGAAAGCAATCGACGCTCCCTGCCTTCGATGAATTCCTCCTCGAGTGAGCGTTCAACAACGCGGTCCCAGGGCACACGGGGCATGCCCTCCGCGTTCACGAGAACAGAGCCAGAGTCCGACCCAGTATCCGGGCTCTGGATACCTTGAGATTTGCACTCGCGTTCGTCAGCGTTAATCTCTTCAGCCCGGAGTTAAACCACGCCGGATGGCTTGACGTGGCCGTATTTCCATCCCACCTGTCTGCCGCTCAACGTCACAACCAGCAACCGGACAGCCCCACGTGCAAGCGCTTAAGAGTCTGATCGAATCCCGCCACTTCGAGGCAGTCATCACCGTCCTCATCATCGTCAACGCCATCACGCTCGGCTTGGAAACGTCCGAGCGGGCCATGGAAGCTGTCGGACCATTTCTGAAGAGTTTGGACCAGGCCATACTCGGCGTGTTCGTTGCCGAGCTTCTGGCGCGTTTTGCCGTTTACCGACAATCCTTTTTCCGCGATCCCTGGCGCATTTTCGATCTCGTGGTGGTGGGCATCGCCCTTGTACCGGCCACTGCCGGCCTCTCGGTGCTGCGCGCCTTACGCATCCTGCGCGTTTTACGGCTGGTCAGCATGGTACCGTCGCTACGCCGTGTGGTGGGCGGCCTCATCGCCGCGCTGCCGGGCATGGGTTCCATCATGCTGCTTCTCGGCCTCGTCTATT
>NZ_CAJXGF010000168.1 GCF_913053745.1 uncultured Nitratireductor sp.
GATTTCTTCCGGTGCCGGGGCTACGCGCGACGTCATACTTCCCCTCTTTGCCTACCCCCGTCACGCGTCCATCAGCGCGCGCACATGCGCGGCCGCCGACAGCGCGAGCGGCGGCGACTCGGACGCCGGCGCGTCGCGGGCGACCGGCACCGGCGGCAGAACCCGGTCCACCGCTGGCGCCACCGGCGTCCTTGCGCATGGAAAGGCTGATGCGCTTGCGCTTGATGTCGACTTCGAGCACCCGCACCTTCACCACATCGCCGGCCTTCACCACCTCATGCGCATCCTTCACGAAGCGGTCGGCGAGTTGGGAGACATGCACCAGCCCATCCTGATGAACGCCGATATCCACGAACGCGCCGAAGGCGGCAACGTTGGTCACCGTGCCCTCAAGGCTCATGCCCGGCTTCAGATCCTTGATGTCGTCGATGCCCTCGGCGAAAGTGGCTGTGCGGAAGGCCGGACGCGGGTCGCGGCCCGGCTTCTCAAGCTCGGCAATGATGTCGCGCACCGTGGGCAGACCGAAGCGCTCATCCACGAAGACGCGCGGGTCGAGCGCCTTGAGCGCACCGGCATCGCCCATCAACGAACGCACATCGCGCCCGCAGGAAGAGACGATCTTGCGCGCCACACCGTAGGCCTCCGGATGAACCGAGGAGGCATCCAGCGGCTCCATGCCATTCTGGATGCGCAGGAAGCCCGCGCACTGCTCGAAGGTGCGCTGGCCGAGCCGGGCCACCTCCAGAAGCTGCTTGCGGCTGGAAAACGCGCCATTGGCATCACGATGCGCGACGATGGCCTCGGCAATCGATGCGCCGAGCCCCGACACCCGCGCCAGAAGCGAGGAGGAAGCGGTATTCAGGTCGACGCCGACCGCGTTCACCGCATCTTCCACCACGGCATCGAGCGCCTTTGCCAGACGGTATTGATCCACATCGTGCTGATACTGGCCAACACCGATGGACTTCGGCTCGATCTTCACCAGCTCCGCCAGCGGATCCTGCAGACGGCGCGCGATCGAGACCGCCCCGCGCAGCGACACGTCGAGAGTGGGGAACTCAGCCGCCGCCGTGGGCGATGCCGAATAAACCGACGCGCCAGCCTCCGAAACCACCACCTTGAGCGGCTTGGGCACAGGCATGTCCGAGAGCATGTCGGCCACCAGCTTTTCTGTTTCACGGCTGCCAGTGCCGTTTCCAATGGCGATCAGCTCAATGCCGTGCTTGCGGATCATGGCTGACAGTTCGGCCTGACTGCCTCGCAGATCGTTGCGCGGCGGGAACGGATAAACCGTGGTCGTGTCGAGCAGTTTGCCCGTCGCATCGACCACGGCCACCTTGACCCCGGTGCGGATGCCCGGATCGAGACCGAGCGTCGCGCGCGTGCCGGCGGGCGCTGCCAGAAGCAAATCCTTCAGATTGCGGGCGAACACGTTGATCGCCTCTTCCTCGGCCCGTTCGCGCAGGTCGCGCATCAGGTCGAGATTGAGGTGCAGGAAGAGCTTTACGCGCCATGTCCAGCCGGCAACCTCCATCAGCCACCGGTCGCCGGGATGCTGTCCGCCGATCTCATAGGCCGCCGCGATCATGCGCACTGCCGGCTTGAGCGGGCTTGTGTCGTCCGCATCCACTTCCAGATCGAGCGCCAGCACATCCTCGTTGCGGCCGCGCAGCATGGCGAGCGCGCGGTGGCTCGGCACGCCGGCCCAACGCTCGGAATGGTCGAAATAGTCCGAGAACTTCGCGCCCGCCTCTTCCTTGCCCTCGACAACACGGGCGCGCAGGACGGCGCGGTCCTTCATATGGTTGCGCAGTTTTCCGACCAGATCGGCATTTTCGGCAAACTGCTCTGCCAGAATGTCCCGCGCCCCGTCGAGCGCCACTTTTTCGTCCGGCACGTCCTTGCCAAGGTAATCCTTTGCCAGATCTGCCGGGGCTTTGGAGCGATCCGCGAGAATGGCATCGGCCAGCGGCCCCAGCCCTCGCTCGCGCGCGATCTGGGCCTTGGTGCGCCGCTTGGGCTTGTACGGCAGGTAAATGTCTTCAAGCTCCGCCTTTGTGGTCGCGGCGGCAATCTTCGTTTGCAGTTCCTCCGTCAGCTTGCCCTGCTCTCGAATGGATCCCAGGATCGCGTCGCGACGCTGATCGAGTTCGCGCAGATAAGAAAGCCGCTCGGCAAGCGTGCGCAACTGCGTGTCGTCGAGCCCGCCAGTGACTTCCTTACGATAGCGCGCGACGAAAGGCACGGTCGCCCCTTCATCCAGGAGACCGATGGCCGCCTGAGCCTGCTCCGGCCTGGCGCTGATCTCGGTGGCAATGAGGGCGGCGATGCGTTTGAGGTCTGCGGACATGCGAATTCCTGAATCGGTGAGTGCGGCGAAGATAGTGTCATTCGCCACAGCCCGCTGCTCACAAGAGCGGCTTTTCCACAGTCGCAGCGTATCGTTTCTGCCAGAGCAACGGCATCCTGTGTCCTAGCGAGGAGCGAGATCGGAAATCAGACCGTTCACCATCTCGGCCATCAGCGCCGAGGCCGAGAAATCGAACTCGTTGACGGCTACGAACACACCAACGCCGCGGGTCGGCGCAAATGCGTGATACACGAACATGCCCTGCAGACCGCCAGCTTTCTGAAGGATCAGCGGACGGTCACCGTCCGGCTGCATCACGATCCAGCCAAGCGCCATCGCATCCATCTGCCCGGATTCGTCGAACCCGTAGATAGGATCCAGCGCATCGCGCTGCACATACGCGGCATGGTTCAGCAGCCGCATTTCCGCCATATCCGGCGCGAAGCGGTCCAGATGCCACTGCAGCCATTTCAACATATCGTTGGCAGTTGTGTAGAGCCCGCTTGCACCGGCCATAACGGGTGTATTGGGCACATCCGGCAGCGGCGAACCGTCAAAATTGTGCCCCTGCATCAAACGATCGCGGTCGGTCTCACTCGGTGTAAGCGTTGTGTCCTGAAGACCGATCGGGTCCAGCACCCGCTCGGAAAGCAGAGCGTGATAGGATTTGCCTGCCGCAGCCCCCAACGCAACGGCCAGCATGTCGAAACCGAAATTGGAATAGAGCCCACCGGTTCCCGCCGGAAAAAGCTGCACACCTTCGGCCAGCGCCTTCTCGTAAGTCCCTTTCGTCAGCGTTGAAAAGGGGTTGTTTTCCGGGCCCGGTTCCCGGTCGACCTCGCGCGGCAGGCCAGAAGTGTGCGTAGCGAGATCGATCAGGCGGATGGGTTTGTCGTCCAAGGCCGGCACGGTCACATCCCACCCGATGCGATCCTGCAGCCGGTCCGTGAACTTGACCATACCGTCTGCAACGAGGCTCGCCAGAACCGCACCGGTGAAAACCTTGGTTACGGACCCGACACGCATCAGTGTATCGCCGTCCGGTGCCTCGCCGCTTCCCTTGGACCTCTCGCCGAATCCGAACACTGCGGTCTCGCCGTTGCGGACCGCACCGATCACGAGGCCTGGAACATCGGTCTGCAGATAAAGAACCTGCCCGGAAAATTCGACGGCGTCACTCAACAGCCGGTCTTCGGCCGAGGAGGGCTGCGCCAGCCCGACACATCCCACCAGCGCAAGCGTTGCAGCCCGAAGGCTCTTTCCATTCCAGTGCAGCATTTCACCCCTCCTGTGCTTGCACCGTGGCCGTTGCGCCTATATCGCGGCACTCATCCGAATTTTCCGGTGCGTGGAAATCCTTTCGGCGCCATACGCCCGGCGGCAGCGCGGTTGCCCATCCATTCGGTGAGCTCCTCACGTGTC
Source organism: uncultured Nitratireductor sp. (assembly GCF_913053745.1). Lineage (GTDB taxonomy): Bacteria > Pseudomonadota > Alphaproteobacteria > Rhizobiales > Rhizobiaceae > Nitratireductor. The sequence goes on from NZ_CAJXGF010000168.1 coordinate 3,773, forward strand.
TTGACGAAGGTGCGGTCAGCCGAATCCTTCCACGAAAGCCCCTCCTCCATGGCGAACGTCTTGATGTCGGAAACGCCGCCATCCTTGTAGCGCTGCAAGCGCACCCCTTTGCCGCGCGTCATCTCCGGCACTTCGGAAAGTGGGAAGACGAGCAGCTTGCGATTCTGGCCGACCACACCCACGTGATCGCCCGAAACCGGCAGACAGAGCTTGGCCTCGTCCGGAGCCTTAACGTTCATGACCTGCTTGCCCTTGCGAGTGTTGGCCACGATCTCCTTTTCGGCAACGATAAAGCCATTGCCGGCATGGGAGGCGACCAGAAGTTTGCGCTCGGGATCGTGCGCGAACGCCGTGACGATGGCCTGGTCGTTGTCCATGTCCACCATAATGCGAACGGGTTCGCCATGGCCGCGACCACCCGGCAGGCGATCGGCGCCGACGGTGAAAACCTTGCCGCCGGTGGTGAAAAGCAGGATCTTGTCGGTCGTCTGCGCATGGAAAGCGATTTTCAGACTGTCGCCTTCCTTAAAGGAAAGCGTGGAAAAATCGGCCAGATGCCCCTTCATGGCCCGCAGCCAGCCCTTTTCGGACAAGACCACGGTGATCGGCTCGCGCTCGATCAACGCCTCGTGTACATCCTCCAGATCGTGTTCGGGCGCTTCGGCGAAAGTGGAACGGCGTGCACCGAGGCCCGGATTCTTCTCGGGATCGAAGGTCTGGCGTACCTTGGCCACTTCCCAACGCACCGTTTTCCACTGTCGCGCGGTGGATCCCAGCAGCGCCTCGATACCGGCCTTTTCCTCCGAAAGCTTCTCGAACTCCTTGCGGATCTCGAATTCCTCGAGCTTGCGCAGGGAGCGCAGGCGCATGTTCAGGATCGCTTCGGCCTGCGTGTCCGTCAACTCGAAGCGTGCGATCATCACCTTCTTCGGCTCATCTTCCTCGCGGATGATGCGGATCACTTCGTCGATGTTCAGATAGGCAACGAGATAGCCGGCAAGGATTTCCAGCCTTTTCTCGATCTCCGCCAACCGATGACGCGATCGGCGCAGAAGCACGTCGCGGCGATGGTCGAGCCATTCGCGCAACACCTGTTTGAGCGACAGGACGCCCGGCACCTTGCCACGCGACAACACATTCATGTTGAGCGGAAAGCGGCTTTCCAGATCGGTCAGCTTGAAAACGGATTCCATCAAAAGCTCCGGCGCCACCGTACGGCTCCTGGGCACCAGAACGATACGGATGTCCTCCGCACTTTCGTCGCGGATGTCTTCCAGAAGCGGCAACCGGCGCGAGATGATCAACTCGGCGATCTTCTCGATCAGCCGCGATTTCTGCACGCCATAGGGAATCTCTGTAACAACCGCGGTCCAGGTGCCGCGGCCCTGGTCTTCCTTTTGCCAACGGGCGCGCACACGAAATCCGCCACGCCCGCTCGCATAAGCCTCGCGGATCGAACCGGGGTCTTCGACGATAATGCCTCCGGTCGGAAAATCCGGGCCTTTGACGAAATCGAGCAGCCGCTCCGGATCGACGTCGGGATCGTCGATTACAGCCAAGGCTGCATCGCAAACCTCGGCCGCGTTGTGGGGCGGGATCGACGTCGCCATGCCCACGGCAATGCCCGACGAGCCGTTGCAAAGAAGGTTCGGAAAAGCGCCGGGGAGCACAATGGGCTCCTCGTCTTCCTCATTGTAGGTCAGACGGAAATCGACCGCATCCTCGGTGATGCCCGTCAGGATTTCCGAGGCAACCTCGGTCATGCGCGCTTCGGTATAGCGCATGGCGGCCGCGTTATCGCCGTCGATATTGCCGAAATTGCCCTGCCCGTCGACCAGCGGATAGCGCATGGCGAAGGGCTGCGCCAGACGCACCAGCGCATCGTAGATCGACTGGTCGCCATGTGGGTGGAATTTGCCCATCACGTCGCCGACGATGCGGGCGCATTTGGCGAAGCCCTGATCCGGGCTCAGCCGCAAAAGCCGCATGGTGTGGACGATGCGCCGATGCACGGGCTTGAGCCCGTCGCGCACATCCGGCAGCGCACGGTGCATGATCGTCGACAGCGCATAGGCGAGGTAGCGCTCCTCGAGCGCCTTTTTCAGATCGACCGGCTCGACGGCATCGCCGCCGTCGCCTCCGGGCGGAAGCAAATCTTTTCCCATGATCTCCGGTTAGACCAGCGGGTGATTCGCGGCAAGAGGTTATGGCAAAAGGGCCGTGGCTCGTTCGTAGCGCAAACTAACGCGTGACCTGTGCCAGGAAACGCTCGATTGTGGCTGTCGCGGCATCTCCCGACTGGCCGAGTTTCCGGGCAATCGAGCCATGCGTATAACGCCCGCCATCGAAGACCGCCGCGCGGGCGCCGCGCGCCTTCAAGAGATTGGCATAGCCATTGGTCAGAGCCTTGCGCCGCGCGCCGTTGGAGCCCGAATGCAAAAACAGATGCGGTGGAAAGCCCGTTCCGCGACGGGCATAGGTTACCGGTGACCAGCGCACCCAGTCGTTAGGATCCGAACCGAAGGCATTGATATAGGGATAGCCAAGCGATCCGCGCATGCCGGCATAGGCCACCATGTCGTAGGCCTGAACGTCGTTTGGTATCACCCCGCGCACGGAACCCGCAACATTGCGTGCGGCAGCCATTGCCACCAGGTGTGCGCCGGCCGAATGCCCCATCAAGACGATCCGCGAAGGATCGCCGCCATAGCGCGAAATGTTGGAGCGCACCCAGGAAATCGCCGCCGAAAGATCGTTCACCTGCCCGTCGATCGTGGTCTGCGGCACCTTGCGATAATCGATCGCGACGAGCATGTAGCCGCGCGCCGTCAGCCACTCCGGCATCGAATACACTTTCTTGCGGGTGCCCTTCACCCAGCCGCCACCATGGGCATAGATCACCACGGGCGTCTTGCGGCCGCCGAAAGAGAACAGATTCATGCGCACCACGCCCGCCTGAGATGCCCTGCCGGGACGATCGGGAGCGTGAATATCGAGCTTCAAGCCGTGCCGGTAGGTGATGCCTTCATGAAGTTCGACCGCGTGCGCGGCAAACGAAATCAGAACCAACAGAAAAAGGCTTGCCCCCAATTGCCCCAATGCCCGCATTCTCAACCTCTCCCAAGGGTTTTGATGGCCGATAAACCAATCCGGCACCGCAAAATTGACACAGGATTGCCCGCAGGTCATCCTCAGACCGCAATTCCCGGCGATTGAGCCGTTGGATGACTGTTATCTTAAGCAATTTCAAGGAAATTCCCATGCTCAGCCACGTGACCAAGCTGAAGTCCCTCTCGCTCGTTGCGCTGTTTTCGGCAACGGCGCTGCAGCCCGCCTGGGCCTGGGAGGCGGAGGAGGTCGCCGCCCGCTACAAAACGCTGCTCGGCGATCAGGGCCTGATCGCTGACTGGACCGGCGTGCGCCGGGATGGCGATTCGATCGTGCTTGAGGGTGCTACCCTCGGCCTGGTCGATGTCGATGCGAAGGTTGAGCTCGGCGACTTCGTTTTGGAAGATGTGAGCGAGACCGACAGCCTCTATGAGGTCGCTCACATTGCGATCGACAGTTTCGAACAATCGGAGAACGGTTTCGATATTGCGTTGAGCGGCCTGACCGCCGAAGGCCTCATTCTGCCGAAGGAAAGCGCGGACGCACCCTATGGCGGCTTTATGCAATACCGTCGTTTCGCACTCGATGAGGCGCGTGTCGACCAGGGAGAAGCACCGGTCTTTACCCTCGAATCGCTGAACGTGGATAACACGCTCGGCGAGGGAACTCAGGAACTGTCTTTCGATGGCGCCGCCGAGCGCTTCTGGGTCGATGTCGCAACTCTCGCCAATAGCGAAGAAGCGCGCGCCAAGCTTAAGGAATACGGATATGAAGAACTGTCCGGCCGCGTCGATATTGCAGGCAGCTGGAGCCTGGAAGATGGCCGTATGAAGCTTTCCCGCTATGACGCCAAGATCGACAATGCGGGAACTCTGGCGATCACTGCCGACATTAGCGGATACACAACCGAGTTCATCCGCACATTGCAGGAAATGCAGAAAAAAATGGAAAGCGGCACCGAGGAGCAAAAGCAGGCGCAAGGCCTAGCCATGCTCGGTCTCATGCAACAGCTCAGCCTGCACGGCGCGTCGATCCGCTTCTCCGACGCCTCGCTGACCGGCAAGGTGCTTTCCTATGTCGCCGACCAGCAACGTATCAAGCCGGAAGATGTAGCTCAGCAAACCAAGGCGATCGTGCCGCTCATGGCCGGCCAATATCTCGGCCCGGACCTGACGCAGAGCCTTTCCAAGGCACTCACCACCTATCTCGACAATCCGCGTAACATCACGATCCGCGTCGCGCCGGAAGAACCGATGCCGTTCGCCGTTCTGATGGGCACAGCCATGGGCTCGCCCGAGGCGCTGGCCAAAAAGGTGGGCCTCTCGGTCACCGCGAACCAGTAATCCATGTCACTGTCCAAGCGAGCCAGGCCAGCAAGAACGGCCTGGCTTTTTTGGGGGGAGCAGCACTGAGCAGCAAAAACGGCCCTGCCCCACCGGGCAAGGTCGTTCCGTTTCACGACGATCAGGCATGTGCGAGGGCCAAGACCCGCCGATATTTCAGTCTTTCTTGACCGGCGCCACACGCAGGTTCAACTCGCGAAGCTGCGCCGGGCTCGCGTCCGAAGGGGCTCCCATCAAGAGATCCTGCGCCTGCTGGTTCATCGGGAACATGGTGATCTCGCGCAGATTTTTTGCGCCGACGAGCAGCATCACGATGCGGTCGATGCCCGCCGCCATGCCGCCATGGGGCGGCGCACCATACTGGAACGCGCGATAAAGACCGCCGAAGCGCTCCTCAACTTCACTCTGGTCGAAACCCACCTTCTCGAACGCCTTGACCATCACCTCCGGCAGATGGTTGCGGATGCCGCCGGACGCGATCTCGAAGCCGTTGCAGACGAGGTCGTACTGCCACGCCTTGATGTTGAGCGGATCCTCGTTCTCCAGCGCGCCGAGGCCGCCGCGCGGCATGGTGAAGGGGTTGTGGCCGAAATCGACGCGCTTTTCCTCCTCGTCCCACTCGTAGAACGGGAAGTCGACGATCCAGGCGAGTTCGAAGCGGTCACGGTCGACCAGATCGAGTTCCTCGCCGGCGCGGGTACGGGCGTCTCCGGCGAAGGAGGCGAATTTCTTCGGA
>NZ_CAJXGF010000169.1 GCF_913053745.1 uncultured Nitratireductor sp.
GACGGGTTTCGCCCTAGCGGCTTCTCCGCAACCGGTCTTGAAACCGGCCGCCGGCCTGTCGCGGGCCCTCACATGCCTTGGACCACCGATGCCCAAGGGGGAGGCTGCCGCCGCCCTTCCTGATCCCCGGCTCCGGACCCGGTTCCCGAAAAGGGCGATGGGGGGAGGATAGCGCGGGTTCAATGGGCGGGGATAAAAAGAGGTTTTCCGGGGATCCCGGCAGCCTTGAAAGGCTTGTTCAAGCGAGGTTCCTGCCCGGTTTGGAGGGATCAGCTTTCCCCGCCCAAGCGTGGCATCTGGCAGATCGACGGAGTTTTCGGCCCCGAAAGGCATTTCGGCGTCAGCAGGCATCCCGGCGACCGCACAGTGAAGCAATGTGCCTGCCAACCTCCCTGCCCGCGTGGCGCACTATCGGACGGGCAGGCCGGATTCCCTGCGCCGCCGACGGATCGTGTCGCGGTTTTCGTCCACCTGATCGATGAGTTCGCGCAATCCCGAGCGGACAGTGGCGAGTTCGGACGCGAAGGCCGCTTTGGACGTCAGAAGATTGTCATGGTCGGCATCCCAGTCCAGCGCCCACTTCATCGCCAGAATCCACTCCTCCGGATCGCCGGCGACATACTCATTGACGGGACGCCCCACAGATTCCGTCAAAGCCGAAAAAAGAACACGCTCATCCCTTGCATCATCGCCGAGCGCGGCGACCAGAAACCGGTAGCGCAACTGACCGGCATACATCCATTTCGCCGCTTCCAGCCCGCGCCCCTGCGCCAGCAACCGCGCGGAAAGCGTATAAAGCGCGGCAGGGTGGGTTCGTGGCGCAACCTCGATCAGCTCCGCGGTGGACAGGGAATCGAAATTTTCGATCGGCTGCGCGGCAGCGACGCCAGTCAGCAGCAATGCAAAGACGCATGCGAGAAACCGTTTCATCGTCTGGTGAACCTCCGGCAATACGGCGACGCGACCCTGGCCAGGTCATGTCGCTGGGTATGGCCTGGCCAGGTTCGGCAACGCTGACGACGAATTGTCGGAGTCTCCGTCACAGGTTCCAAAACGACGATAACGACCTCCTTCTCGACGCAGCGCCATCGTGACCAATGAACCCGCTTGCAAGCCATGACACAACCGAAATCCCCACTGCACGACATACACTGCACGACAGACCCGGAGGCGAAGCGTCGGTTGAGCGGTTCGTGCGTGTGCCGCGCTTCGGCGATGCCGAACCGGTTGGGATCTATTGCCGCGAGGGGCGAAACGGCCGGCTTCATCGCTGCCAAGCAGAAGCGGATCAGTCGCGCGCCCGGAATATCCGTTTAGAAGCGTCTGGAAACGCCTTAAGCGGGCACCCCGACATATTGCATCGCGGTTTGCCGCAGGCGGGCACCCTGCTCATATATTTCATCGAGACTGCCTATCTTGACCCTATCCTCGTTCTCTCCGTCGAACAAACCGATGTATTTTGTCTTGCGATTGAAATGAAGGCGGGCAAGCGGCTTCCTGTTGTTGTTGTCGACCAGTATCCCGCAATAACTCTTCTGATCTCGCATGAAAACGCGGGCGGGTTTCATCACCTCTCCAACGATGGCGCGCACGATCATGAACCCCTCACGTTCCTCGTCGGTGGTCACAATCTCATCTTCGTCCGCATCCTCTTCGGAGATATCCCCGTCAGATGTTTCGGCGAGGGCATTGGACAAACGGCTCTGAACCATTTCGCGAACCGTGTCCCGGAATGCGGCCTTGACCATAGGGGTAAATTCCTCGCGCACGGATTGTGTGAACCGCCCGTCGTAAACGCCTGAAATGACCAGGCGCACGAAATCCTCCGGGGGATTGTCCATGATCGCGGCGATCTCTCGTTTGATCGCGGAGGTGTATTTGAGCCGGTGCGCGGATTTCAGAATGCCTTCGACATCAAACTCGCTCTTGGCGAATTTCTTGAGCTCGCCGATCACCGGGTGTTGCGCATCGGCAAGGTCGAACGAGAAAAACGGCCTCTCGTCCAGTCGGTTCGGCGACGCCAGGTCTGTATAAAACTCGAAATTCCTTCCGTTGGTAAGAACGGCGAATCTCGCATTGGTCACGGAGAAATAGCGATAAAGCTGCGCCAGATGTGCCTTCTCGAGTTTTGTGGTGATGGGCTTGCATTCCACCAGAATGCGAATTTCACCATCAAGCTTGATGGCATAGTCGACTTTCTCGCCCTTCTTGCCGACGGCATCGGCGCAAAACTCGGGAATTACTTCCTCGGGATTGAAGACGTCGTATTCAAGAGCAGTAAGGAACGGAAGAACCACGGCTGTCTTCACCGCTTCCTCCGTCAACATGGACTGGAATGCGTTTTTATACGATCCGAAAGAACATGTATTTTCTCTTCAGCAGCCATAATCCCCCCTCCAGATTGTTCGATACTATCAAGCCAAGAACTAAGATCCAATCAGTCGTATTCGAAAGAAAACATATACTGTAGGTTGAATATATTTGCCGCAAGAAGCGAAGTCAAAGCGAAAGAATTCGAAAAGCCGAACCGCGCGCGGGTGGAGAGAATGGAAAGATGCGCGGTGCCGAGCGCCCTCGTCTCCGGGGGCTCTGAATGAGCGTTGCTGAAAGGCAAAAAGCGCACCGTGACGGGTCGCGCCAGTGGAAGATGCGCCGCCCGTATACGTTCGCAGGGCGAGGCACGCACTCGCACCTTCCACGGCGGTGGCTCGGCCACGCTTGTCGATGTCGTGCCAATGGATTTTGGACAGTCTGCGGCTTCCGCAACGACGGAGGATCAGCGACCGGGTCGTCCCGTCTTCCCGGGTCGGCGTTTGCTGCGACGTTCGTCGGCGGGGTCTTCGTAAGAGCCCAGGCCGGGCCGATGGCGCTTGACCGGTTTGGCGTCGTCTTCCGGCTTTTTCGGTGGCGTCTTGCGAACGGGTTTCTCGGTACGACCGACGGTCATTTCGTCCAGATCGTTCTTGCGAAACAGGCTCTTGCCGGCGGGGACGGCATGGGCGCCGGACGTGCCCATTTCGTCGAGGTCGGGTTTGTGAAAGAGCGAGGATTCGTCGCCGCCGCCCTTGACGCTCGCAGAAGAACCAGCCGGGGTCGAACCGCCGGGGTCGGCCGGTCCCGCCCCGTCTTTCTGGCGGGAGGTGGACGTCTGGCCTTGGGGGCCCTGCCCCTTCCTGCCGCGCGCCTTGTCGCGGCGGGATTTCCGGGTGTTTTCGACACCGACGTCGCGGGCGAGCGGATCGTCCATGATGGCGAGCTCGGTTTCCTTCAGACGCTTGATCTGGTCGCGCAGACGCGCCGCCTCCTCGAAGTCGAGATCGGCGGCGGCGTCGCGCATGGATTTTTCGAGGTGTTCGAGATGGGCGGCAAGATTGTCGCCGACGAGATTGTTGAGATCCTCGCCCTTGCCGCCGCCGGCAAGATCGGCGCGGACGTGATCGCGCTCATAGACGGAATCGAGAATGTCGGCGATGTTCTTCTTGATGGAGGCCGGCGTGATGCCGTGTTCCTCATTGTAGGCAAGCTGCTTTTCGCGGCGGCGGTTGGTCTCCTCCATGGCGCGCTCCATGGAACCGGTGATGCGGTCGGCATAGAGCATGACGCGGCCGTCGACATTGCGCGCGGCGCGGCCGATGGTCTGAATGAGCGAGGTTTCGGAGCGCAGAAAGCCTTCCTTGTCGGCGTCCAGAATGGCGACGAGGCCGCATTCGGGAATGTCGAGGCCCTCGCGCAGCAGGTTGATGCCGACGAGCACGTCGAAGGCGCCGAGACGCAGATCGCGAATGATCTCGATGCGCTCCAGCGTGTCGATGTCTGAGTGCATGTAGCGCACGCGCACGCCCTGCTCGTGCAGATATTCGGTGAGATCCTCGGCCATGCGCTTGGTGAGCACGGTAACAAGCGTGCGATAGCCTTTGGCGGCGGTTTCGCGGATTTCGCCCAGAACGTCGTCCACCTGGGATTTGGCGGGGCGCACCTCGACGGGCGGGTCGATGAGGCCGGTGGGGCGAATGACCTGTTCGGCGAAGACGCCGCCGGCGGCTTCCATCTCCCAGTTGCCGGGCGTGGCGGAGACGGCGACGGTTGCGGGGCGCATGGCGTCCCACTCCTCGAAGCGAAGGGGGCGGTTGTCCATGCAGGAGGGCAGGCGGAAACCGTATTCGGCGAGCGTCGCCTTACGGCGGAAGTCGCCGCGATACATGCCGCCGATCTGCGGAATGGTGACGTGGCTCTCGTCGACGAAGACAAGCGCATTGTCGGGGATGTACTCGAACAGGGTGGGCGGCGGCTCGCCGGGCGCGCGGCCGGTGAGATAGCGCGAATAGTTCTCGATGCCGGCACAGGAGCCGGTGGCCTCCAGCATTTCCAGATCGAAACGGGTGCGCTGTTCGAGGCGCTGGGCTTCGAGCAGGCGGCCGGCGCGCTCAAGCTCTGCGAGGCGCTGCTTCAATTCGGCAGTGATGCCCTTGACGGCCTGGTTGAGCGTGGGGCGCGGGGTGACGTAGTGCGAATTGGCGTAGATCTTGACCGATTGCAGGTCGCCGGTCTTCTTGCCGGTGAGCGGGTCGAACTCGGTGATGGTTTCGATTTCGTCGCCGAACAGCGAGATGCGCCAGGCGCGGTCTTCAAGGTGAGCGGGAAAGATCTCGATCGTGTCGCCGCGCACGCGGAATGAGCCGCGCACGAAATTGACGTCCTGGCGCTTGTATTGCTGGGCGACGAGATCGGCGAGAAGCTGGCGCTGGTCGAGCCGGTCGCCGATCTGCATCTGGAAGGTCATGGCCGTGTAGGTTTCGACCGAGCCGATACCGTAGATGCAGGACACGGAGGCGACGATGATGACGTCGTCGCGTTCGAGCAAAGCGCGCGTGGCCGAGTGGCGCATGCGGTCGATCTGCTCGTTGATGGAGGATTCCTTCTCGATATAGGTGTCGGAGCGCGGGACGTAGGCCTCCGGCTGGTAGTAATCGTAGTAGGAAACGAAATACTCGACCGCATTGTCCGGGAAAAAGCTCTTGAACTCGCCATAGAGCTGGGCGGCCAGCGTCTTGTTGGGGGCGAGGACGATGGCCGGGCGCTGGGTTTCCTCGATCACCTTGGCCATGGTGAAGGTCTTGCCCGAACCGGTGACGCCGAGCAGCACCTGGGTGCGGTCGTTCTCATTGGCGCCGGCGACGAGATCGGCGATGGCAGTGGGCTGATCGCCGGAAGGTTTGAATTCGGTCGCCATCCTGATCGGCACGCCGCCCTCGGACTTTTCGGGGCGCGTCGGGCGGTGCGGCGTCCACTCGGACTGAAGATTGGGATCGCCGCCTTCGATCAGGCGGGAAAGGGCCGCCACGGTGGCGGTGACGCCGGACGAGGAAAGCCCCTCGGCCTCCTCCAGCGTGACATCGAGACCGGCAACGGGCATCAGGCCGGCGGCGGCGCGCTCCTTGGCCGAGGCCGCCCCGCCCATGGAGGTGCCGCGCGCGGATTTGGAACCGCTGGCGGACCGTTCGGCCGGCTTCTTCGGTTTCTTCGCCTTTGCCGGTGCGGGCTTGTCCGCTTCCTGAGCGATCTCGTCGGCCCAGTCGGCGACGGAACCGGTCAACGGCTTGCCCGAAAGCGCGGGCTGGGGGGCTTCGGCGAAGCCGCCATTCTTCTTGTCGGGTGATTTGGCCATGAGACGAATATGGAATCGCCGGAGACAAATGGAAAGGGGTGGCGTACTGGGAATGCACGCCTCCACCTCGCTGCTGACAGAAGGCTGTCAGCAGCGGTCATGCGCGTTCATGTCAGGCCGCGTAACGAAGATGCAGCACCGGCTCGCCCGTGGGCTCGTCGATACGCTCTTCCACCACTGTAAAGCCGTAGCGCGCATAGAAGCGACGACCGATGTCGTTCTTGACGAACACATCGAGTTCCAGCGCACCCATGCGGGCCACCGCATCGTCCATCAACGCCCGCCCAAGGCCGCGGCCATGAAAGGCCGGGTCGAGAAAGAGACCGCCGACCTGATCGCCGAGCAGTGAGATGAAGCCGACAAGCCGGCCATCCGCCCACGCGGTGCGGGTATCGGCCATGGGCAAGTAGACAGTGCGGATGTTGTCGGCCTCACGCAACAGGAAGCCCTCATCCAAAAAGGCATGAGCGAGCCGGCTGGCAGCGAGCCAGACAGCAACGATGGCGTCGTCATCGGCGCCGGGTTCATAGGTCTTGATCATTTCGGTCATGTCCATTCATGCAGGATCAAACCGCCCTCAAAAGGCACGGTGGCTGCGAAAAATCGGTTCAGGATAAGAAACGGACGCACGGGCTGGCCTGGCATCAGCCATCATCCATTTCGGGGGCGCATCCGGCCCCCGCTTCACCGGGACATAAAACCTCCAGTAATGTTGCATCCCTGCTAGCGTGGACACACCACGGCTGCAAGGCCGCGGAGCACGCTTTCAGCCAAAATCTCTCGGCTTCAGAAAATCCAGCAGCCGGGCCTGGCCGAAGGAGAGTGCATCCCAGCCCCCGTCGAAGGCAAAGCGGGCGACAGCGGCGGTGGGAAATTTTTCGTGCAGGCGCTCCAGCGCATCCTCTTCGGACCCGCGGCCCGCCAGAAGGCTGGCAAACGCCTCCATGCCCGGATTGTGCCCGACGAGAACAACACGACCAGCTTCCGGGGGCGCTTTGTGAACCGCCCTCAGCAATTGCTCGGGCGTGGCCATGTAGAGCCCCTCCCCACTGCCAACCGCAACATTGATTCTCGAAAATTCTGCGGCCACCAAACGCCAGGTTTGCTGCGCCCGGCGGGCTGGCGAAACCAGGGCGTAATCGGGAAACCAGCCACGACGCACAAGCTCACGCCCCATCCGCGGCGCAGCGCGGCGACCGCGCGGCGCAAGCGGACGCTCGGCATCGCCGAGGCCGGGGTCGTCCCAACTGGATTTCGCATGACGCAAAAGCATGAGCTCTTTCATCGTTCCCCCCTGAATTCCGACACGCCTGCACGGGAGATGCCCTGCGCCGGGACGCTGGACACCTTCGGTAAAAGCATTTTACCCGGGTATATTGACAGAATTATTATACCCGGGTAAAACAACTTCAATCTGAACGGAGATCTTCCATGCCCAGCTATACAGCCTTTCATGGCAAAAAGCGTCTTGCCGGCGGGCCGGCAACCGAGGTGGCGTTGGCAACCAAGGCGCTGCTTGCTGAACACCCCGGCGCCGACGTGCTGATATTCGACGACGAGACGGGTCGGCAAACCGATTTCAACCTGAGCGGCAGCGACGCCGAGGTGACGGCGAGACTGTCGACCGGCGCGTCGCAGAACGCGCCGGGAAAACGTCCGCCCGGACGGCCGAAACTCGGTGTGGTGGCACGGGAGGTCACGCTGCTTCCACGCCAATGGGACTGGCTCAACGAACAATCCGGCGGCGCCTCGGCGACGTTGCGCAAGCTGGTGGACGCCGCCAGAACGACCGATGCCCCACGCGAACGCCTGCGCAAGGCGCAAGCCGCAACAGATCGCTTCATGATGGCCATGCTGGGCGATCAGCCCGGTTATGAAGAGGCCGCCCGCGCACTCTATGCTGGCGACGCAACGGGTTTTCAAAACCGTATCGGTGGATGGCCCGCGGATCTGAAGGCGCATGTGGAGCGTCTGGCGGCAACGGCGTTCGAAGAGGCACCGGCGGACCAGACCTCGCGCGCCCGATGAGATTTCGCGCGCCCGTTGAGGTTTCACGCAATGGCGGCCGCCGTCGATAAACCGGCGGCCGCCCGGTCTCAGCGCTACCGTTTGCGGAGAAGCGCCGGACGCCCCGCATCCGGATGCCGCAGACACCGAGACACAGCCAGCACAATTGGCGCCCCTGCTGACGGGAGGCTGTCAGGGGAACTGTGCGATGTTTTCGTCAAAACCCGCACAGCAGAAGATCCCGATCATGACGATGTCCGCATTTCTCACCGCTCTCGGATCCAAGGCCCCAGCTACGGAGCACGTCGAGAGCATGAAACTTTACGGGTGGCTGATTGGAAGCTGGGAGATGGAGACCATTCATCACCTGCCTGACGGCGAGAAAGAAAAATCGACCGGAGAAATCCATTTCGACTGGGTGCTCGAAGGTCGCGCGATTCAGGATATCTGGATCAGGCCCAAGCGCCCAGCTCGATCGATCATGTACGGCACGACCCTGCGCGTTTTCGATCCCGAGATCGACGGTTGGCACATTCTGTGGAGCGATCCGCTCAACCAGGATTACGCGCGCCAGATCGGACGGGCGGAAGGCGCGGACATCGTTCAGACCGGCGAGGATTCACGCGGACTGAAAGCGCGGTGGCGGTTTACCGAAATCGCGGCGGACAGCTTCCACTGGATCGGAGAAGAACGCTCTCTGGACAGCGATCCCTGGCAGATCACGTTTGAGCATTTCGTCCGCAGAATCCCGGAGCGGACAGGATCAGCATCCGATTAAACCGCCCCTGCCCCCTCAAGCGCCTACGGCAAAACCTCCAAGTCAGGCACATCAGGCGCCACGTCTGCCGTCATTCCGGTTCGGAAAATACTGGTAGAGCCAGGTTTCGGTCAGTGCGCGACCGTCTTTGCCCTTTACATACATGCGCATGTCGACCGGATCCGTGCCCTCGATCCGCGCATCGAAGAAGGCGCGATAGAGGCCCGGCTGATCGACAACGGGATGGGCGTCAGCCAAGGTGACCTCGCCGCGCGAAAGATCGACAACCGGTTCGGCATCGCCGCGCTTCAGCGCCCCCACGTCGCCGCCGCGATAATCGACGACGAAACGCGTCGTGTTGTCCGGCCGCGGC
>NZ_CAJXGF010000170.1 GCF_913053745.1 uncultured Nitratireductor sp.
GTTCGCGTTCATGGCAGGGGAAGGCGCAGTCGCCTTGTTTTCCATATGCGGATCCTTGCTATCCCTTGCTCGCGTCGGACGCAGGATCCAGCAGGCGATAAAGGTGAACGATGAAATAGCGCATATGCGCGTTGTCAACGGTCTCCTGCGCTTTCGCGCGCCATGCTTTTTCGGCCGATTTGTAGTCAGGATAAATACCGACGATATCGACGTCGTCGAGATCGCGGAAGGTCACACCGGTCAGCGACGTCAGTTCTCCGCCGAAGACCAGATGCAAAAGCTGAGAGTTCTCGTTTTTCTCGGACATGTTCAAGCCCATTTGCAGACGAATGTGGCAATAAGCAAATCGCTAAACGCCCGTGTAGAGGAATTCCCGCGATTTTGAAACCGTTTAGAGCCGGCATCCCCGGCTTCTGGAAGTCGCGGACCGCATCAACGGTTATCCGAAAGCGTGGCGGTCATGGTTTGCAGGAGCATGCCGCTGCCCGCGGCCAGCGCGCCTTTCTTCGGATCGGCGCCCGCATAAAGCGGCGCGTTGCCGTTTACATCGCGGATCGCGCCCCCCGCTTCGCGAAGGATCACGTCCGCCGCCGCCAGGTCCCAGTCATGGGCGTTTGGCTTCACGAATGTGGCATCGAGCGCCCCGCTGGCCACCATTGCGACGCGATAGGCAAGCGAGGGAATGTAACCGTAAGCCTTCGTTCTCCGCGAAACATCGCTCGGCAACATGGAAACCATGGCTTTGGGACCAGCGATCACGAGCGCATCGCCCGCAGGTTTCACCGTCAAACGCTCCCTGTTGCAAAACGCTCCACCGCCGGCAGATGCGCGATAGGTTTCGGAAAGCTCCGGACATTCCAGCACGCCCACGGCGCTTTCGCCCCGATCCACGACAGCCACGCTGACGCACCAGGTCGGTCGCCCACCGATGAACGCACGCGTTCCGTCGATGGGGTCGACGATGAATACCCGCTCACGACCCAATTCCTGATCGGCCGCCGCCGTCTCTTCCGAGAGCCAGCCGTAATCGGGACGTGCTGCCAGAAGCTGCTCGCGCAAGAAACTGTCGACGGCCAAATCCGCCTCGCTGACCGGCGAAACGCCGCCCTTCCACCAGACCTCGGGATCGCGGCGGAAATATCTGAGCGCAATGGCTCCGGCTTCATGCGCCGCCTCCGCGATTAATGCGAGATCGGCTTCAAGCGCTTCTTTCTGAAGTTTATTTTCCGGCAAGCGTCATGCCTTCCACGAGAAGCGTTGGCGCAGCCGTGCCGAAATTGCGGTCGATGTCGCTGGCCGGCGTCATGTTCAGGAACATGTCCTTCAGGTTCGAGGCAATGGTCACTTCCGAGACCGGATAGCTGATCTCGCCATTCTCGATCCAGAACCCCGCGGCGCCCCGGCTGTATTCACCTGTCACCAGGTTCACCCCCTGACCGAAAACTTCCGTCACGTAAAAGCCCGCCTTTATGCCCGCGATGAACGCCTCGGGCGTTTCGGTGCCCGGCTCCAGCGCCAGATTGGTGGACGCCGGATTGACCGAGGAGGAGCCGCGCACACCGCGCCCATTGGTACCCGAAAGGCCAAGCTGACGCGCGACGGAGGTCGACAGAAACCAATGATTGAGAATGCCTCCATCGATCATGACCAGTTTTTCGCCTGCCACACCCTCCCCGTCGAAGGGGCGGGAGGAAGAACCGCGCCGGCGCTGGGGATCGTCCGTCACGGTGATGCCCGGCGCTGCAACGGTCTTGCCCATCATGTCGCGCAAAAAGCTCGATTTGCGCGCGACCGAGGCACCATTGATCGCAGATGCGAGATGGCCGGCGATGCCGCGCGCCACACGCGGATCGTAGACGACGGGGTAACGGCCGGTGGCGACCTTCCGGGCATTGAGCCGTTTGACGGCCCGCTCGCCAGCGCTGCGGCCGATCTCTTCAGGCGCGTCGAGGTCGAGGAAATGAAGGCGCGAGGAGTAATCATAGTCGCGCTCCATGCCAGTGCCTTCACCGGCCAGAACGCTCACCGAGCGGGAAAACCGCGTCGCCTCGTACTGGCCGATAAAGCCTTCGGAGGTCGCCAGCACCAGGCCACCGGACCCAGCGCTCGCTCCGCTACCGGACGAATTCGTGACGCCGGAAACATCGAGCGCGGCGGCCTCGGCGGCAAGCGCATCCTCCTTCAACCGGTCGGCCGAAACTTCCGTTGCATCGTAAAGTTCGAGATCGGCGATCGAGCGCGCCAGCCGCCCCCGCTCGGCAAGCCCCTGATAGGGATCTTCCGGCGATGCTTTCGCCATGGAGACGGCACGCTCGGCAAGTGGCATCGGATCGGCATTGGCGGGTGCAGAGACGCTGGCGACCCGCTTGCCCACGAACACGCGCAACGACATGTCGTCGCTTTCGGACGCCTCGGTGTTCTCCACTTTTCCAAGTCGCACCGACACGCTCTTGGAATACCCCCGCACCACGACCGCATCGGACGCATCCGCGCCAGCCTTCTTCGCAGCCTCCACAAGGGCAACGACCCGGTCGGTCAGTTGCTGTTTTTCCGATTTGTCTGTCATTGCGGTCCTGGGCAATCCTGGCTGGATAATCATCGCGCATGGGGAATATCTGTTTGTTCCATTTATGATTCGCGGGTCATATGTGCAATGGTAAGCTGAGATTCCCCACGCAAACCGGAGATCCGATGGCCGTCGAAGCCGCTGCACCGCTCTATTACGAACCGCTGCTGCTACTGGGCGGCGCCGTCATTGCCGCGCCTCTTTTCGCTCGCATCGGGCTCGGCACAATTCTCGGCTATCTGGCCGCCGGAGTCGCCATCGGCCCCGTTCTTCTTCTCATCTCCGACGGAGAAGAGTTGCTGCACGTGGCGGAGCTCGGTGTGGTCCTGCTTCTGTTCATCATCGGGCTGGAGCTCAAACCGGCGCGCCTCTGGTCTATGCGGCGCAGCATATTCGGCATGGGACTGTTGCAGGTTCTGGTCACCGGTGTGGCCCTTGCCGCAATCACGCTTCTGCTCACGGATTTTTCCTATGGCGCAGCCTTCGTCGTCGGCTTCGGTCTTGCGCTCTCCTCCACCGCCTTCTCGGTGCAAACACTGGAATCGCAGGGCGCGCTCAACAGCCGATACGGGCAGACCTCCTTTTCGATCCTTCTGTTTCAGGACCTCGCCATCGCTCCCCTTCTGGCACTGGTGCCGCTGCTTTCTCCCGGTGGCGAGGGCGCCGATGCCATCAGCCTCGAGCGATTTCTCCTGGCACTCGCAAGCGTGCTGGCCCTTGTCGTCGCCGGCCGCTATCTGCTCAATCCGCTGTTTCGCGTGATCGCCAATACGGGCGCGAAGGAGGTGATGATCGCGGCCGCGCTTCTGGTGGTGCTCGGCTCCGCAACGGTGATGCAGGTGGCCGGGCTCTCGATGGCCCTCGGCGCATTCATCGCCGGTGTGCTGCTGGCCGAATCCTCTTTCAGACACGAACTTGAAGCCGATATCGAACCCTTCCGCGGCATTCTTCTCGGTCTTTTCTTCATGGCCATCGGCCTCTCGCTCGATCTGCGGATCGTTCTGGAAAACTGGCTTTCGATCCTGATAGCCGTGCCCATCCTGATGTTGGTGAAAGCGATCATCCTTTACGGGATCAGCCGCATCTTCGGGTGCGAGCACAACGGTGCGGTGCGTGTCGCGGCGCTCCTGCCGCAGGGCGGCGAGTTCGGCTTCGTGTTGTTCACTGCCGCTGCCTCGGCCTTCATTTTCGAGCAGTCGACCGCATCGCTTCTAATCGCCATCGTCACCGTTTCCATGGCCCTGACCCCGCTCTCCGTCCGACTTGGCGAAATGCTGATACGGACAGAACCGGCGGAGGAACTGGACGAGGATTTCGAGGGGGCCGGCGCCGATGTGATGATGATCGGCTTTTCCCGTTTCGGGCAGATGGTTTCGCAGGTTCTGCTTTCGGGAGGAACGGAGGTAACGATCATCGACCACTCGGCCGATCGCGTCCGGGCGGCCGGACGTTTCGGTTTCCGCATCTATTTCGGCGACGGGCGGCGCAAGGAAGTGCTTGAAGCCGCCGGCATCCGCAACACCAAGATCGTCGCCGTTTGCACCAATGGCGCGCTCGCCACCGATCAGATCGTCAATCTGATCCGGGACGAATTCCCGCATGTGCGGCTTTACGTGCGCTCCTACGACCGCGCCCATACGCTTTCCCTGCGAAACCGCGATGTGGAATATGAGCTGCGCGAGACCGTGGAATCGGCGCTTCTTTTCGGTGGCAAAACGCTGGAGGCGCTTGGGACCAGCGAGGAAATCGCCAGCGAGATCGTCGAGGACGTGCGGCGGCGCGACGAGGAACGCCTGGCCATCCAGTCTGTCGAGGGCATTTATGCCGGCAACGACAAGATGCGCGTGCGCCCGGTGACCCCGGAGCCGCTGATCAAGCCGAAACGCGAAAGCCAGCGGATTGATCAGGACGAGGAGCCTGTGGGCTGACAAGCCTTACACGCGGGCCTTCTCGAAGTCGGCGACCGCGGCCTCGATGGCGCGCTTCAATTCGTCGCGAATCTCCTGCGTTTCGGCAAGAATTGCATCGATTTTCATGAAATCGAGCACGCGAAATCGCGAAACGGCCGGGCGAATGAGAATGTCCGGGCGACCGTGTTCGAGCTTCATGGCGATGATCGACTGCATCATAAGCTGACTTGCACCGAACATGAGTTCGATGGAGGTCGGCGGCTTGCCGCCGGCATCGGCCGGTGCGCCCACCACATCGACCGCAATCAGTATATCGGCCTCGCCTTCGACCAGATCGAACGGCACCGGGTTGTAGATGCCGCCGTCGATCAGCGTGCGGCCATTGCGTTCGACCGGGCGAAACACCGCCGGAATGGCGGCGGAAGCGGCAAGCGCCTCCGCGAGCGGACCGCGATCGAGCACCGCAAGCTCATGGCCGAAATAGTCGGTGGCGGTGACGCGCAGCGGAATCTTCAACTCCTCGAAGGTCTGCGGCACACCCGGCGGCAGGAAAGCGCTGATGATGCGTTCGGCATTGAACTGGCCGAAGCGGAATCCGCCTTCCATCATTTCGGCGAAATTGCCGGGCCGCGCTTTCCACAAGCGGCTGGCGACTTCGGTGCGGCTGCCAAGAATGGCGCGGGCATGGGCATGGATATCCCTGCCGCTGATGCCGGCGGCGAAACCGGCGCCCATCAGGGCACCGATGGAGGAACCGGCGATGACGGTCGGCGCAATGCCCAGTTCGTTGAAGGTCTCGATGATGTGGATATGCGACAGGCCGCGCGCGCCGCCCCCGCCGAGCGCAAGCGCGAAGCTCGGCCCGCCGGCAGCGCCTTTGCCGTCCGTCCTGCCGTCCGCCAGCGCCGTTTCCATCGACTAGCCCCCGTTCTGCGCCTGCTCGGCGGGGCCGATCACCAGGAGCGCCGGCTTTTGCGACAGGAGACGCTTGGCCGCATCCTTCACATCGTCCAGCGTGACCGCGTTGATGAGATCGGCGCGGCGTTCGATGTAATCGATGCCCAGATCGTCCTGCTGCAGCCCGACCAGCGTGCGGGCAATGGCGGTGGACGAATCCAGATTGTTGATCGCATAGGAGCCGATGACATAGGTCTTGGCCGTGTCGAGTTCCTTCTGGGTCGGTCCCTCGTCGCGCAGGCCGGCAATCACGTCTTGGATCACGGACAGCGTTTCACCGGCCTGTTCGGCGCGGGTTGCGGTCTGGATCGCGAGCGTCTGCGCGTGATCGCGGCTGTGAAGATAGGACGATGCGCCATAAGCGAGGCCGCGCTTTTCGCGCACCTCCTCGAACAGACGCGAGGAGAACACGCCGCCACCGAGAATCTGGTTGAGCAGATAGGCCGAGAAGAATGCCGGATCGTCCCGCTCCACACCGGGATAGACGAGTTGCAGCGTGGCTTGCGGCAGGGGGTAATCGACGCGCAGTTCCTGGCCGAGGTTCGGCTCGATGCTCTCAACGGGCTCGAGTCCGGCCTCGGCCGGCAATTCGCCGAAAACCTCGTCGAGAACGCTTGCCAGACGCTCCGCGTCGATGTCGCCGACGACACCGATTGTGAGGTTGGAACGGGCGAAGACACGGGCGTGAAACGCTTTCAGGTCTTCAGGCGAGATGGCGGCGAGGCTTTCCAGCGTTCCCTCGTCGGGGTGGGCGTAGGGGTGATCGCCGTAAAGCGCTTCGGAGAGCTTGAGATAGCCCTGCTTACGCGGATCGCGTTCATCGGATCGAATGCCGACAGCGATCTGGCCACGGATGCGCTCGACCGGACCGGTGTCGAAGCGCGGGGCGGTAACGGCGAGCCGCACCAGTTCGAGAACCTCGTCGCTGTTTTCAGCGAGCATCCGCACCTGGCCGGAGATCTCGTCGGAATTGGTGCGGAACGACATCTCCGCGCCGAGCTCTTCCATTTTCGTCTGAAAGGCGTCGGAATCGAGATCGCCCGCGCCTTCGTCGAAGAGACCAGTCATGAGATTGGCTATGCCTTCCTTGCCCTCCGGGTCCTGCGCGGAGCCGCTCTTGAAGGAGAACTGGAAAGTGACGATCGGCAGCGAATGGTCTTCGACCAGCCACGCCTTTATGCCTTTTTCCGAGGTCACATCCTGTATTTCGACCGCCGCCTTCGCCGGCACGACAACGAGGATCAGGACAAAGATCAGGGCCAGGAACGCCCCGGCGTTCAGGTAGCTGCGCATGTAAAAACCCGGTTTGAAATTCAGCATCTGTTTCACGAGCGCTCTCCCTCCTCGGGAAGGAGGTATCCCTTCACGGTGTGATTCATGTCGAGATAACGCTCGGCGGCGGCCTGCACGGTCTCGACAGTGACGGCATCCAGCCGCTCCTGCAGACCGGTGATGTCCTCGACCTTGCCACCCGTTGCCAGAACGGCGCCGAACAGGTTCGCGCTGCGCACCTGACTGTCGCGCATGAAAATCTGGTCGCGCAGGATTTTTGTGCGCGCCGTCTCCAGCT
Organism: uncultured Nitratireductor sp.; assembly: GCF_913053745.1. GTDB lineage: Bacteria > Pseudomonadota > Alphaproteobacteria > Rhizobiales > Rhizobiaceae > Nitratireductor. Next base: position 7,004 of record NZ_CAJXGF010000170.1, read on the forward strand.
CTTCCGGTGTGATGCCTTCGCTCTTGATCTTTTCGATCTCGGCGACGAGCGCCTCTTCGACCGCCTCGAGATCGGCCTCGCCGCGCGGCGCGCCATAAACGACGAGAGCGGAATAGTCGTAGGCCGCGCCCTGCAGGTAGCTGCCGGCGCTTGAGGCGATGCCCTGCTTCACGACCAGTTCCTGATAGAGACGGCTGCGCAACCCCTCACCCAGCACCTCGGAAAGAATGGCGATCGCTTCGAACTCACCCTTCTCGGCCCTGCGCGCCGAAGGCACAAACCAGTTGATCGACAGATTGGGCACGGTGACGCGCGGATCGCGGAAAATCACTTCGCGCGCGGTCTTCTGGTCGGGCTCCATCGGCCGGGCACGCGGCGGCAGGTCGGGACCGCGCGGGATCTTGCCGTAGGTTTCCTCGGCCATATCGCGCACAACGCCGGCGTTCACATCGCCCGCAACCACCAGCACCGCATTGTTGGGCGTATAGAACCGGTCGTAGAAGCTCTTGAGATCGTCATGTGTGAGACCCTCGATCTCCCGTTGCCAGCCGATGATGGGAATGCCGTAAGGATGGTTCTGGTAGAGCGTGGCATTCAACTCCTCCGAGAGGATGGAAGACGGCACGTTGTCGGTGCGCTGGCGTCGCTCCTCGAGCACCACCTGGCGCTCGGTCTCGATGTTTTCTTCCGACAGCACCAGATTGCGCATACGATCCGCCTCGAAACGCATCATGTCCGGCAGCTCGGATGGTGCGATCTGCTGGTAGTAGGCAGTGTAGTCATATGACGTGAAGGCGTTCTCGCTGCCGCCGACAGCGGCGATCGCCGCCGAGAACTCGCCCGAGGGATAGGTGCTCGTGTCCTTGAACATCAGATGTTCGAAGAAATGGGCGATGCCCGACTTTCCAGGCTCCTCGTCGGCGCTGCCCACCTTGTACCACAACATATGCGTGGCGACGGGCGCACGATGATCCGGAATGACGACGACCTCAAGGCCGTTCTCCAACGTGAAACTGGACACGGCGGTATCGTCCTGGGCTTCCTGCGCGGTGGCAATGGACGGCGCCGCAACGGCAACGATGAAAGCGAATGCCGCGTTTCGTGCGACATTCGCGATGGAATTTCTCATGGACAAGCCCTGTACGGTTTGTGGTGCGCCCGCACACAATGGCACGAGCTCATGACAACGCAAAGCTATCGGCGCAAAAGTGACGAAACTCAGGCGTATTCGACAAAGCTCGCGCAGGAGGTGCCGTATTCACGCCGTTCGATGAGATGAAAGCCTTCCGGCGGTTGAAACGGCGAGCCCACGGCCTCCTCGACCATGACGAGGGCACCGGACACGAGCCAGCCGCCGGCCAGTGCCGCGGCCAGCGCTTTTTCGCCATAGCCATTGCCGTAGGGTGGATCGGCCAGAACGATGTCGAATGGTTGGATGGTTCCAGCCGCGCCGATTCGCGTCGCATCCCGACGGAAGATCCTGGAACGCCCCTGTAGGCCGAGATTTTCGACATTGGTGCGGATCAGGGCGCGGGCGGCGGCGGCCTCCTCGATGAAGAGCGCAAAATCGGCCCCGCGTGACAGGGCCTCCAGTCCAAGAGCGCCCGTGCCGGCGAAGAGGTCGAGCACACGCGCGTTTTCCAGCCGGTCGGCATAGCGGTGCTCTATAA
>NZ_CAJXGF010000171.1 GCF_913053745.1 uncultured Nitratireductor sp.
CGCATATGAACAGCGACCACGCGGATGCGGTGGAGAATTATGCCCGCCACTTCGCCCGCGCCTCGGCAGGAAAATGGCAGCTTACCGGCATCGATCCCGAAGGCGTGGACCTGGCGCTCAGCGACGAAACGCGCCGTATTTTCTTTGACACTCCCCTGAGTGACGCGTCGCAGATGCGCCCCACCCTCGTCGCCATGGCGAAGGAAGCGCGGGCCGGTCTTGCCGCGTGACACGGGAACCGATCCGGATCGAAAGCGCCGACGACCCACGCATCGTGGCCTATCGGAACATTCGTGAACGCGATCTCGTTGGGCGGCAGGGGCGTTTCGTGGCCGAAGGGCGTGTGGTTCTGAATGTGCTGTTTTCCACCAGCCGTCTAACAGCGGAGAGCGTGTTTCTGCGCGAGAACCGCTTTGCGGGGCTTGGCGATCTGATCGCACGCATTCCCGATAGCGTACCCGTGTACACGGCCAGCGCCGAAGTGATGGACCAGATCGCCGGGTTTGAAATCCATCGCGGCATCCTCGCCATCGGGCGGAAGTCCGACATCGGCGGCGAGGCCCTTCTCGACACGCTGCCTGAAAGGGCGCTGGTGGTGGCGCTGTCGGGCATTTCCAACCATGACAATGTCGGCTCGATCTTCCGCAATGCCGCCTCTTTCGGCGCGCACGCCGTGCTTTTGACGGAGGATTGCTGCGATCCGCTTTATCGCAAGGCGATCCGCGTTTCCGTGGGCGCCACGCTCAAAGTGCCCTTCGCGCGGTTCGGCGATACGGAAGCGCTTGCCGCAGCGCTCCAGGCGCGAGGCTTTTCCCTTCTGGCGTTAAGCCCGCGCGGGGAGATCGACATCGCCGAAGTGGAGCGTACGCAGCGCGATGCCCTCCTGCTCGGCAGCGAGGGGCACGGGCTTTCTCATGACGACATGACGCGTCTGCCCACCGCGCGCATCGCCATGGCGGCGGATTTCGACAGCCTCAATGTGGCGGCCGCTTCGGCCATCGCCTTGCACCGGCTCTGGCGCAAGGGCTGACCGCCCGCCGATCCCTATGCGCGATCGCGCAGGGCGCGGACCCGATCGGCCAAGCTGAGGGGGCGCCCCTCGTCTGCAAACTCCTTTTCCTCGAGGAGACCGGCAATCGGCGAATCCGCTCCCTCGAGTGCCGCCGTCAGACCGACCACCTCGGCTGCCAGAGCGTGAATCTGCTCGCGCAAGGCATCGTCCGACCGCGCCCCTGCCTGAAGCTTGGACGACGCGGCTTTGCCGCCCGGCTTTTTGTCCGAGAGTTCGGCGCGAAGCTTCTTATTCTCCTGAAGCAGTCGGGAGATGCGTGTCTTGAGCTTTTCCCTTTCAGGTTCGAAATCCTGTATCGGCACGGCCGCACCCGAGCGTCCGCCTGCAAGGAGAGAGCGCAGCTGAAGCGACTTGTCGGCGAGCTCACGGGAAAGCCGGTCGCGTTCCGCCTCGGCATCCTCGAGCCGACGCGCGGCCTGATCGGAAAGGCTCGCCTCGCTCGCCGCATTCATTTCCTTGCGCAAACGGGCGATTTCGGCTTCCCGGCGCTCCAGTTTTTCTTCGCGCTCGTAAACCACTCTCATCTGGCTCTCCAATTTTTCCTGAAGATCCGCATGGCGTTTTTCCGCCAGCTTGAGGCCCGCTTCCGCCTGCTTGCGCGCGCTCTCGGCATCGCGGGCGGCGCGAACTGCATCCTTGCGCTCGCGACGAACCGCGGCGAGATCGTCTTCGACCTTGCGCAGCTCCGTCTCACGAGCGACCATCTCTATCTGACGGCTGCTCGCCAACAGGCGTTCTTCTTCATAGTGATCGTTCAGTTCCGTCAAGGCGGAGCCGCGAACGTCGAGTTCCGAACGTACTTCGTCGAGCTTCGCTTCAAGGCTGGCAATGACATTGGAGCTCTCGGTCAACGCGTTGCGCTGCTCGTCGGTCTCGCCCTGCAAGGTGGCGATCACCTTGTCCTGCGCGTCACGTTCCTCGGCGAGTTTGCGCGCCTCGTCGCTGAGATGAGACAGCTCAACCAATTGCGAAGATGTCTTTCGATTGAGGCTGTCGATATTCATTTCGAGCCGGCGGGCCGCCATGGCGTGGCTGGCGCGCAACCGGTCCTTCTCCGCCTCAAGCTCGTTGGCCGAAAGCGGCATGCTGGCTTCAATGCGTTTTGTCGTGAGATTGACGGCACGGCGCCACACAAGCGGTGCGACAAGCAGGGCGATGAAGCCCGCAGTGAAAAACCCCAGAAGGAAGAGCAGTATCGTCGTGATCACCGCATGAAACCCATAACGTCAACGAAGCCCTGCGCGCGCAGTTGCCATCCTTGGGTCACGCAAAACGACACGCACGTCAAGCTGATACGCATCCGATACCGTTTGAATATGACGGCGGCGCATCGGACATTCGATGCGCCACCGCCGCCACGCGTCCTCAGAACGGATTCCACGTCGGCTGCGGGGTCATCTTCAAATAGCCCAGATTGACACCCAGGCGGGCGCCGACTCCGGTTCTGATCGGAACCAGAATCATGTTGTCGTTGGTCAGCGCATTGAAACCCAAGCCGGCCACAAGATAGGCCGATCCTGCAACACCGCCGAAACGCCGGTAAAGGTCGTTCACGGAGTTGAGGTTGTAGACGAGGATCATCACGCGCGATCCCTGACCGCCGTAGTCCCAGCCGATCGAAGGCCCCTGCCAGAAGACTTTATGATCGCCGGCGTTTTTGGTGTAGAGCGTTCCCTCACCGTAAGTGAGACCGCCAATGAACGCACCGGAGCCTTCCTCGCCGAGAACGTAGCCGTTCGGCAAGCCGTAATTGGAAAAGACCTTCTCGACGACGGTCGCCAAACCGCCGGTGGTCGCGCCGAAAAAACCGTGTCCAGCGTCAACGATTTCCTGCGCCGTGTAGGCGTTGTTGGCCCGTGCCGACTTGGTCGTCAAGGACAAGGCGCCAAGGCCGACCGCGAAAACCAACAGCGCAGCCTGGATAAGACGCATCCAGTCAAAAAGCCTTGCAGGCATTGTTCATTCTCCATCCATGAGTGGCTGCCGTAGACCGCCCCTCCGTCGCTCCGCGTCGAGCCACGATTGCTTCAAAATAGGCTGCGAATCTTTTCCAACTGTTAACCTCAACCTGAAACATGGCCGACGGATGACCTGAAGTGCCCGCGAACCCGGCGAGATACACGCCATTTCCGGCCGAACTGTTGCCCGGTTTGGCCGGCCTGTGTAACCAGAAACAGCGCGTTCCACGATCTGATTCGGTTGGAGACTGGAACCTGTTCGAAGTCAGGACCACAAGAGCAAAGACCGGCCAGACCCGCGACGCGAGCAGGCGGATATGGCCCGATTGGCAACAACGTCTGGAGGACAGATGCCCATGTCCGAACTTTTCTCGCTGAGCGCGCCCGATCTCGCCGCTCTTCTGTGCAGTCGCGTTTGCCACGACATCATCTCGCCGGTAGGCGCCATCAACAATGGTCTCGAATTGCTGGACGAAGGCGGCGCCGACGAAGATGCGATGAGCCTGATCCGCGCCAGCGCGGTGAACGCCTCGGCGCGCCTGCAGTTTGCGCGCATCGCCTTCGGTGCAGCCGGATCGGCAGGCATGCAGATCGATACCGGCGACGCACAAGCCGTCGCCATGGCCTTCATCAACAATGAAAAGCCGGATCTGGAGTGGAACGGATCACGCGCGCTCCTGCCGAAGAACCAGGTAAAATTGCTGCTGAATCTGCTTCTTGTCGCGAACTCCGCCATACCGCGCGGCGGCAAGCTGCGTGTCCTCCTGGAAGACCTCGAAAGCCATCCCGCCTTCACGATCAAGGCGGAAGGTCCGATGCTGCGCGTTCCCCCAAAATTTCTGGAGCTCCACTCCGGCAACAAGCCCGAGGAGCCGATCGACGCGCACAGTGTCCAGTTCTACTACACACTGCTTCTTGCCAAGGAGACCGGTATGGCCGTCAACATTCGCGCCACAGCCGAAGAAATCATCCTATCCGCCAGAAAATAACCTGTTAACCATAAGTCTTTGCAGCGGCTTTACCAGCGCGCATTCATAGTCCCTCCTGCCTGCCTGTTCATGGCAGACGGCGTTGCACGAAAGGATGTGAAGAATGGCTCGCTGCCTGATTGTCGACGATTCCAGCGTTATCCGGAAAGTCGCCAAACGGATTCTGACCAGCGCCGAAATGATGGTGACCGAGGCCGCCAATGGCCAGGAGGCGCTGGACCTGTCCGCTCATGACATGGCCGACGTCATCATCGTCGACAGCTCGCTTCCGGATATGGATTCAAGCGACCTCGTGCGTCGGCTGATGGCACTGCCGGCCGAATTCAAGCCTTATATCCTGCTGTGTCTGGCCGAACTCGATCTCGGCGCAATCATGCGCGCCAAGCGCGCCGGCGCCCAGGGCTATATGCTCAAGCCCTTCACCCGTAGCCAACTGCTAGAACAATTCCGCATGTTTCAAACGGCGGCATAGACTCTCGCTTCGCTGGCCCGCGCTTCGCAAAATGCCACAACAAACGCAAAAACCCGGTCACAAGACCGGGTTTTTGCTTTTCTAAAGGGGGAAGCGAGCGGTTCAAGCGCTTTCGCGAATTTCCTCCGGCTCGCGCAACACGTAGCCACGCCCCCACACCGTCTCGATGAAATTCTGTCCGCCGGATGCCGCATCCAATTTCTTGCGGAGCTTGCAGATGAACACGTCGATGATCTTCAGTTCCGGTTCGTCCATGCCGCCATAAAGATGGTTCAGGAACATTTCCTTGGTGAGAGTCGTGCCCTTGCGGAGCGAAAGAAGCTCCAGCATCTGGTATTCCTTGCCCGTCAGATGAACGCGCTGGCCAGCAACCTCGACCGTTTTGGCATCCAGATTGACGATCAGATCGCCCGTGGTGATGACCGATTGTGCATGTCCCTTAGAACGGCGCACGATGGCGTGAATGCGCGCAACCAGCTCGTCCTTGTGGAACGGCTTGGTCATGTAATCGTCCGCGCCGAAGCCCAAGCCGCGCACCTTGTCCTCGATACCGGCCATGCCGGAGAGGATAAGGATCGGCGTCTTCACCTTAGAAAGGCGCAGTGTCCGCAGAACCTCGTAACCCGACATATCCGGCAGGTTGAGATCGAGCAGAATGATATCGTAGTCGTAGAGCTTGCCAAGATCGACGCCCTCCTCTCCGAGGTCCGTCGTATAGGCATTGAAGCTCTCTGATTTGAGCATCAGCTCGATGCTCTGTGCCGTGGCACTGTCGTCTTCAATCAGCAGAACGCGCATCTTTATCCCCTTTTCGCCGCCGACCCGGCCTGGCAGGCACCCGGCACCGAAGCAATGATTGCCTGAATCGGAGGCTGCCAGTTAATGGTTAACAAAATCTAATTCGGTCTGGCAAGCGCCAGAATCCCTTTTAAGCTTTTGAAGGCACCGATTTGATTCCAATGGCAAAATATCCGCTCCCGAACATATCGAATCGCATCAGCAAATTGCGCTAAGCGACTCTCCAATCAATCAAATTACGGCTTTCTCACGCATCATCTTTACCGTGCCTTAAGCCATCCGCCTTATGATTAACAATGCCCGTAAACGAATGGTTACCGAGCGCGCTAAATCTTAGGAATTTGTTTCCTAACTGCGCTTACCTTGGGAGACTGCCCCGGCGTCAACGGGACGAACAGCCGCCGATGGGCGCTGGTGAGTGTGCGTATTGTGGGAGTATCGAGTATGAAGCCGCGTGAAAACCTCGTTCGACTAAAGCAGTTTCAGGTAAATGAGAAACGCCGCCGCATGGCGCAGCTGGATACGATGATCGCCGAGTTCGATCGCATGGCCGCTGAACTGGACGCACAGATCACGTCCGAGGAAACGAAGGCCGGCATCACCGACCTCAACCACTTCGCATATCCGACCTTTGCCAAGGCGGCGCGCTTGCGCCGCGACAACCTGCGTACATCGCAGGCCGAACTTGTCGAACAACGCAAATCGGCAGAAGCGGAACTGACCGAGGCGGAAGCCGAACTCGCCAAGGCCGAGGCACTGGAGAACCGCGACGGGCGCGGCCGGCAAGACGCAGGGTCAACCCGTGCAATGACGGGTTGAAACGGCGGCTTCTCGACCACGCACACACACGGACAATTTGATTTCAACGGCAGGGCTCGCCCTGCCGTTTTGCGTTTCAGACCGCATGCACCGTCGTCAACGCCAACGCGGATAAAGAAAAAGGCCGGCGCATGGCGCCGGCCCGTTTCGGGTTTGAAAGGCAGTCAGCCTATTCTCCGTTTGCGGGGAGAATAGGCCGAGACCCGATCAATGCCGATATTGCTGGATACGCGTTGTCCGCAGTCCCGCCAGGCCATGATCATCGATAGAGGCCTGCCATGAGAGGAACTCCTCCACCGTCAGACGGTAACGCTGACAGGCTTCTTCAAGGCTCAAAAGCCCACCGCGAACCGCGGCCACCACTTCCGCCTTGCGGCGAATTACCCACCGACGCGTATTGGTCGGCGGAAGGTCCGCAACTGTCAACGGACTCCCATCGGGGCCGATGACATATTTTACGCGCGGTCGAACCATTTCGGTCATAGTACTCTCTACCTGAACTCAAGACCCGTTCCACAAGCTAATGCGCCGGCTTTAAAATTTGCCTAAACACATGGTAAGCATACGGTAACGGACATGAATCCCGCGTTAGGAATTTGCTGCCGTTTTGTTTCAAATTGCACACACAAGGGCAGCAAAGCCCAAGGAAACCGGGATATCGAAGGCAGCGACAATCGTTAACCTTCACGCTGGCGGGACCTCGGTCCTTGACCTATATTCGCCGCATTGGCATGTAATCGGCCACGATCAGAGACAAAGAAGATCAAGCAAATGAACAGCCTCGACCTGCCCGGACGCCCGCAGGACTGCCGAATCGTGGTGGCGATGTCGGGCGGCGTTGATTCCTCCGTCGTCGCCGGCATTCTGGCCAAGCAGGGCTATGACGTCGTCGGCGTGACGCTGCAACTCTACGACCACGGCGAGGCGGCGCATCGCCCCGGCTCGTGCTGCGCCGGCCAGGACATCGACGATGCGCGCCGGGTTTCCGAAACGCTTGGCATTCCCCACTATGTGCTGAACTACGAACAGCGCTTTCGCGAAGCGGTGATCGACCCGTTTGCGCAGAGCTACGTGGCCGGGGAAACGCCGATCCCCTGCGTTTCGTGCAACCAGACCGTCAAATTTGCCGATCTTCTGGAAACCGCACGGGAGCTAGGCGCCGATGCGCTCGCCACCGGCCACTACATCCGCAGCCGCGCCAATGGCGCGCATCGCGCCCTGAAGCGACGGCACGACGTGGAACACGGTGAGGCCCGCTTCTTTCAGCATGCCGGTATATTTCATCGGGTCGCCGGCGGATGTGGTGACGAATTTGATGCCCTGGTCGATGACGAACTGCACGATGTCCGGATCGCGCACAAAGGCCTGCGCCACGTTCACGCCGAATGGCTTGTCCGTCAGCGTTTTCATCTTCTTGATCTCTTCGCGCACGGCGTCGAGGTCGCCGGAAGAGGTCTCGATAATGCCCATGCCGCCGGCATTCGACACGGCGGAGGACAAATGCGACCGGGCGATCCAGCCCATGGCGGCCTGGATGATGGGTTTCTCGATGCCCAGCATTTCGGTGATGCGGGTCTTGATCGGCTTTGCGCTCATATTTGTTTCCTCCTTGGGGCAGAAAAGGCGTGAACGGCCCGCCGGGCAAGTCCTCGCCTAGCGTCACGGCACAATTACGTTAGATTGGCCACATGATTCTGCGTGAACCGAAACCCGATGAACTCACCGCTCTGTCGGACCTCTGCCTGCGGTCCAAGGCGCATTGGGGTTATTCCGGCGACATGCTGAAGGCCTTTGAGGCGGAGCTGACCGTCACGCCGGAGGATCTCGCTGAAGACGCCATCATGCTGGCCGAGGACAAGCGCGGCATTGCGGGCCTCGTGCAGCTCTCGAAGCAGGGTGAGGATGCCGTGCTTGAAAAGCTGTTCGTGGAGCCTGACCGGCTGGGGGAGGGGGCGGGCAAGCTGCTCTATGTCTGGGCCTGCCGCGTGGCGCGCGACAATGGTGCAAAGAATCTGCTCATCGATTCAGAACCGGACGCCGCCGGCTTCTATGAGGGCCTCGGCGCGGTACGCAGCGGCACGGCAGAGTCCGCCTCCATTCCCGGACGCAAGCTGCCTCACCTGAAGCATCCGCTGGGCTAGCCGGCTGCTCCGAGATCCCCGGCGGAGGACGGCACAAGGTCCCGGTAGGCCCGCCAGCTGGCAAGGCCAATCACCGGGAAAGTGACGATCAGGCCGACAAAGCCTGTCACGATGCCCAATACCGTCAGTGCCACGATGATGATGCCCCAGAGCAGCATCGGCAGGAAATTCTTTGCCACCGAGCGCAGGCTGGTCAGCGTTGCAACGAAGACATTCGCCTCCGTGTTCAGCAGCATGGGCGCCGAGACCACAACCAGGGAGAAAGCCAGAAAGGCGATGACACCGCCGATGATCGTGCCGGTGATCATCACGGCGACCGGCATGTTCTTCTTCTACGCCTCGATCGGGCTCGCCTCGACCTATCTCGGCGTCATCCTCGCCCCTGCCGCGCTCGGCATCCCCTTCGTCA
>NZ_CAJXGF010000172.1 GCF_913053745.1 uncultured Nitratireductor sp.
GGCTGACCGGGAATGCCGCCGGTGCCGGTGTAGGTGGCCAGGACGCGTCCGAGTTCCGCCGGAAACGGCTCCTGCGCCGTCCAGTAGAGACGGTAGTCGAACTGGAGCGGCCTGCCCGGCTCGACCGGCGCATCGGGCACCCAGTACATGACGATGTTATCGTGGATTTCGTCATCGGTCGGGATTTCGACGAGTTGCACCTGGCCGGAAGCCCACTCGTTGACCGGCTCGATCCATGCGGAAGGGCGGCGATCGTAAAAGACACCGTCGTCCTGGTAATGAGTGAACTCCCGATCGCGCTGAAGCAGGCCGAAGCCGCGCGGGCGCTCGTCCATGAAAGCGTTGGTGACGGTTTCGGGCGGGTTGTTCAGCGGCCGCCAGAGGCGTTCGCCATTGCCCATCCAGATGGCAAGGCCGTCGGAATCGTGGATCTCCGGCCGCCAGTCGACCGCCTGTCTGCGGTTCGTTTCGGAATACCAGTACATGGAGGTGAGCGGTGCGACGCCGAGCCGCTCGACGGGTTTGCGCGGATAAAGCCAGGAGGAGACCTCCATGACGGGGCCGTCGGCCTTTGCGCAATCGAACCGATATGCACCGGCGACGCTGGGGCTGTCGAGCAGGGCATAGACCACGGCGCGATCCGCTTCGCCTTCCACCCGTTCCAGCCAGATGCGGCTGAACCGGGGAAACTCCTCCGGCTTCGGCAAGGCGGTGTCGATGGCCAGACCGCGCGCGGAAAGGCCGTATTGGTTCAACTCGCCCGAAGAGCGGAAATAAGACGCGCCGAGGAAAGCGAGCCAGTCGGTCTTCTGCGAGGCCTCGTGCAGGCGAAAGCCGGAAAAGCCGATATTGTCCGGCAGCTCGCTTGCCGGATGGTCTTCGGGAAAGTCGAAATACTCCCGCCGGTAGAGCACCTCGCGGGCCTTGCCATTCTCGACGACGTGGATCAGAACCGGCTCCTGGAAATAGCGCCCCAGGTGAAAAAGTTGCACCGGTGCGCCACCCGCGCCATCGGTCCAGAGCGCATGGTCCTTGCGGAAACGGATCTGCTGGAAGGCGTCGTAATCAATCTTCTCCAAAATCTCGCCATGGGGCGAGCGACCATCCTGCCAGGGGCTTGCGGCAAGCGCTTCGGCCTCTTCTTTCAACAGATCGAAACTGAAGGGTTTTTCGGGACCGAAGGAAAGGCCCGAAGCGCCGGCGGCGGCAAACGCGCTGCCAGGCAGCCCCGCCACCAGTGAAGACGACAGCGCGAGCGAAAGAAAATCCCGTCGGTTGAAATCGGTCATGGATGTACAGTGTCCCTTGCTCATTCATGAAATGCTGGAGTGAAATCAGGCGAGCCGCCGGGCGGCGGCTCACTCGGCGGGTGCGGTTTTGGCCCTGGCATCGTCCGGCGACGCGCGCTCGCGCGCGAGCGAGAACTGGCTGAAGTAAGTCGCGCGCTCGCGATAAAGCGCGGGCACGGCGAGCGAGGCGATGGCCGAAAGAGCAATCGCGGTCTTGGTCCATTCCGAGAACGGGCCATAGTGATGCTCGAATCCTTTCAGCAGATAAATGACGACGACGTGCCAGGCATAAACCTGCAGCGAGTGACGACCGATGAGGCGCAGGAAGGAAAGGCTGAAGATCCAGCACAGCCCCCTGCCCAACGCCCGCACGATCCGGTTTTCCGATAGAGAACCGGCCATCACCATCCAGGCGACGAGATAGCCGGTCGCCAGAAAATTCAGGAGATAGACGAAGCTGAACTCGGTGCGGTTGTCCAGGCTGCGGAAGCGTTCCATCATCGGTTCGGGCAGCACCTTGAAGGTGAAACCGAAGCGGAACCCCATGAAGACGAGCACCAGAGCGAATGCAGTCCAGGCGAGTGCGGTGCGCCGCGGGTTCATCACCTCTTTCCAGTCGATCTTGCCGTCGGTCGTCAGCGCGCCGAGCACAAGGCCCGACATGAAGACCGCCTGCCATGCGAGCACATTGAAAGCCGTGCGGAACATTTCGCCTTCGTGAACCCGCTCGAGCAATGCGCGAATGCCGCCGGCAAGGGGAAAATGGAGACCGAGTTGGACGGCAGCCCATAGAAACGCGGAGAGCGCGCCAACCCACATCCAACGCCCCGTGACGCACAGCCAGATGAGCGGTGGCGACACGAGCATGTAGACAATGTATTGCGGCAGGATGTCCATATAGGTGGGCTGATAGAGGAGCAGCAACGAGGCAACCGCATAGAACGGATCGTGGTCGGCAAGGTCCCACAGCCACGGTTCCCAGTAGGTTGCGGAGGCACTCAGCACGAAGCCGAGCAGAAACACGATGGCGAGACAGGCAACCGCGTACCGATAGATTTCGAATGCGCGTTTTCTGACCTTGGCGGCACCGGCGGCATAACCGTCGCGGATCATGCGGCGGGCGTAGACCATTCCGACGAGCAGACCGGACAGAAACACGAAGCCCTGCGCGTCCTGAACGTAGCCCAGTTCGCCGTGATTGATTTTAACCAGCAGGTATCCACCAACGAACGTCAGATGGTTCAATACCATGAAGACGAGGAAGTATCCCCGCATGCCGTCCAGTATTTCCAGGCGTCGCATGATCTCTTTCGCAGATTTAGGGCCAGAACCCCGGAACCCCACTCGTGGACAAGCGCGCTTACCACGGTCGGGTTCCACCGCCGGCATCACGATCTGTTCGGGACGGTATCGGACGCGTGAAAGCGCGGTTACGAAATCAGCCGCTTGTACATCACCGTCGTGGCGTCCAGACGATCGAGGAACGGATCGCGGCAATAGCCGGGAATGACGCCGGCAACGTCGAAGCCGAGGGATGCGTATAATGGCTCGGCCTTGTCGCCGGTGCGCGTGTCGAGCGTGATGAGGCTGCGGCCGAGGCTGCGTGCCTCGATCTCCAACGCGCCCATCAGGGCACGGCCGATGCCGCGCCGGCGAAAGACGGGAGCGACCAGCAGCTTGGACGCTTCGGTGCGATGCGGCTGATTGGGCGGGGTGTCGACAACGAGCTGGACGGAACCGGCGAGATCGCCTGCCTGCCGCGCGATGAAGAGAACCCGCTCGCCGGAGGTCAGCGCCGGCAGGACTTTTGCGCGCCAGAAACGCTCTGCATCGTCCATGGTGAAGGGCGCGATGAAACCGACGCTCGCCCCGTCATGCACGCAAGCATGAAGAAGGCTCGCCAGTTCAGGCAGAATGCGCTCGGTTTCCTGGGCCGTCACGCGGTCTATGAAAAGGGAGGCTTTGTCTTGCATGGGATCACACCGTGAAAAGGAAATAGCGGGCGCCTGTCGCATGTCCGGCCTGCCCAACGGCCTCGAACCGGCTGGGACCGCGAAGCTGATAGCGAAGACAATCGCCGGGATGAAGCGTGTGGACCGCGCCATCGACCGTGATGCGAAGGGCGCCTTCAATCAGGATCAAGTGATGCTCCAGCCCCGGCCGGGGCGGCGCGTCGTATGAAATGCGGGCGCCAGGACGCAGCACTCCCTCCATCACCTCGCCGGCAAGCGCCCGGGCCGGCGGCGAGACGACGCGGCGGGCGAACCCGGATTGGGAATCCTCCCAGAGCGCCTGCGCCGTATGGGTTACGAGAGGCTCGAACTCCTCCTCGACGAGATGAATGAGGCGCGAGAGCGTCATGCCGTAGGCCGCGCAAAGCTTGCCCAGCACATTGGCGGTGGCGCTGACCTCCGCGTTCTCGAGCCGCGAAAGCGTGGCACGGCTGATGCCGCTCAAGCCGGCGAGGTCGTCGAGCGACCAGCCGCGCTCCCGGCGCAGCGCGTGCAAGCGCTCGGCAATGCGATGGTCAATGGTCTGGTTCGTTGGGGGCGGAGAATCCATATATGGGAAATTATCCCAAATATGAAAAACGTCAAGCGATGACGGATTCCCCCAACGCTTTCACCGACACAGAAGAACTGCGCTCGACAAATGCACCCGAAGCAAATTATCTATAATTATGAACGAACGCAAAGAGACCAAGGCCGCACAGATCGCCCGCACGCTCGCCGAGCGGATCGTGTCGGGCATGCTGGAGCCCGGTGCGCGGTTGCGACAGGACCATGTCGCCGAAGAATTCGGCGCCAGCCATGTGCCGGTGCGCGAGGCCTTTCGGCTGCTTGAAGCACAGGGGCTGGCCAAGAACGAGCCACGGCGCGGCGTAAGGGTGGCGGCGTTCGACCTGAACCAGGTTCGCGAGGTGGCGGAGATGCGGGCAGCCCTCGAGGTGCTTGCGCTCCGCAACGCTTCGCAGCATCTCACACCGGCGATCCTCGCGGCTGCCGAAGAAGCGACGCTGGAAGGGGATCGGGCACGCGACGTGACGGCGTGGGAGACCGCGAACCGGCGGTTTCACCGGATTCTGCTCACACCATGCGGCATGCCGCGCCTGCTGGCGGCAATCGACGACCTGCATGCAGCGAGCGCGCGTTTCCTCTTTTCGGCCTGGCGCTCGAACTGGGAAACCCGCACCGACCGCGACCACCGCGCGATCCTGGAGCACCTGCGGCGCGGCGAGGTGGACGCGGCCGCGGCGGTGCTTGCCCGGCATGTGCAGTGGATCGGGCGCAAACCGGTGGAAACGGCCTCCGGCAAGCGGCGCGAGGCGTTCGTCATCGAGGGCTGAACCGCCAACCATACCCCTGCCCCAACCGATCGCTTCCAACGCGCGCCGACAGCGCGGGCGGGCCCGAACGAGAGGCCTGGCGTGGGCGGCATCCGAGCGGATTAAGAGCGCGCAATTGCAGCGATTGCGCACATCCCTCTTGCCAAGCGCACGCGAATATGGACTCAATAATAGATGAATCAACATAATTATCTATAATTTAAAGGAGCTCCCATGTCGCAAAGTTTCGCACCCCAGCAGGCCCCCGGACTGATCGGCAAAGCCGGCGCGCTTCAGCTCGACCAGAAGTCGCTTGCCTTCAGGGCCAGCGCCGTCATGCTCGGCACACTGTTCCTCGCGGCCGCTTCGCGCATCGAAGTGCCGATGGTGCCGGTACCGGTCACGATGCAGACTTTCGCCGTGGCGATGATCGGCGCGCTTTACGGTGCGCGGCTGGGAACATTGACGATTCTCGCCTGGCTTGGGGAGGCGATGATCGGCCTGCCGGTTCTGGCTGGCGGTGCCGGTGGCCTTGCGCATTTCGCAGGCCCGACGGGCGGCTATCTGGCATCGTTCCCGGTCATGGCCCTGCTCGTCGGCGCGCTGAGGGAACGCGGCTGGAACGCCCAACGCCCCCTCCTCGCCTTCGCGTCCATGCTGGCGGCAAACGCGCTTTGTCTCGCCATGGGCGGCCTGTGGCTCGCCGGTCTTATCGGCACCGAAAAAGCCATCATGCTCGGCGTCGCGCCTTTCGTGATCGGCGGCGTGCTGAAATCGGCGCTGGGCGCGGCTTCGCTCGTGGCGCTGTCGCGCCTTGCAAAATGCGGCGACGCAGAATGACAGTGCGGCTGCGCGCGCATCATCTTCTGTGCATGCTGACTTATGTGGGGCGGGGCTACAGCCCCGCCTTCACCGCCAACTACGATCGGATTGTCGAGCGTCTCAATTCAGGCGAGCCGGTCCTCGTGATCGAGGGCCCGGACGACATATGCAGCCCGCTTCTGAACGAAGAGGCCCGGCCGCATTGTCTGAGTGCGCGCGTGCGCGAACGGGATGCGCGGGCCGCCATCGCGCTTACGCGCTGGCTCGACGACCCCGTAGAGGCCGGGCGGCGGCTGCGGCCGCACCGGAAATTGCTTGAGCGCATGCGCACCGCCTTTGCCGGAGGCAAGACGCGGCAGGCCTGCCTCGGTTGCGAATGGCGCTCCCTGTGCTCTTCCGTCGCCGCGAACGGATATGCAGGGACCCTGCTCGACGCCGGATCGGGCAACTGACAAGCCCTGTTGCCCCGCAGGGGATGGCGACGCCGGAGCGCAGGGCTGGGATGATGCTTCAGCGGCATCCGCACCGCTCCCCATGAGCAAGACCAGCCATTTGCGGAGGCATGTCCACACGGCAGTGCCAGCGAACCGGAGGAGCGCGCTTTCCGGAATGCCGATCGCGTCCAGAAAATGACCGTTACCAGTCGGAATGGCGACGTCCCATCCGTCCTTTTGCATACGGGCTGCATAGAAACGAAAGGACGAAGTCATGAAGGTGATTCAACATTTGTGGTTCGAGAAGGACATGGAGCGCGCGCTTCGTCTCTACACATCGCTCATCCCCGGCTCCACGATCGAGAGCCTGACGACGCTTCCCGCCGAGACGCCGAGCGGACCGGCGGGACGTGTGAAGATTGCGAGATTCAGACTCGGCGACCAGCGCTATCAGGGCATAGAGGCAGGGCCGCTGGATCCGTTCAATCACAGTTTCTCGATCATGATCGAATGCGAAACCCAGGCGGAGATCGATCGTCTTTGGGCTGCTCTGGGCAAAGAAGGCGAGACGGAGCATTGCGGCTGGCTCAAGGATCGCTGGGGACTTTGCTGGCAGATCGTACCCAGGCGACTTGGAGAGCTGGTGAACGATCCAGACCCGGCCACGGCGAGGCGCGTCACCGAAGCCATGCTTCAAATGGTGAAACTGGACCTTGCCGAGATCGAAGCCGCCGCGCGAGGCTGAGGCGCGGGACATCGTGGCACGAAGGCAGGGTCAATCGGGTCCGGGCTTAGTCTTGTAGCTATTTCCCTTTCGTGCCATAGATTCCTCCGCGCTCGGGTGATTGCAGACCCGGAGACTGGAAGCTTTATGATTTGGACGGCCCCTTTCCCCGATTTTCTTCAAACTCTCGAACCACCGCTAACCTGTGCGCGTTGCGCAGATGCGACCTCTCAAAGGGAAAAGGAGTTTCCCAATGGCCCAGACAGGCACCGTTAAATTCTTCAATGCGAGCAAAGGCTTCGGCTTTATCACCCCGGACGATGGCGCGAAGGATGTGTTCGTACACATCTCCGCAGTCGAGCGCTCCGGCATGACCACGCTTACCGATGGTCAGAAGGTTTCCTTCGAGGTCGAGCCCGATCGCATGGGCAAGGGCCCGAAAGCCGTCAACCTGTCGGCTGTCTGATCCCAAGACACCTTGCATGCAAGCATCGAGCGCGGCGTTCACTCGCCGCGCTTTTTCTTTGCCCGCACAGATTGCAAGCGCATCGTTCTTCGCAATTGGTATTATTCACAAAACTTTCGCTTGCTCCCCTGGACAAAATCGAAGAAGCTCCTTGCCATTCGGGCATTTGCCGGCCCGGAGACTGGAATGGCATGCCCTGGTAGCGGGTAGGAACGCCCCTCCGGGAAGTCGCGTCGAAGCAACGAGGACAAAATGTTCGTCCGGGCGAAAAGCCCGCACCACGGGTCCCGATGAAAGGCGCGAAGCTGACTGTTTCTTCTCCCCCAGTAAACGACCGATGAGCCATGGGACACAAACCCGTCAAGAGGTTGGCCCGCCGAAACCAGCATACAGGGAGAAAGGACTCCTTCCTATGTCGCAGAGTGGTACAGTAAAGTTCTTCAATCAAGCCAAGGGATACGGGTTCATCACCCCGGATGATGGCGAGAAGGACGTGTTCGTTCATATTTCCGCCGTTCAGGCTTCCGGATTGGCAGGCCTGGAAGACGGCCAGAAGGTCACATTCGAGACCGAGCCGGACAAGCGCGGCAAAGGTCCCAAGGCCGTCAACCTCGCGGTTGCGCCCTGACCCGGGCAAGCGGCGCCCGCTGAAGGCGCCACAAGCCCTGGCCTGCCCGCGTGGCAGGCCTTCCTGCTTCAAGGCAGGCCCCCCGAGACGCGCCAACAAGACCCGTCGCGCGCGCTTCGTTTCTTTCGCTCACATACAGACATTTCGGGCAGACGCCCAGTGAAACGCCACAAGGCGCGCCACTGCAAAACGCATGCGCAAAACGCTTCCCTTCCAACGGATCCGATTAACCCGTTCTTGCCGAGGCCTCAAAGCGCACTTCGCCATCGTTCAAGAAACAGGTTTTGTCGAACAGGGAGAGATCCAGGGGATTGGGCAGGCGAATGTCATCCATACCGGGGATAGCTTTGCCGGACAGATCGAAGGTGCGGTCGATCTGCGAAACGAAAACGAAAACGATGCCTCTTTCGCGACCGAACGTGCGCAATGCGCGCACCTGATCCGCCAGCGCAGGATTGGATCGCTTCTGATCGAGAAGCTGGAGATAGTCGATCACGGCCAGCGTGCCGCGCGGCGCATTTGCAAGGGTCCCCACAATGCGATCGGCACAAATGGTATCGGAACAATCGAATGTGAAGCGATCGGCGAAGCGGGCTGCCTGCGCTCCCAGCGTATCGAACCGCTCGACAATGTCGCGCTCGGTGTATTCCAACGTGAAGAACGCGCCGCGGCGACCATTGCGCAGCGCCTCGACCACGAGTTCCAGGGCCAGGCGTGTTTTGCCCTGTCCGGGTCGTGCCCCCAGCACCAGACAATCGCCCGGCACAAACTGGGGAAAGAGCACCGCCGCGGGCGAGCGCT
>NZ_CAJXGF010000173.1 GCF_913053745.1 uncultured Nitratireductor sp.
GGGGGGGGGGGGGGAAGCCACCATCGATGTTTCCCTGGCGGGCAGGCGCTGACAGATTCGCGCATACTGCTCGGCCGAGGCCGCGTCCCAAAGCAGATTGGCACATGCCGCACATATGCCAATCCTTCCGGCGGATCGCCCCCAGGGGCGACAGTTTGGCCCTTTTGAGAACGTCGTTCAGCCCGCTCCCTCGATCATCCCGCGCAGTTCGTCCACCTTTGCCTTCAACAGCGCCTTGTCGCCGCGGGTTTCCACGTTGAGGCGAAGCAGGGGTTCGGTGTTGGAGGCGCGCAGGTTGAAGCGCCAGTCGTCGAACACCATGCCGAGACCGTCCTGACTCTCGATTTCGGGATTCTGCGGCATGTAGTGATTGGAGATGCGGGCCTGCACCTCGGCTGCGTCCGAAACGGTGAAGTTGATCTCGCCTGAGCATGGATAGGCGGCAATGCGCTCTTCCAGGCGCTCGGCGAGCGTCGTGCCGCTGGCGGAAAGCTCAGCCACCACGTCGAGCCAAGCAAGCATGCCCGAATCGCAATAGGCGAAGTCGCGGAAATAATGGTGCGCGCTCATCTCACCGCCATAGATGGCGTTTTCCTCACGCATCATCTTCTTGAAATAGGCATGGCCCGTGCGGCAGGGCTTGGCCACGCCGCCGGCGCTCTCCACCACATCGACCGTATTCCAGGTCAGGCGCGGATCGTAGAGGATGGTGCCCCCCGGATTCTTAGCAAGCAGGGACTGGGCGATCATGCCGACCAGGTAATAGCCTTCCACGAAGCGGCCTTTGTGGTCGTAGAGAAAGCAACGGTCGAAATCGCCGTCCCAGGCGATGGCGAGATCGGCGCCATGCTCGATCACCGCCTTGCTGGCCTTTTCGCGCTTTTCGGGGAGCAGCGGGTTCGGCACACCGTTGGGCAGGCGGGGGTCGGGCTCATGGTCGATCTTTATGAAGGTAAAGGGCAGGTGCTTTTCCAGAAGGTCGATGATGGGGCCTGCACAGCCATTGCCGGCATGGCAGACGATCTTCATCGGCTTCAGCTTCTGGCCCGCCACCTCGTCGAGAAGGCGCCCTATATAGGCATCGCGGTCACACAACCCGTGCAGGGCACCGCGCGCGGCATAATCGGCAACCGGCTGAAGGACAGCGTCCGAGCGCACAATCTCTTCGATGGGGTTGAAGGCATTGTCGGGCGTGGCGGCGGATGCGCCTTTCAGCACCATCTTGATGCCGTTGTAGTCGGGCGGATTGTGGCTCGCGGTCACCATCAGACCGGCGTCAGCGCCGCTGGCCGCGGTGTGAAAATACACCTCTTCCGTGCCGCAACGGCCGACCGGCTTCACATCGACGCCACTGTCGAGAAGCCCCTGGGTCAGCGCTTCGGCAAGGGCCGGACTGTCGATACGCATGTCGTGACCGACGACCACCAGTCCAGGGTTGAGGCTCTGCTTGAGCGCCTGCGAAAAGCGATAGGCGAAGGGAACATTGATTTCAGCCGGAATGCGGCCGCGAACGTCGTACGCTTTGAAAGGGGCGCCCATACTTTCCTTCCTGGATTTTCCTGGAGATGAACAATGCTCTTCAATTGTCGAGCATTGCAATGATTGATTGACGTTTTGTTAGGGGCAGGCCCCTCATCGCGCGCATGCAATCAAGAACCGGATTGCGGCGATAAATGCGCACGGTCGCAAAATTCACAACCACGGAAAGCGTTGCATGACCGACCGTTCACCTCGTGTAACAGTTGGCATATCAGTTTGAAGAGTCGCTTTGCTTGCAGAGCGTCCGTCGCCCCCCTATTCAACGGGCGGGGCTAACGCAGAATCAGCCCGCAACCGATTGGGCAACAAATGCAATTCATCGATCTCGGCGCTCAGCGTGAGCGCATTAAGGACAAGCTGGCGACCGCAATCGACAGGGTCGTGGCCGAAGGACGTTATATTCTGGGGCCGGACGTTGGCAGATTTGAAGAACAAATCGCCGCTTATGTGGGCGCAAAGCACGCGATTGCCTGTGCAAACGGCACAGACGCGCTTTTGATGCCGCTGATGGCCTATGGCATCGGGCCGGGCGACGCCGTGTTCTGCCCGAGCTTCACTTTTGCGGCGACGGCGGAGGTCGTGGCGCTGGCGGGCGCGGAGCCGGTTTTCGTCGAAATCGATGCCGACACCTACAATATGGATCCGGAGAGCCTGACGGCAGCCATCGAACACATCAAGGCGGAAGGGCGGCTGACGCCGAAAGCCGTGATCCCGGTCGACCTGTTCGGCCTTGCGGCGGATTATGCCGCCATCGAGGCGATTGCGGCTCGTGAGGGTTTGCGCATCGTCGAGGACGCGGCCCAGTCCATCGGCGGCTCGCTCGGCAACAAGCGCTGCGGTGCTTTCGGTCACGTGGCTTCGACCAGTTTCTACCCGGCAAAGCCGCTTGGCTGCTACGGGGACGGCGGTGCGATGTTCACCGACGATGACGATTTGGCCGAAGTGCTGCGCTCCATTGCCTTCCACGGCAAGGGCGAGAGCCAGTACGACAATGTGCGCGTGGGCCTAAACTCGCGCCTCGATACGATCCAGGCGGCGATCCTGATCGAGAAACTGGCGATCCTCGAAGACGAGATGGAGGCGCGCCAGAAGGTCGCCGCACGCTATGCCGAGGGGCTCGGCGATGTTGTGAAGGTGGCGGTGATGCCGGAGGGCCACCGCTCGGCCTGGGCGCAATATGCCATCGAGACCGAAAAGCGCGATCTGGTGCGCAAGCGCCTTGGCGAGGCGGGTATCCCCTCGGTCGTCTATTACGAGAAGCCGCTGCACCTGCAAAAGGCTTATGACATGTATGCCAGAGCGCCGGGCGGGCTCGCCGTCTCGGAGAGCCTGCCGCACCGCATCCTGTGCCTGCCGATGCACCCCTATCTGGCAGAGAGCGACCAGGATCGCGTGATCGAAACCATACGCGGTGCAATCGCCGAGTGAGCCGGAGAGCATCCGAGACACCGAAAAGGCCCGTGAAAACGGGCCTTTTTTGCATTCTGAAATGCCTTTTCCCCTTTGATGGAAACAACGCAAAAAGCGCCTCGCAAACCGGGGTGAGGTTGGGCGTGCGCGCCTTGAGAGGCCGGAAAACCGCATGGTACCCAAGAAGACGATCCGGAGGCCTTGACGGCTCCGACCGCAGCGACACAGATGCGAAGGCGAAGACATGCCGGCAGTCCTTACCCATCTCGACAGGCTGGAAGCCGAGGCGATCCACATCTTCCGCGAAGTGGCGGCGACCTTTTCCAAGCCGGTGATGCTTTATTCCGTGGGCAAGGATTCGTCCGTGCTGATGCATCTGGCGATGAAGGCGTTCTATCCGGCGAAGCCGCCTTTTCCCTTCCTGCATGTGGACACCACCTGGAAGTTTCGCGAGATGATCGCGTTTCGCGACCGGATGGCAAAGGAGAAGGGGTTCGATCTCCTGGTTCATGTGAACGAGGAGGGCGTGCGCGAGGGGATCAACCCGTTCGATCACGGCTCCAACACGCACACTCATGTGATGAAGACGGTGGCGCTGCGCCAGGCGCTGGACAAATACGATTTCGACGCCGCTTTCGGCGGCGCGCGGCGCGACGAAGAAAAGAGCCGTGCCAAGGAACGCATCTTCTCCTTTCGCTCGGCGGGCCATGGCTGGGACCCCAAGAACCAGCGCCCGGAAATGTGGAAGATCTACAACACGCGTGTCGCGCAGGGCGAATCGATCCGCGTCTTCCCGCTTTCCAACTGGACCGAGCAGGACATCTGGCAGTACATTTTGCAAGAAAATATTCCCATCGTTCCGCTCTATCTCGCGGCAAAGCGACCGGTGGTCGATCGGGGCGGCATGACCATCATGGTCGATGACGACCGGATGCGGCTTCAGCCGGGCGAGAAGGTGGAGGAGCGCATGGTGCGCTTCCGTACGCTTGGCTGCTATCCGCTGACCGGCGCGATCCCGTCCACCGCCGCCTCGCTCGAGGAAATCGTCGGCGAGATGCTGACGGCCCGCACCTCTGAACGGCAGGGCCGCCTGATCGACCGTGACGAGGCGGGCTCCATGGAAAAGAAGAAGCGCGAGGGATATTTCTGATATGTTGACTGCCAACACAGCGCTTCTGCGAGAAGACGACGACGACAATCTCGTCGATATTCGCGATTATGTGGCCGGGCAGGAGAACAAGGGGCTCCTGCGCTTTCTCACCTGCGGGTCGGTCGATGACGGCAAATCGACCCTTATCGGGCGGCTTCTCTTCGACACCAAGCTTATCTTCGAGGACCAGCTTGCCGCTCTGGAGAGCGATTCCAAAAAGCACGGCACGGCCGGTGACGAGATCGACTTCGCGCTTCTGGTGGACGGGCTGGAAGCCGAGCGCGAGCAGGGCATCACCATCGATGTGGCCTATCGCTTCTTCTCCACGCCGCGCCGCAAGTTCATCGTCGCCGACACGCCGGGCCACGAGCAATACACCCGCAACATGGCGACGGGCGCATCCACGGCGGACGTAGCCATCGTGCTGGTGGACGCGCGGCAAGGCATCCTGCCGCAGACGCGACGGCATTCGATGATTGCATCGCTTCTGGGCATCCGCCACATCGTGCTTGCGGTGAACAAGATCGATCTGGTCGCTTTCGACGAGGCGGTGTTCGAGCGGATCGCGGCGGAGTATCGCGCCTTTGCCGAAGATCTGGGCTTCGACACGATCCGGCCGATCCCTATGTCGGCGCGCTATGGCGACAATGTCATCCGCTCGTCGGGCAAGACGCCGTGGTATGAGGGGCCGTCTCTTCTGGAGCATCTGGAGACCGTCGATATCGAGGCCGAAGCGGACGGAAAACCATTCCGCTTCCCGGTGCAATACGTGTCGCGGCCCAATCTCGACTTTCGCGGCTTCTCCGGCACGGTGGCCGCCGGCCGCATCGGCGTGGGCGAGCGGGTGGCTGTCGCCAAGTCGGGCAAGCAGACACGGATCCGCCGCATCGTGACGCAAGACGGCGATCTCGAGACGGCGGCCGAGGGGCAGGCGGTCACGCTTTTGCTGGAAGACGAGGTGGAGCTCTCGCGCGGCAACCTGCTGGTAACGCCGGAGGCGCGGCCGCATGTGGCCGACCAGTTTTCGGCAACGCTGGTGTGGTTCGACGAAAAGCCGCTCCTGCCGGGGCGCTCTATATCCTGCGTACCGAGACCGACGAGGTTTCGGCGACGGTGAGCCAGCTCAAGCATCGCCGCAACATCAACAATTTCGCCGAAGAAGCGGCGACGAGCCTCGATCTGAACGAGGTGGGGCTGTGCAATTTCTCGCTGCAGGCGCCGATCGCCTTCGATGCCTTCAGCGACAACCGCACCACGGGAGCCTTCATTCTGATCGACCGACTGACCAACGCAACGGTCGGTGCCGGCATGATCCAGCGGCCTTTGCGCCGCGCGGCCAACATTCACTGGCAAGCGCTCGACGTGACACGCCAGTCGCGCGCGGAGCTCAAGCATCAGAAGCCGGCAGTTCTGTGGTTCACCGGGCTTTCGGGCTCGGGCAAATCCACCATCGCCAGCCTGTTGGAAAAGAAGCTGCATGCGGCCGGCCGGCACACCTATGTTCTGGATGGCGACAACATTCGCCACGGGCTGAACCGGGATCTCGGCTTTACGGACGAGGACCGGGTGGAAAACATCCGCCGCGTGGCCGAAACCGCGAAGCTGATGGCGGATGCCGGGCTGATCGTACTCGTGTCCTTTATCTCGCCCTTCCGGGCCGAGCGGCGGATGGCACGCGAACTCATGAACGAGGACGAATTCGTCGAAGTCTTCGTCGATACGCCATTCGAGGAATGCGCAAGGCGCGATCCGAAGGGCCTTTATGCCAAGGCGCTCAATGGCGAGATCGTGAACTTCACGGGTGTCGATTCCCCCTATGAGACGCCGGAAAGGCCTGATATCCACATCGAGACGACGGCCCGCGCGCCGGAAGAACTGGTCGACGAGGTGGAGGCCTGGCTCAAGGAACGCGGCTATTGCTGATCGCCTGAGCGGGGAAGACTGACTGGCCCATGGGCATGTTGAAGGATGATGCGTCGCTGCTGGCGCTGTTCGAGGACCTGGCACTGGCAGCCGGTGCCGCGATCATGCAGCACTACGAGGCGGGCTTCGAAGTGGAGCAGAAGGCCGACGACACACCGGTGACGGCGGCCGATCGCGCTGCGGAACGCGTGATCCTCGGTGGATTCGCGAAGGTGGGTCTTGGAACGCCCTGCGTTTCGGAAGAGGCTGCATCGGGCGGCGTCATTCCAGCCTGTGGCGATGGCAATTTTCTTCTGGTCGATCCGCTCGACGGTACGCGGGAATTCATCGCGCGGCGTCCGGATTTTACCGTCAATATCGGTTTGATCCGCAATGGCGCGCCTGTGATCGGCGTTGTCTATGCGCCCGCCCGCAACCTGCTTTACTCCGCGCGATCCGATGCGGCATTCGAAATCCCGGTGACGGCCGGCCAGCCGCAGGAACGCCGGAGCATAAAGGCGCGCCCGCGCCGGACACCGCCTGCGATTCTCGCCAGCCGTTCCCATTGTACCGACGAAACGCGCGCTTTCATCGCCCGCTATCCCGACGCCGAAACCGTCTCGATCGGCTCGTCGCTGAAATTCTGCATGATCGCGCGAGGCGACGCGGATCTTTATCCGCGTTTCGGCCGCACAATGCAGTGGGACACCGCGGCGGGAGATGCCGTGCTGCGGGCGGCGGGCGGCATGGCGCGCACGCTTGACGGCGCACCGCTCACCTACGGACCCAAGGGAGGCGAGGGGCTGGAAGCCTTTGTAAGCCCTTCCTTCGTCGCGGAAGGCGCTGGCTGATCAGGCCGCCGAAAGCTCCTCTTTCCAGGGCGGATTGGCGCCGGCGCGCGAAACGGTTATGGCGGCCGCGCGTGCCGCAAAGGCGATGGCGTTCGAAATCTGCTCCGTGTCGAGTGCGGCGATCTTTTCTTTCGTCAGAAGTCCCGCCATTTCGAGGGCTGCCAGAAGCGCGCCGTTGAACGTGTCGCCGGCGCCCACCGTGTCGACCACCTGAACCGGGTTGGCGGCGACGAAGTGCTTTTGCGATTTTGTATAGGCCGTCGCGCCCTTGCCGCCGTCAGTGAGGATGACGAGGCCGGGTCCGCGTTCCAGCCAGCGGGCGACGATCTGGTCGGCGCTGCCTGTTTCGCCGAACCATTCGAGATCGTCGGCGGAAATCTTGACGATGTCGGACATGGCCACCATGCGTTCGATGCGGGCGCGATGGCCCGCGGTATCGGTGATGAAGGCGGGCCGAATGTTTGGATCGAGCATGATGACGCGATCTGCGCTTTCGCGTGTCATCAGCGTCTCATAGGTGGAGCCGCAAGGCTCCGAGACGAGGCTGATGCCGCCGAACAGGAGCGCCGATACGTCCGTGCCTATCTCCGGAAGATCGGAGAGCGCGAGCATGCGGCCGGCAGTGCCTTCGTCATAGAAGTTGTATTCGGCCTGGCCGTCGACCAGCGTCACGAAAGCAAGCGTCGTCGGGCGCCTCGATATTCTGGCAAGGCTGAGGTCGACGTCGCTTTCCGTAAGCTTTTCGCGCAGCATCCGGCCAAACAGATCGTCGGAAAGCCCGGTATAGAAACCGCAAGGCACACCGAGACGCGCGATAGCGATGGCGCTGTTGAAGACCGCGCCGCCGGTGTAGGGCGCAAAGGCTGCCTCATCCTCGGTGGAATGACGCGGCAGCATGTCGATCAGCGCCTCGCCGCAGCAAAGGATCATGAAAAGCCTCCCAATTTTTTCCGCTCAGGCAGTAGCGTTATGCGAGCGGATTGGCAATGCGGGACCGCCTTCGGCCGGATCAATGAAAGTTGCGACCTTTCGGCAGAACGCGCACGTCGCGCGGGTGGCGCCAGAGATTCTGCGCCGTTGCGGTCTTTTCCTGCGCCTCGTTTTCCAGTTCTGGATCGGACATTGCGGCGAAGAGATCCGGCGTCGTGTCGATCAGGCGGCGGGCGACCACGTGGATGACCTCGTTCTCTTTCTGCAGAACACCCTCTACGGTGACCATGCGCGCGCCGAAGACGATGCGGCGAAAGCGCTGGAAGACACGCGGCCAGACGATGACGTTGGCGATGCCGGTTTCGTCTTCGAGCGTCATGAAAATAACGCCGCTTGCCGTGCCGGGGCGCTGACGCACCAGAACGAGACCGGAAACGCGCACGAAGCGACCCGCCGGTGTCTCGGCAAGGGCGCGGGTTTTCAGGACGCGGCGCTTCTCAAGTTGCTCACGCAGGAAGGAAACGGGATGCGCCTTGAGCGACAGGCTGAGCGTGCCGTAATCCTCTACCACCTGTTCGCCAGGAAGAAGCTCCGGCAGTGTCACGCCCTCCTCGGCCTGAAGCGGCGTTGCCGCCGCGCTT
>NZ_CAJXGF010000174.1 GCF_913053745.1 uncultured Nitratireductor sp.
AGCTCGGCCTCAAGACGGCTGTGGTCGAGAAGCTCTCCACCCATGGCGGCACCTGCGTCAATGTAGGCTGCATTCCCTCCAAGGCGCTGCTGCATGCCACGGAAATGTTCGAGGAGGCGGGCCACGGCCTCGCCGATCTCGGCGTCGAGGTGGGCAAGCCCAAGCTCAACCTCAAGAAGATGATGGAACACCGCGTCAAGACGGTCGAGCAGAACACCAAGGGCCTCGACTTCCTGATGAAGAAGAACAAAATCGACGTTTATCGCGGCTTGGGCAGTGTTGCAGACAAGGGCAAGGTGACCGTAAAAGCCGACGACGGCAAGGAAGAGACCGTGGAGACGAAGAACATCGTCATCGCCACGGGCTCCGATGTCGCCGGCATTCCCGGCATCGACGTGAAGTTCGACGAGAAGGTGATCGTCTCTTCCACCGGCGCGCTGGAGCTTTCCAAGGTGCCGGAGCGCATGATCGTCGTCGGCGGCGGCGTGATCGGCCTGGAACTCGGCTCCGTCTGGTCGCGTCTCGGCGCAAAGGTGACGGTGGTCGAGTATCTCGACACCATCCTCGGCGGCATGGACGGCGACGTGGCCAAACAGTTCCAGCGCATGCTCGGCAAGCAGGGCTTCGATTTCAAGCTGGGCGCCAAGGTCACGGACGTGGCCAAGGCCGGCAAGGGCGCGAAGGTGACCTTCGAGCCCGCGAAGGGCGGCGATGCCGAGACGGTCGAGGCCGAGGTGGTTCTGGTGGCAACAGGCCGCAAACCCTACACCGAAGGCCTTGGTCTCGACTCGGCAGGCGTCGAACTCGACGAACGCGGCCGCATCAAAACCGACGAGCGTTTCCAGACCAATGTCGAGGGTATCTATGCCATCGGCGACGTGATCGCCGGTCCCATGCTGGCGCACAAGGCGGAAGACGAAGGAGTGGCCGTGGCCGAGATCCTGGCGGGCCAGGCCGGACACGTGAATTACGATGTCATCCCCAGCGTCGTCTATACGAGCCCGGAAGTCGCGTCCGTCGGCAAGACCGAGGACGAGCTCAAGAAGGCGGGCGTGGAATACAACGCCGGCAAGTTCCCTTTCTCGGCCAATGGTCGCGCACGCTCCATGCTCAAGACGGACGGCTTCGTGAAAGTGCTTGCCGACAAGAAGACGGATCGTGTGCTCGGCGTTCATATCGTCGGCTTCGGCGCCGGCGAAATGATCCACGAGGCAGCGGTTCTGATGGAATTCGGCGGCTCGTCGGAAGACCTGGCGCGCACCTGCCACGCCCACCCGACCATGTCGGAATCGGTCAAGGAAGCCGCGCTTGCCACTTTCGCCAAACCGATCCACATGTAATCGCGCATTTTCACGCAAACAAAAGCCCCGGAGCGTGAACTTCGGGGCTTTCCGCTATCCGCCGTCTCCCGTGGGGACGCTGTCGGACGCGGCATCGGGCGAGCCGGCGTCCTCGCCGAAGAAACCGGTTCCCGAAAACGCCATGATAACGAGTATGACGATCGCGGCGCCAACGGCACCGATCACGAAACCTCGCGTTCCTTCCGACCCGCCACCAGCGTGACGCACGGATTTCCTTCTATCGTCATCTTCATGCATGACGGCACTCCAAGTGGCGCTCCCCCGACGCCGCTGGAACGATAACATGCAATTAATTAGCCGGAACCCTAAATTTACCGAACAGCCTCGACGGTGTAACCGTCCCCGCGAAGAAGCTCGATGAGTCCCTCCTCTCCGGGCAGATGCAATGCGCCCACGGCAATGAATGCCTCGCCGCGCTCGAGGATGGGCACGGCCCGCTCCGCCATGGTGCCGTTGCGCGCCTTCACCATCGCCTGGTCGAACGCCGCATAATCGCCCGCAGCGCCTTCCTGCTCCGGGATCGCAACCCGGATGAGCGGCCAGAACATGCCCGTCTCGCCCTCCGTGTAAAGCGAAACCATCGTTTCCATCACGTCGTCCAGACCGTCTCCCAGGGCCAGTGTCTCCACCAGGCCGCGCACATGCATCTCCATCGGCAGAGAGGCCATGGCGTCGAGTTGCTCGACAGCCGTCTCGAGGCCGAGCAACTCCTTGCCGGCATTCTCCGCATCCTGCGCAAGCTTGAGGTCGAGAATCGGCATGCCCGCCTCCTTGCGCTCAATCTCGCAGGTCGGCAGGGCCACGAGCGAAATCAGCATCCACGGCTTCATCTTCTTGACGCTCGCAAACGGTATGCCGCGTTCGGCCAGGGCATCGGCAACCGTCTGGCGTTCCTCGTCGCTGAAATGATCGCCCAGTGTCTCGTCACCGGTGAACATCATTAGCTCGGGCCGTTTGAACATGGCTGCCGCCATTTTCGACTGATCGAGAATATCCGTGGTCTCGATGACCACCCGCTCGGCCCCCTCGAAAGCTTTCCGGGCGTCCTCTGGTAAAACCGCAACGCGCGGATCGCTCATATGCATGGTGCCGAAAAGATAGGAGGGCTCGATGCCCTCCTTTTCCACCCGCCACAAAAGGCCCTTGCCGTTCGGCGTCGCCGCCGCCCGCCGCCGCACATCTTCGAGTATCGCGGGGTCTTCCTTGGCAAGCTCCGTCAAAAGGTTCTCGCCAGTGCAAGCAATGTCTTCGGCCTTCGCCGGCGTTGCGAAAAGCAGGCCGACGACCAGAGCGAGCAGGAGAAACAACGGAAAGGCTGCCGCACACAGAAACAGGCGGTCGGCAACCCGTTCGACAATCGGCGCGGCGGTGGCTTTGGCGTGTGTTTTCATGCGGAGAGCATGACCGCAAAACACGGCAAAACCGTTAATCGACCGTGGCCAATTCGAGACAATGGCCTAGGCGCGCGGGTGAGCCGCATCATAGATCTCCAACAATCGTGTCGTGTCGACACCGGTATAAACCTGTGTGGTGGAGAGGCTTGCGTGACCGAGAAGCTCCTGAATCGCCCGCAGATCGCCACCCCGCCCGAGAAGATGCGTGGCGAAGGAGTGCCGCAACGCATGCGGCGTTGCCGTCTCCGGCAGGTTGAGAGCGGAGCGCATGCGCTTCATCTCGCGCTGAATGATGGCCGGCTGCAGAGCCCCTCCCCGTGCGCCGCGAAAGAGCGCCTTGTCAGCCTCCAGGTGATATGGGCAAAGACGCCGATATTCGGCGATCGCCTCAACCGTTACGGGCAGGACCGGCACAAGCCGCGTCTTGCCGCCCTTTCCCGTTATGCGCAGCGCGCCCTGGCGAATATCCGCGACCTGGCCGCCCGACAGCCCCAAGGCCTCGGAAATGCGAAGCCCGGCACCGTAAAGAAGCGTGAACACGGCAGCATTGCGCGCGGCAATCCACGGTTCCTCGGCCAGTTGCCCCGCGCCCGAAGCGACCTTACGCGCATCCACGGCCGTCAGCGGTTTGGGCAACGCGCGAGGTGCGCGCGGCGCTTTCAGCGCTGCTGCGGCGGCCGCATTTACGAGCCCACGCCGCTCGAGATAACGCAGCAAGGAGCGCACCCCCGCAAGGCCGCGCCCGAGTGTGCGCGCACCGGCCCCGTTGCCGCGCCGAAAAGCGAGAAAGGCGCGCAGATCCGCCGGACGCAGTTCGGCGATGTCGGAAAGGCCCGGCGCCTCCCCGCAATGGCCTGTCAGAAACTGCAGGAATTGCCGCGTATCGCGCTCATAGGCGTCGACAGTCAAGTTGGAAAGGCGACGC
Source organism: uncultured Nitratireductor sp. (assembly GCF_913053745.1). Lineage (GTDB taxonomy): Bacteria > Pseudomonadota > Alphaproteobacteria > Rhizobiales > Rhizobiaceae > Nitratireductor. Next base: position 3,681 of record NZ_CAJXGF010000174.1, read on the forward strand.
TCATTGGCCAGCGTCGCAAGCCAGTCGGTGCGAGCCTTCTGAAGGTCGGATTTTGCGGAAACGAGAAATTCCTGGTCCATGAGCGCTCATTCCTGAAATTGCACCCATTGTGAACCGAACCGGTTAGCAGCCGGTGAAGGCGTTGCAAAACGTCACGCGCCCTCGATCTCCTCACGCAGCATTTCCAGTTCCAGCCATTCCTCTTCCAGCGTTTCCCGGCTTGCACGCCTGTCGTCGAGATCTTTGGAAAAACGCTGAAAGGCGGCGGCATCGCGCGTGTAAAGGTCCGGATCCGCCAGCTTTTCTTCCAGGGCCGCAATCTCGTCCGCGAGCGTGTCGATCTTTTTGGGCAGCGTCTCAAGCGCAAATTTCTGCTTGTAGGAGAGCTTCCTCGAACCGGCTTTCGAAGCCGCCGCATTGCCCGCGGGCTTCGTTTTCTGCTGCTCGGCACTGCGCGCCTTGCGTCGCTCCAGCTCCTCGCCTTTACGCTGCGCCATCATGTCGGAGTAGCCGCCGGCATATTCGATCCAGCGGCCATTGCCGACCGGCGCGAGCGTGCTCGTCACCGTGCGGTCGAGGAAATCGCGATCATGGCTGACCAGAAGCACTGTGCCTGGAAACCCCTCCACGAGCTCCTGCAGAAGGTCTAGCGTCTCCATGTCGAGATCGTTGGTCGGTTCGTCAAGCACGAGGAGATTGGCCGGTCGTGACAAAAGTCGGGCCAGGACCAGCCGCGCGCGTTCGCCGCCGGAAAGCTCGCGGATGGGGGTACGCGCCTGCTCCGGTTTGAACAGAAAATCCTTCATGTAGGAGACGACATGCCGCTCCTGCCCGTTGACCACGACGCTGTCGCCCCGGCCATCGGTCAGGAAATGCGACAGCGTCTCCTTCGGATCGAGCGCGCGCTTCTGGTCCAGTATGGCGGTTTCTAGATTGGCCCCGAGCCGCAGCGTACCAAGGTCCGGCGCGAGCTTGCCTGTGAGGAGATTGATCAGCGTCGTCTTGCCGGCGCCATTCGGCCCGACGAGACCTATGCGGTCGCCGCGCAAGATGCGCGTGGAAAAATCCTTCACAACCTCAAGCCCGTCATAAGACTTGGCGAGGCCTTTCGCTTCGATCACAAGCTTGCCGGATTCGGCGGCGTCGCTCGCCGCCATGGTGGCCACGCCCTCAACACCGCGATGGTTCCGCTGCCTGGCGCGCAGGGCTTGCAGCTCGCCCAAACGGCGCACATTGCGCTTGCGGCGCGCGGTAACACCGTAGCGTAGCCAGTGTTCCTCGCGCTCGATCTGGCGGGCCAGCTTATGCTGGTCGCGCTCTTCCTCTTCCAGAACCTGGTCGCGCCAATCTTCGAAATGAGCGAAGCCCTTGTCGAGCCGGCGTGTCACCCCCCGGTCGAGCCAGACAGTAGAGCGGCTGACATTCTCGAGAAAACGGCGGTCGTGCGAAATGGTGACGAGCGCAGACGAGGTGCGCTGCAACTCTTGCTCAAGCCACTCGATGGTGGCGAGATCGAGATGGTTCGTCGGCTCGTCGAGCAAGAGCAGATCCGGCTCGGGAGCAAGCACCCGGGCAAGCGCTGCGCGGCGCGCCTCGCCACCCGAAAGCGTCGCTGGATCTTCATCGCCGGTCAGACCGAGCCGGTCGATCACCAGCGCCACGCGGTTCAGGTCATCGGCCGGTCCGAGCCCGGCTTCAACATAGGCGCGCACTGTCGGGAAACCCTCCCAATCGGGCGTCTGCCGCAGGTAACGCACGGTCGCTGTCGGTTGACGGAAAATCTCGCCATCCTGCGGCTCAATCAGACCGGCGGCAATTTTCAGGAGTGTCGACTTGCCGGAGCCGTTGCGGCCGACCAGCGCCAAACGCTCGCCCGGACCGATCATGAGAGATGCACCATCGAGCAACGGCGTGCCGCCGAAGGTCAAGCGGATGCCATCGAGCTTCAGGAGAGGCGGCGCCATGACTCAGCGTTCTCCGTCATTGGAAAGATGCGCAACGAAAAGCGCCCTCCCCTGCATCAAAGTGACCGCAAGCGCACCGTCCACCACATTGGAAAGCGTCAAGGACGAGCCGAAGGGAACCTCTACCGCGTCAAGCGGCCATTTCGCTCCCTCGACGGTGAGGCCTGCAAGGGCCGAGAAGCCGAGGATCGAAAACAGCATGTCCTGCGGATATTCGAAGCTGCGGCGTTCACCCGGCACCAGCGGAACGCCCTCCTGCCTGCCACTGGTCAGCTTGGCGTTGACGCCCCGTTCCGAGAGTTGAATCGCCTGTGCCAGATGCAGGAACATGTGATCGGGCCGCGAGCCGCCGAACGCACCGGCCAGGAGCAGGCTGGTCGCACCGGCTTCAAGCGCGACTGCGATGGCCAACTCCCCATCCGTCTTGTCCTTTTCAGGCGGAAATCGGCGACGCGGTACGTGACTGTAGGCATCGCTCAACTCCGGCGGAACGGAATCAAAATCTCCCACCCACAGTTCGGGGGTGACGCCGAGCAGAGCGGCGTGACGCATGCCCGAGTCGGCAGCGATAATGCGGCTGCCTGCAATTTCAGCGTCGAGCGCCGGGGTGCGTGTGAGATCTCCACCGAGGAGAAGGGTTAATCGGCTCATGGGCGAGGCCCATATCATGCCGGCGCGCGCGCGCCAACGGCGTTCGCGCTTTTCAGGCCCCTTGCACCGATCCCTGCCGCGCCCTATTTTCCCGGTCGCTCTAACGGGGTGCCGGCGCATTGCCGGCTGAGAGGCTTGGGGAAACCCGGCTAACCCGCCGAACCTGATCCGGTTTGCACCGGCGGAGGGATTAGACGCTTTAACGACGGCGCCTCATTCCCCAACAAAACGAGAGGAGGCGCATATGCGCGCGACCACCCTGATTTCCACGATAGCGCTCGGCATGCTGGCCATGGCAGGTCACGCGGCCGCGCAGGGCAAGCTCACCGTCTACACCTATGAAAGCTTTACCTCCGATTGGGGTCCGGGCCCGCTCGTGGAAAAGGCGTTCGAAGCTGAGTGCGGCTGCGATGTGGAGTTCGTTTCCGTGGCGGATGGCGTGGCCCTCTTGAACCGCGTGAAGCTCGAGGGGGAATCGACCAAAGCCGACATCGTACTGGGCCTCGACAACAATCTCATACACGAGGCGCGTGAGACCGGCCTGTTCACCCCGCATGGCATCGACATGACGAAAGTGTCGGTGCCCGGCGACTTCGAAAACGACACATTCGTACCCTTCGATTACGGCTATTTCGCCTTCGTCTACGACACCGAGGTCATCGAGACGCCGCCGGCGAGCCTGAAAGAACTGGTGGAAAGCGACAGCGACCTGAAAATCGCCATTCAGGACCCGCGCACGTCCACGCCGGGTCTCGGCCTGCTGCTCTGGGTCAAGGCGGTCTATGGCGACGATGCAGCCGGCGCCTGGAGCAAGCTGCAGGACAAGGTGCTGACGGTGACACCGGGTTGGAGCGAGGCCTACGGCCTGTTCACCAGCGGCGAGGTGCCGATGGTACTCTCCTACACCACTTCGCCCGCCTATCACCGGATCGCCGAAGACACAGAGCGCTACAAGGCGGCCGGTTTCGCCGAAGGACATTACCTGCAGGTGGAAGTGGCGGCACAGACCGTGACAGGCGCCAAGAACCCGCTGGCGCAGGAGTTCCTCGCCTTCATGACCGGTCCCGGTTTTCAGGATGCCATTCCCGAGACGAACTGGATGTTCCCGGCTGGCGAGACGTCGGAACCGCTCAACCCGGTGTTCGACGCGCTCGTGAAACCGGACGAAACGCTCGAATTCACCCCTGAAGAAGTGGCCGAAAACCGTAAGGCCTGGGTCGATGAATGGCTTTCGGTGATGAGCCGCTGACCCTGTCCCGCGCACCCGTCATGGACAGACGCATAGCAGCGGGTCGGCTCGCGCTCGGTGCCGTCGGCCTGCTTATCGGCGGAGCCTTCGCCGGCCTGGCCGTTGAAGCCATGCGCCAAGGCCCGGGCGCGTTCGCGGCATTCGACACCTATCTTCTGCGGATTGCCCGTTTCACGCTGTGGCAGGCATTGCTGTCGACGGTGCTCTCCGTCGTGCCGGCGATCCTTCTGGCGCGCGCGCTGGCCCGGCACCCGGTTTTTCCGGGTCGGGCTTTCATTCTGCGTCTGTTCGCGGTGCCGCTTGCACTGCCGGCCATCGTGGCGGCGCTCGGCGTTCTCGCGCTTTACGGCCGCGCCGGCTTCTTCGCCCCGGTCTTTTCGGCGATCCTCGATGCGCGCTGGCCCGGGATCTACGGACTTTCGGGTATTCTGGTCGCACACGTCTTTTTCAATATGCCATTGGCGGCGCGCCTGTTCCTGAACGCGCTGGAAAGCGTTCCCGCCGACCAATGGCGCCTTGCGGCTCAATTGGGCATGGGCGCGCGCGCCTCCTTCCGCTTTCTCGAATGGCCGGCCATGCGCGCCGCCCTGCCCGGCATTGCCGGCCTCGTCTTCATGCTGTGCGTCACCTCGTTCACCATCGTGCTGCTGCTTGGCGGCGGGCCGCGCGCGACGACACTGGAAGTGGCGATCTATCAGGCGCTGCGTTTCGACTTCGATCCGGCCCGCGCACTGGTTCTGACACTGGTTCAGGTGGGGCTGGCGGGCGGCGTCGTTCTGGCGCTCGGCCAGCTCGGCGCGTCGCTCAGCGGCGACGCAAACCTGCCCGTCGCGCCGCGACGCATCGTCTGGC
>NZ_CAJXGF010000175.1 GCF_913053745.1 uncultured Nitratireductor sp.
GGTTGATCTGATGCCTGGTGTCTCGTCTGCTCAGACACGGCTCCGGGCAAGCCAGGCGGCACCCCGCACTCCACTGGAGTCCCCATGGGCCGCCCGCACGATCGGTGTCTGGCATTCGCCTCCGAATACCAGCTCCCCGAGGCGCCCGGGAAGTTGCTGGTAGATTGCTGCCACGTTGGACAGACCTCCGCCCAGTACAATGACGTCCGGGTCAAGCAGGTTGATGACCGATGCCAGTCCCCGGGCTTCGGCTGCGGCAAGAAGATCGGTCTTGAGCGGTGCATAGACGATGTCGCTGACCACCGCGCCTTCGGGCAGCGGGTCGAGCGAGATTTCCAGCGGCGGTTTTCCGGTCATGCCGAGCGCACTTGTGTTCACCAGAAGGTCCGCATCGGAAAGAAGCGCGGGCAACGTCTCCCAGCCATTTGCGCTTACGCCCGCACCAAAGCGCTGCGCCAACGCCTCGGCCCGCTCCCGTGTGCGGTTGACGATGCGGATATTCTTGTAGCCGGCTTTCTGAACCGCATGAACGACGGCGCGGGCCGCCCCGCCGGCACCCAGAACCACGGCCGTCTCGCCATTCACCCAGCCCGGCGCAGTGGCACTCAGATGCGCCGCGAACCCATAGGCGTCGGTGTTGCCGCCGACGAGTCTTCCGCCATCGAACCAAAGCGTATTGACCGCGCCGATCATCTCGGCTGCCTCGTCGCGGAGGTCGACGCCCTGAAACGCCGCTTCCTTGTGGGGCAGGGTGATGTTGCCGCCAGCATAGCCGGAGGTGCGCAGGTTTTCGAGAAACGCCTCGAAGTCCAGCGGCGCGACATCCAGTTTTTCATAGCTGCCATCGATACCGTGCCGCTCCAGCCAGTAGTTATGTATGAGCGGCGAACGGGAATGGGCGATGGGGTGCCCGCAAACGAAGGCGCGGATTTCAGCCATCGATGGCTCCCAGGGTGCGCAACTCGGACAGAAGCGGCAGAAGCGGCAGGCCGACAATCGTAAATGTGTCGCCGTCGATCTTTTCGAAAAGCTGAATGCCCTCACCCTCGATCTGGTAGGCGCCAACGCTTTGCAGCGCCTTTTCGCCGACATTGGAAAGGTGCCGCCCAATGAATCCGGGATCGAGTTCGCGCATGGTGAGACGCGCGATGCCTACATGCCGCCAAATCACTTCGCCGTCGCGTGCGATGACCACGGCGCTGTTGAGTTGATGCGTGCGGCCGGAAAGTTTCAGAAGGTGGCGGCGCGCGCCTTCCATGTCGGTCGGCTTATGGAACACCTCATCGCCAAGAGACAGGGTCTGGTCCGCGCCGATAACCAGCGCGCCGGACGACCGCTCGGAAACGTCCACAGCCTTGGCTTCCGCAAGCACCTGAGCGAGCGTTTCGGGATCGGCGCCGGTTCCTTCCAATGTGTGCTCCACCGCTCTCTCATCGATTTCGGAGCGTTCCACGCGGAACTCGACGCCGGCGTCGCGCAACATTTTCCGGCGAAAGGCGCTACCGGACGCCAGAACGATGACGGGCTTTTCGGTCATGATGTCAGCCTCTGTTTTCTCGTGACTTCGCATACAATGCGAGAATCGCAGCCGCCGTTTCCTCGATGGAACGGCGGGTCACATCGATCACCGGCCAACCATGGCGGCTGCAGATCTGTCGCGCATAGGCGATCTCGCGCGAGATCGTCGCCCGATCCGTATAAGGGTTGAAGGCGTTCTCGTCGACCGAACCCAGAATCCGGTTTTGGCGGATCTGCGAAATGCGTTCGGCGGAGGCGACGAGACCGACAATCAGCGGCCGTTTTGCCGCCCCCAGCGCCTCCGGCAATTTGATATCCAGAACGATCGGCACATTCGCGGTCTTCACCCCTCGATTGGCGAGATAAATGCTGGTCGGCGTCTTCGACGTGCGGGAGATGCCAACGAGAATGACATCCGCTTCCTCGACGTCGAGCGGTAACTGCCCGTCGTCGTGCTCCATGGTGAAGTTAAGTGCGTCGATGCGATGAAAATACTGCGCGTCGAGCACGTGCTGCGCGCCGACACGCCGGCCGGCCGGGGTTCCCAGATAGGACTGGAACACCATGAGGACCGGTTCGAGAACCGAAACGCTGGGCAATCCGAGCGCGGCGCAGCTCTCGTCCACCTGGCGGGCCAGTTTCTGATCGACAACCGTATAAAGGACAATACCCGGCTCGCGCTCCACCTCGTCGAGCACACGAGCAAGCTGCTTCTCGTTTCGAATCAGCGGATAGATGTGCTCGATCGCCCGCGCATCCTTGTACTGCGCGGCCGCAGCACGCCCTGCGGCCAGCAGAGTCTCGCCGGTCGCATCAGAAATCATGTGAAGATGGAAGAAGCGCTGCGGCTGTTGCACGGATTTCTGTCCCGCCATGTGGATGCTTGTTGATAACGCCGGACGCCGGAAATGGCGAGGCCGCGCCTTTTGATAACTCCCTGGAGTCTTCCACAGATCGGGCCGGTGTGAATTGCGATCCCCTCATGTGGAGAACAATCGACAATCCCCGAAGCTTCCTACATTGTCCACCGAGCGGGGGATACGAAGTTTATGTAGCCTATTGAATCTGCGTGTCGAATCCGCATTATCCCCGTTCTTCTGAGAATGTGCATTGCTATGGGGCGCGGCAATAAGACCGAGAAAGCGATGCGCGAAAGCGTGGACAGATTTGAATCCACATTACAAACAGAGTCTAAGAATCAGAAGAATCTTCAGATCTGTAATTATCTTTTGAATCCTGACTGTGGAGCAGCCTGATGGGGCAGCGAAAAATCCTTGATGTGCTTAGAGGCGAAACCGTGTTTCCCCCTCCCGTATGGATGATGCGCCAAGCGGGCCGGTATCTGCCCGAATACAAAGAAACGCGAAAGCGCGCCGGTGGGTTCCTCGACCTCTGCTACAATCCCGATCTGGCCGTGGAAGTGACGCTCCAGCCGATCAGGCGCTTCAACTTCGACGCTTCGATCCTGTTCTCAGACATTCTTGTCGTGCCGCATGCCCTCGGCCGCGATCTGCGTTTCGAGGAAGGACGCGGCCCGCTCATGACACCGATCGATGCCGCAGGGATCGCCAAACTCGAAACCGATGGCATTCACGATCATCTGGCCCCGGTCTATGAAACGGTGCGGCGGCTCCGCAAAGAGCTTCCCGAGGAAACGACACTTCTCGGCTTCTGTGGCGCACCCTGGACGGTGGCGACTTACATGATCGCCGGGCACGGTACGCCGGACCAGGCGCCCGCCCGCATGTTCGCTCTGGAACAGCCGGAGGCCTTCTCCAAGCTCATCGACTGTCTTGCCGACTGCTCCGCCCAATATCTGATCCGCCAGATCGATGCCGGTGCGGATGCCGTGCAGATATTCGATTCCTGGGCCGGTGTTCTCGACGAGCTTTCCTTCGAGCGCTGGTGCGTGAAGCCGTTGGCGCGGATCGTCGCGAAAATACGCGAAGTACACCCCCACGTGCCGGTCATCGGCTTTCCGAAGGGTGCGGGCGCGCAGTATGCGGGATATCGTCGGGAAACGGGCGTTACCGCGCTCGGGCTCGACTGGACCGTGCCGCTTGGCACAGCGCGCCGTCTGCAGGCCGAGGGCGCCGTTCAGGGCAATCTGGATCCCCTGAGGCTTGTCGCCGGCGGCGAGGCTCTCCAAGAGGGCGTGGACGCAATTGTGGAAGCTCTGCGGCACGGACCTTTCATCTTCAATCTCGGCCACGGCATCACGCCCAAGACGCCGGTGGAGCATGTGGACGCAATGCTGAAGCGGATTCGGGAGACCGTGTAATGACTGGGAACAGCAAGGGTGGCGGGAACGCCGGGGTCAGGGCCGTTGTGGCGTTGGCGATTTTCATTGGCCTTACTGCGCTTCTGTTTATCTACAATCCGTCCGGATTTTACCTTTGGGCCAAGGCCATTCATGTGATCGCGGTGATCTCCTGGATGGCGGGCATGCTCTATCTGCCGCGCCTTTTCGTCTATCACGCGGATGCGGAGCCCGGTTCGGAAAAGGCCGAGACCTTCAAGGTAATGGAACAGCGTCTTCTGCGCTTGATCATCAATCCGGCGATGATGGTGACCTGGGTGTTTGGTCTGTGGCTGGCCTGGGACGGGTTCGGCTTTTCGGGCGGCTGGCTGCACGCCAAGATCGCGCTTGTGATCGCCATGTCGGGCATGCACGGTTATTTTTCGGCTGCGGTTCGCCGTTTTGCCGCCGACGAGAACACCAAGCCGGCACGTCATTGGCGCATAATGAACGAAGTGCCGACTCTGCTTATGATCGTGATCGTTGTCCTTGTTATCGTCAAACCCTTCTGATACCGGTTCGATGAGACTATCTTCTGAACGGAACCGGCAAAGCCGTCTTGCCCTTTCGCTGCGACGACGGTAAGAGTCGGTTCCTTCCTTCTCGGCCGGTTCCACGCATATCTTCCATTGTCAGTGAAGCCGGCAGGCCTCGAATACGCCTACCTTACCTCCATCTTTCGTTTGCCTTTCCAGAGTCCGCACATGCAGGAAATGAAACTCCAAGAGCTGAAAAGCAAATCGCCGACCGATCTCATTGCATTCGCAGAATCGCTTGAGGTCGAGAATGCCAGCATCATGCGCAAGCAGGAGCTGATGTTCGCGATTTTGAAGAAGCTCTCCACCCAGGATATCGAGATCATCGGCGAAGGTGTCGTCGAAGTGTTGCAGGATGGCTTCGGCTTCCTCCGCTCCGCGACCGCCAACTATCTTCCGGGTCCCGACGACATTTACATATCTCCCTCGCAAATTCGGCGTTTCTCGCTGAAGACCGGCGATACGGTCGAGGGTCCGATCCGAAGCCCCAAGGAAGGCGAGCGCTATTTCGCCCTTCTCAAGGTCAACACGATCAATTTCGAAGATCCGGAGAAAATCCGCCACAAGATTCACTTCGACAACCTGACGCCGCTCTATCCCGACGAGCGGCTGAACATGGAAATCGAAGACCCGACGAAGAAGGACCTGTCGGCGCGCGTGATCGACCTGGTGGCGCCGCTCGGCAAGGGCCAGCGTGGCCTGATCGTCGCGCCGCCGCGCACGGGTAAGACGGTTCTGTTGCAGAACATCGCCCATTCGATCACGTCGAATCATCCCGAATGCTTCCTCATCGTTCTCCTGATCGACGAACGCCCGGAAGAAGTGACCGACATGCAGCGCTCGGTGAATGGCGAGGTGATTTCCTCGACCTTCGACGAGCCGGCCTCGCGCCACGTCCAGGTTGCGGAAATGGTCATCGAGAAGGCGAAGCGCCTGGTCGAACATGGTCGTGACGTTGTCATCCTGCTCGACTCGATCACTCGCCTCGGCCGGGCTTACAACACGGTCGTGCCCTCCTCCGGCAAGGTTCTGACCGGCGGTGTCGACGCCAACGCCCTGCAGCGCCCGAAGCGCTTCTTCGGTGCCGCGCGCAACATCGAGGAGGGCGGGTCGCTGACGATCATCGCCACGGCGCTCATCGATACGGGCAGCCGCATGGACGAGGTCATCTTCGAAGAGTTCAAGGGAACGGGCAATTCGGAAATTGTGCTCGACCGCAAGGTCGCCGACAAGCGCATCTTCCCGGCCATCGATATTCTCAAGTCCGGTACCCGCAAGGAAGACTTGCTGATTCCGCGCCAGGATCTTCAGAAGATATTCGTCCTGCGTCGCATTCTGGCGCCGATGGGCACGACGGATGCCATCGAATTCCTGAACGACAAGCTCAAACAGACCAAGACCAATTCGGAATTCTTCGATTCGATGAACACCTGATCGAATCCGTTCCTATCGGATTCGCCGTAATCGAAATCTGGCGGCATCATGGAGATATCCACGGTGCCGCTTTTGCTTTCTGTTGGCCAAATCGTCGCGGGGTCAGCCGGCCGTTTGTAAGGCGTGTTCCAGTTCCTTTGCGGTATGAAAAGGCGGCAAGCATGTCTGTCCCACGCAAAGATAGGCCGCGCGGCGAGCAGGGTCGATGGTGATGTCGCCAGGCATATGCGGGATGTCTTGGGCAGCGGTCACAACAATGTCGAAACGTTGGGGATCCAGTGTTCGATTCGCGACCGGAACGAAGACTTGATCCTCTTCCGGCTCTACCATCACCAGTTTCATCGGCTGTTGCGCCAGGGCAGCGGCATAGACGATGCCGGCTTGGCCATAGGTTTGTGAACGCGCTCTGCCAAGTGCGGAGCCGGCTACTTTTGCAAGATGCGCGTTCAATCGGTCGCATTCGAGCACCGAAAGTCCAAGCAAGGCTTCGATGATCTGGCTTGTGGCGGAAGGAACGGCCTCGTCCACATCGCCGCGTATGCGCATTGGAAGGTCGGACGCGTCGCTGGCGGTCAGATAATAGCCCGACCGCGCTTCATCCGCATACCATGTGTCCAATTGCTCGAGCCAGGCATGTCCCTGCCTCAGAAAATCCGCTTCTCCGGTTGCCTGATAAAGCGCCGCGGCAGCCGATATCATGCACGCATAATCGCTGGACAGGCCTGGGAAAACGGATTTTCCGGCCCTGATGCTGTGAGGCAGACGCCTATCCATCATCGATTCGGTCACGAAACGAAATGCGTTCCGCGCAGCATCGATCCAATCGGTCCGGGTAAGAATGCGTCCTGCTTCGGCCAGAGCGCTTATCGCAAGACCGTTCCAATCCACGAGAACCTTGTCGTCGCATCCCGGTTGCGGGCGTTTATCGCGCACAGCCAGCAGGGTATCGAGCATGCCACGCAACGCGCTCTCCTCCTCGGCCCCAAGATGGTCGGAGCGATTGAGGCGATGGAGGATCGGTGCGCCTTCCCAATTGGGCGGGCTCGCAAGAGAGAAGACGTCAAGGAAGCGGTCGGCCTGCGGGCCCAGAACGGTACGAATCTGTTGTTCCGTCCAAAGATAGGTCTGACCTTCGACACCCTGAGTGTCTGCGTCGAGGCTTGAAGCGAACCCACCGCCAGCGAGCCGCATTTCTCTCAGAAGCCAACCCACCGTCTCCTCGATTCGCATCCGGAATGATTGGTCATCGGTGCTGCCATAGAGCCAGCACAGCAATCGCAGAAGCTGCGCGTTATCGTAAAGCATCTTCTCGAAATGCGGCACGAGCCAGCGCTCGTCCGTGGCATATCGGGCGAGGCCTCCCCCGACATGGTCGTAAATTCCACCGGAGAGCATGGACTTTACGCTCTTCACAACGGCTTCCAATTGCAGGGTATCGCCTCGCTTCCGCCCGTTCAGCCAGAGAACGCGCATGAATGGGGTGTTGGGAAACTTCGGCGCGCCACGCAACCCACCATGGGAGGTGTCCATCATGGCCTGGATGCTCTTCGCCATGGTTTCGAGCGTCTCTTCAGGAGAACCGGATCCGGCGGCATGAGGAGACAATCTGGCTTTGACGTGCGAACGAAGCGCCTCCGCGCTTTGCAAAAGCTCGGTCCTTTTGTTCTGCCATGCGGTGTTGACCGCCTCGAGCACTTGCGGAAATCCGGGACGGCCGTATCGTTGGTCGGGCGGGAAATAAGTTCCGCCCCAGAATGGCTTCCCGTCCGAATCAAGAAACATCGTCAAAGGCCAGCCGCCTTGCTCGCCGGTGGCGGACAGCGCGGCCATGTAGATCTGATCGATCTCCGGGCGCTCTTCGCGGTCGACCTTTACGTTGACGAAGTGGCGGTTCATCGTTGCGGCAATGCCGGGATCCTCAAACGATTCATGCGCCATGACGTGGCACCAATGGCAAGCCGCATAGCCGACCGAAAGCAGTATGGGCTTCCCGGTCTCCCGGGCTTCCTCGAGGGCTGCCGCGGACCACGGCCGCCAGTGAACCGGATTGTCCTTATGCTGGAGAAGATAGGGGCTGGTTTCGTTAGCAAGCAGATTTTTTGCTGGCAACGCCATGGGGGTTCCTTGCACATCGGATCGTTATGGAAAATATCTAGACCTTCACGGTAGGGCGGTTTGGCAGCAAGGGCAAATCAGATGCAGGAAACCATATTCGCACTCTCGAGCGGCGGACTCCCGTCCGGCGTGGCCATTGTGCGGCTTTCCGGTCCAGGCACTCGCGACGTTCTGCATACACTGGCCGGCGGTGTGCCCAAAGCGCGGCATGCTTCATTGCGCGTGCTTCGCAATCGCGAGAATCTGACCCTGGATAAGGGACTGGTGCTCTTTTTCCCCGGGCCGGGCAGTTTTACGGGCGAAGATTGTGCGGAACTCCATCTTCATGGCGGGCGGGCGGTTGTCCAAGCGGTTGTGGAAACGCTCTCGACCTTCCCGGGTTTCCGTCTGGCGGAGGCCGGCGAGTTCACGAAACGCGCATTCTTGAATGG
>NZ_CAJXGF010000176.1 GCF_913053745.1 uncultured Nitratireductor sp.
TCGGGCGCACTGGCGGCCGGTAATCGGGCGCGCGTGCACGATGCGGTGGTGCTGAAAACCCTAGGTGCGACGCGTCGTACGCTGATCGCGGCCTTCTCGCTCGAATATTTGCTTATAGGTTTGGCAACGGCAGTGTTCGCGCTGCTGGCCGGCGGGGTGGCTGCCTGGTTTGTCGTCGCGCAGGTCATGGGCCTGCCGTCGAGCTTTTTGCCGGAAGTGGCGGTGACGACCGTTGTCGTCGCGCTGGTCATGACGGTCGGCTTCGGTTTGATCGGCACCTGGCGGGTGCTTGGACACAAGGCAGCCCCCGTTTTGCGCAATCTTTGAGTGTGTTTTTGGGTAGGCAATCGTTAACCGTGCGGGGCTGTAGGTTGCTTTTCACCCGCGAACTGTTGCCGCAGGTGCATTTCCCGCGATGACGGGTCTTGTCCTGAACACAAACTGACATCATATTTGATGCACGCATGCTGGTATCCCGCCAGCGGCGCACGGCCTTTCGGCCGTCACCGGACGGGATTTAAGCCAGAAAGGGGTAACTATGGCTGACCTTCGTAACTATCAGGCCCGCGCTACGCCCGGCGTGCGCGCGGACGCGGCCATCGACGAGGGCCTGCGCGCCTACATGATTCGCGTCTACAACCTTATGGCGCTCGGCCTGGCGATCACCGGCCTTGCAGCCTTCGGCGCGTTCAACCTTGCCATTGCCGACGGCCAGCTCACGGCCTTCGGCCAGCTCATTTATGCCAGCGCCTTCCGCTGGGTTGTCATTCTCGCGCCGCTCGCTCTGGTGTTCTTCTTGAGTTTCCGCATCCAAAGCATGAGTGTCGGGGCGGCACAGACGACCTTCTGGGTCTACTCGGCCTTGGTCGGTCTTTCCCTGTCGACAATCTTCCTCGTCTATACGGGCGAGAGCATTGTCCGTACCTTCTTCATCACCGCCGCGTCGTTCGGTGCGCTGTCACTCTGGGGATACACCACCAAGCGTGATCTTTCGGGTATGGGATCGTTCCTGTTCATGGGTCTGATCGGCATCATCATTGCCTCGATCGTGAACATCTTCCTCGGCTCCTCGGCACTGCAGTTCGCCATTTCGGTGATCGGCGTGCTGGTGTTCGCCGGCCTTACGGCCTACGACACCCAGCAGATCAAAGAGATGTACTATGAGGGCGACGACGCCACCGTGTCCGGCCGCAAGGCAATCATGGGTGCGCTGCGTCTCTATCTCGACTTCATCAACCTGTTCATGTTCCTGCTGCAGTTCCTCGGCAATCGCGAGTAGCGAGCGTGAACGCTTGAACGACGATACGAAAGGGCGGCTTTTTGAGCCGCCCTTTTTTGATCTCAGTTCCAGACCGTCAATCGGTTTTCCATGTTACCAACGATCCGCACAGCCAGCCTGGACGATGCTTCCGCCATCACCCGAATCTATGCCCATGCCGTTGCCGACGGCACGGCGAGCTACGAACTCGAGCCGCCGGGTGAAGCGGAGATGCGTGAGCGCATGGAGGCGCTGCTTCGCAACGGCTATCCCTACATCGTCGCCCAGGAGGGCGATGCACTGCTCGGCTATGCTTATGCGGGGCCGTTTCGTCCGCGGCGGGCGTATCGTTTCATGGTCGAGGATTCGGTCTATCTGGCGCCCGATGCGCAAGGGCGCGGCATTGGACGTATCCTGCTGGATCGGCTTGTCGAGGCCTGTGCGCAGCGCGGTTTCCGGCAGATCGTCGCTGTGATCGGAGATGGTGGCGAGAAGAGCGCTTCTGTGAAACTGCACCGGGCAGTCGGGTTCGAGGATGCCGGCATTCTGCGCGGAAGCGGTTACAAGCACGGCCGCTGGCTCGACACGGTGTTCATGCAGCGCACATTGAACGAAGGTGCGGATGCGCCGCCGGATCCCGATTCCATACCCGAGCGATTGTTTCGCGGAGAAGCTGTCGACTAATTTGCGGCGTCAGGTGACAAGTTTCAATTTCTTGTCGAACACCGCGAGCACACGCGCCAATTCATGGCCGCGTTTCAGGATGGCGCCGGTGGCCGCGACCACGCTGTACGCCCCCTGCTTTCGTGTAAGCTTGGGATCCTTGACGATCTGAAAGAGGGGAACTTCGCTGGTGCGCCGAAAGACGGAGAAGACCGCTCTGTCCTTGAGATGATCGATGGCATAATCGCGCCATTCGCCGGCGGCGACCATACGCCCATAAATGCGTAGAATCTGGTCCAATTCGCGCCGCTCGAACGTTACGGGAAGGCCGGAGCGTTCCCTGCGCGCCTCGTGCAGCGGAATCAATATCCCGGAGCCGTCCCTATCCTCCCCCGCGCTGCCGTAATCGGTCATTGGCTGTACCTCATGACGATTTGGTGACGAGGAAGGTTCGCTCGCCACAGACCGAATTGCAAGCCCCGCATTTCTCCTGGAATATCGCGTCTTCATCGGGGACGTCGCCAAGGGATGGCGGTTGTGTCGATTTAACCTTTCTTGATGGGGTTGCCACATTCGGAGTGGGTAGGCGTCATTCACCTTGCCGAGCTTCGATCTACATGGCTGCAAGCCTCAATCGTTAGCCGGTAGTCACAAATCAGGACCGTTTGTCGGAATTGGTGATGACTTGCCTTTTTCTTGCCGCATTTTGTCCAAGCTCACGCCCCATTGTGCCGCGACGATCCCACCGTTGCCTGAGACGGTTCGGTCCGGACACGGATCCCGAAAACCCCAAGCCCCCCCGCCCTCGGGGTCATGACCGGATCGAACCAACTCGGACCCCCGAGCGAGGCAACGGTCCCAAAAGATCAAAACCGGTGCTGAATGACTCAGCGCCGGTTTTTCTTTTGGGGCCTCCGCGCGAGGACGTCATGGATTCATGGCAATCGCGCCCAGAATTGCCCCCGGTCGGCCCTGGTCGTCCACGCGCTGCACCAGGACGGCACAACCATTGCCTTTGCGCATCAGTTCGCTCTTCGGCATTTCAATGCTTTTGGCGGTGCCGTCCCACATGCCGACGGTTTGAATCTGGTTGACCGCATTGCGGTATTCGATGGTTCGCCCACGATTCTCGCCGGCACGGATCTCGACCGTTGCGCTCGGCGTAAAGTCCACGAAGACTACGTGGGCGTTAACGGGACCGCCGCGCAGGCCTTCAGAGGGCGCACCGATGTCGATCACGATGCTGTCACCCGTGTCGCGCATCGACAGAGCCACCTGAAGACCGTTCGCTGTGCCGGCCATATCTTCCAGGATCGACATGACCTTGCCGCGATCCGCGCCATTCATGTCGCGGCGTCCGTTGACAATCGCCTGGGGTGTGTAGACGGAGGCTTTCTGCAGAGACTGGGCATACTTTCTCTGGCGCTCTGTGTTGGCGGCGCTTCCGAGCGCGTCCCGCCAGCCAAGGTAGTCCCAGTAGTCGACGTGGTAGGAAAGCGAAATCACGTCTGCGCGATTCGCCAACTCGGCGAGCACGGCATCGGCGGGCGGACAGGAGCTGCAGCCCTGACTCGTGAAAAGCTCCACAACACCGACCGGCCGGGTGGCGTCCCGAGCCTCTGCCGCGCCGGCAAGGGCGAAAATGCCTAAAGCCGCAGCCAGTAAATGGCTGCGTGTCATGAGCCGAAACATGCACTCTCCGTTCGGAATCTGAAGCGGTTTTGCTTAGTCGCAAGCACTATAGGTGTGGCAAAGCCTCAACAAGAAGTCACGTTCCGGTGAGACATGCCTGCGAACGGTCCGGACGGTTGAAACGAAAAGACCGCCGGCATATGCGCCGGCGGTCCCGTTGGAGCGATTGTCCGTTGGCCTATGCGGCCAGATCGCGCAACACATACTGCAGAATGCCGCCATTCTTGAAATATTCCAGCTCATCCAGCGTATCGATACGGCAGAGAAGCGGAACCTCCTTCACCGCGCCGTCGGCGTAGGTGATCTTGGCATTCATCTTGGCGCGCGGCTTGATGGTCTCAAGACCTTCGATGGTGACCGTTTCGTCGCCCTTCAGGCCGAGTTTTTCCCAACTGGTCTCCTCGGCGAAAACGAACGGGATGACACCCATGCCCACCAGGTTGGAGCGGTGAATGCGCTCATAGCTCTCGGCGATCACGGCGCGCACACCAAGCAGATTGGTGCCCTTGGCAGCCCAGTCGCGCGAGGAGCCGTTGCCGTACTCGCCGCCGGCGAAGACCACCAGCGGCACGCCCTCCTTGCGGTACTCCATGGCTGCGTCGTAGATCGACATCTCCTCCTTGGAGGGATAGTGGATCGTGTAGCCGCCCTCGGTGCCGTTCTCGCCCAGCATGTGGTTGCGGATGCGGATGTTGGCGAAGGTGCCGCGCATCATCACCTCATGGTTGCCGCGACGCGTACCGTACTGGTTGAAGTCGGCAACGCCGACGCCATTGTCCATCAGATACTTGCCGGCGGGCGACTGCGCCTTGATGGAGCCGGCCGGCGAGATGTGGTCGGTGGTGATCTTGTCGCCGAACAGGCCGAGCACGCGAGCGCTCTTGATGTCGCTGATATCGCCGGTCGTCTTCTTCATGCCGGCGAAGTAAGGCGGATTTTGCACATAGGTCGACTTGTCGTCCCAGGCATAGGTCTCGCCTTCCGGCACCTGCACGGCCTGCCAGTTCTCGTCGCCGGTGAAGACCTCGGCATACTTCTTCTCGAACAGATCGCGGGTGACATGCTCCTGGATGAACTTCTGGATCTCCTGATTGGAAGGCCAGATATCCTTCAGGAACACGTCATTGCCGTCCTTGTCCTGGCCGATGGGCTCGCTGGTCAGATCCTTTGTCACCGAGCCGGCGAGCGCGTAGGCGACGACCAGCGGCGGTGAGGCCAGATAGTTGGCCTGCACGTCGGGCGAGATGCGGCCCTCGAAGTTGCGGTTGCCGGAGAGAACGCCGGCGGCGATCAGACCCTTGTCGTTGATGGTCTTGGAGACCGGGCCCGGCAGGGGGCCGGAATTGCCGATGCAGGTCGTACAGCCGAAGCCGACAAGGTTGAAGCCGATCTGATCGAGCTCCTTCTGCAGGCCGGATTTGTCCAGATACTCGGCGACCACCTGCGAACCGGGGGCCAGAGAGGTCTTCACCCAAGGCTTCTGCTTGAGGCCGAGGCGGTTGGCGTTGCGGGCCAGAAGCCCGGCGCCGATCAGCACGCTCGGATTCGAGGTATTGGTGCAGGAGGTGATGGCGGCGATCGCCACGTCGCCATGGCCGAGGTCGTAATCCT
This sequence comes from uncultured Nitratireductor sp., assembly GCF_913053745.1. Taxonomy (GTDB): domain Bacteria; phylum Pseudomonadota; class Alphaproteobacteria; order Rhizobiales; family Rhizobiaceae; genus Nitratireductor. The sequence continues at coordinate 5,225 of NZ_CAJXGF010000176.1, forward strand.
CGCCTTCCACCTGCCAGCGCTGCTCGAGCGTGGACGGGTCTTTCTTGTATTCCTTCTCGAGCGATTCGGCGAAGCCGGAGGCGATGTTATCGAGCGGGATGCGGCCTTCCGGACGCTTGGGGCCTGCCATGGACGGCACGACCTCTCCGAGATCGAGCTCGAGCGTATCGGTGAAAACCGGATGCTCGGTGCCCGTCTCGCGGAACATGCCCTGCGCCTTGCAGTAGGCTTCCACCAGCGCGATGCGTTCCTTCGAGCGGCCGGAGACGTTCAGATAGTTCAACGTTTCCGAATCGACCGGGAAGAAGCCGCAGGTCGCGCCATATTCCGGTCCCATATTGCCGATGGTCGCGGCGTCGGCCAGCGTCAGATGGTCGAGACCGTCGCCGAAGAACTCGACGAATTTGCCGACAACGCCCTTCTTGCGCAGCATCTGCACGACGGTCAGCACCAGATCGGTGGCCGTAACGCCTTCCTTCAGCTTTCCGGTGAGTTTGAAGCCTATGACCTCCGGCAGGAGCATGGAGATCGGCTGGCCGAGCATGGCCGCTTCCGCCTCGATCCCGCCGACGCCCCAGCCGAGCACGCCGAGGCCGTTGATCATCGTGGTGTGCGAATCGGTTCCAACACAGGTATCGGGATAGGCAATCGTCTTGCCCTCCTCATCCTTCGTCCAAACGGCCTGACCGAGATATTCGAGGTTCACCTGATGGCAGATGCCGGTGCCGGGCGGCACGACACGGAAATTCTTGAAGGCTTTCTGGCCCCATTTGAGAAAGCGGTAGCGTTCGCCGTTGCGCTCATACTCAAGCTCAACGTTGCGCGAAAACGCTTTCGGCGTGCCGAATTCGTCGACGATGACGGAGTGGTCGATGACAAGGTCGACGGGCACCAGCGGATTGATTTTCTGCGGGTCGCCGCCGAGCGACACCATGGCATCGCGCATGGCAGCAAGATCGACCACGGCGGGAACCCCGGTGAAGTCCTGCATCAATACGCGGGCTGGGCGGTAGGCGATCTCATGACCGGCCGTACCCCGGTCCTCGAGCCACGCCGCGACTGCTTCGATATCGGACTTGGTGACCGAACGTCCGTCTTCGTTGCGCAGCAGGTTCTCGAGCAGCACCTTCATGGAGAAGGGCAAACGGGAGATGCCCTCCAGACCGTTCTTCTCGGCCTCCGTGAGGTCGAAATAAACATACTCGGCATCCCCAACCTGGAGGGTGCGACGGCAATTGAAACTGTCAAGAGATTTGGTCACGGGCGATCCTATCCTGTTCTGCTATCCGAAACGGGAACGGACTCCTCGAGGCATCACGCGCAAAAGGTGCGGGTACGGTCATTTCCGCTGTCCGCCCCCAAGCGTCCCGGCCGTTCAAGGCGGCGCGCGCGCGGGTATCGGCACAAAGAGTTACACGCCGACCGCTGGCGTGGTTGAGGCGGATATAGAGAATTTTGTAGAAGAGTTCTAGAGTGCGAGGCGGCAAATCTGCCGTGTCGCGAAAAATTCAGGATAATATCTTTGCCGAATGACGACGACATGATGCGGCTCGCCGCCGATGGACTAGGCGGCGAGCGTGGCGGCGAAACCGTGTTCTCCGGCCTCTCCTTTACGCTTGAAGCCGGTGAGTCGCTGCTGGTGACAGGGCCGAACGGGGTCGGCAAATCGACGCTTCTGCGCGTTTTGTGCGGCCTTTTGCCCGCCACGGAAGGCACGGTGCAGTTCTACGGTGGCGAGGACGGTTTTCCCGATCTTGCTTCTGCTTGCCACTATCTCGGTCATCGCAATGCGATGAAGGCCGAACTCGGCGTGGAGGAGAATCTGCGATTCTGGCAGGATTATCTGGGCCATCCGCACTTGCCGCCCTTCGAGGCGCTGGAGATGGTGGGACTTGGCGATATCGGGCATCTGCCGTTCGGCTATCTTTCCACTGGCCAGCGACGGCGCGCATCCATCGCCCGGCTTTTGGTCAGCTACCGGCCCGTCTGGCTGCTGGACGAGCCCACATCCGGCCTCGACAAGGCATCCGAAGCGCAATTCGCCGACTTGATGGGAGTGCATCTGGAGGATGGCGGAATGATCATTGCCGCGACACACCTGCCGCTCGGCCTGCAGGACGCGCGGACGCTGAGAATGGGGGAGGTCGGCTGATCATGCAGGCTTTCGTCTGGTTTGCCCGCCCATGCTAGCGCTTTTCCGACGCGAGCTGCAGATCGGTGTGCGTGCCGGGACCGGTGCGCTTACCGGTGTGTTGTTCTTTCTCGCCGTGGTCGCTGTCATTCCCTTCGGCGTGGGGCCGGACCTTAATCTTCTGGCGCGTATCGGCCCGGCCATTTTGTGGATAGGCGCGCTTCTGGCCGCTCTCCTGGGGCTCGAGCGCCTCTTCCAGGCCGACCGGGAGGACGGTTCGCTGGATCTGATGCTTTTGGCAGACAGCCGGCATATGATCGCCCTGACCGTGTTCGTGAAATGCCTCGCGCATTGGACCGTAAACGTCCTGCCGCTGGTGGCGGTGACACCGTTGCTCGGTCTGTTCATGAATATGGAACCGCTGGGCATTCTCGCGACGACTGCGACGCTCGCGGTTGGCACGCCGGCCATAACCTTCATTGGCGCGGTGGGCGCAGCGCTTACAGTGGCATTGCCGCGCGGTGGGCTTCTCGTCTCGGTGATGGTTCTGCCCCTCACCATCCCGGTTCTGATCTTCGGCGTGGCCGCGGCGCGGGGGGCCGTCGCCGACCCCGACCCGTTTTCGCCGCCTTTCCTCATTCTTGCCGCGCTGATGCTGTTCTTTGCGGTCATCGGGCCGCTGGCCGCGTCCCTTGCATTGCGCTGGGGTGGCGATTGATGTGCGGCAATCGATTCGATTGCGGAACAGGACGTGCAACGCTATGGGTTCAGGCATGACAAACGCCACCCCGCAAGCCTCCACGCTTTCCGGCCGCCTGACGGCGCTCGCAAACCCGACGCGCTTTCTGGCGCTGGCCGATACGCTGGTGCCGTGGCTC
>NZ_CAJXGF010000177.1 GCF_913053745.1 uncultured Nitratireductor sp.
CCGCATCAGGTGGCGGCAGTGTCGATGTAATGCGCAATGACGATCAGGTTTTCCTGCGCATCAGCGCGGCGGGCAGCGACGGCGTTTCTTTCGATGTGGGGCAGGGTGTTCTGGAAGCGCTTGCGGGCCGTAGCGCTATTTTCAGCATCGAGGCACGGGCGCAGGATGGCGAAGAAACGCAGCTCTCGCTCTCGTGCGATTTCGGTGCGCTCGGCGACTGTGGGCGCACCCGCTATGTGGTCGGCCCCTCTCGCTCGGATTATCTCTTCGAGGTCGAACTGCCCGACGAGGTGCCGGGTAGCGGCGGCACGATCACCATCGTTCCGGATGTGACGGGAGGCGGTCGCGTGCTCGACGTCTTCTCTATCCGCGCCGCTGTTGCTACGCGGTAATCCGGTCAATCGGTCAACATGGCCGTCAGCGTTTCGAGCCGGTCGGCTTCGGCGGCCGGCTTGTCCCAGCGCAGGCGGGATATTCGCGGAAATCGCATCGCGACGCCCGATTTGTGGCGTGACGAGCGGTTGAGCCCCTCAAAAGCGATCTCCAGCACCAGGCCATGGCCTGGTTCGGCACGCACGGAACGGACTGGACCGAAACGCTCCACCGTGTTCTCCCGCACGTATTTGTCGATCTGCTTCAATTCCTCATCGGTAAAGCCGAAATAAGCCTTGCCGACGGGCACCAATTCCGGTGCGTCCCCTGTGTCTCTCCAAACACCGAACGTATAGTCGGAATAATAGCTCGACCGTTTGCCGTGACCGCGCTGGGCGTACATCAGTACCGCGTCGACGGTGAAGGGGTCGCGCTTCCATTTGAACCATGATCCCTTGGGACGGCCCGGCACATAGGCGGAATCGCGCCTTTTCAGCATCACGCCTTCAATCACCGGATGCGGCGGGTTGCTGCGTTTTTCTCCCAACTCATCCCAGCTTGAGAAATCGACCATTGGCGAGAGGTCGAAACGATCTCGTGAAAGCTTCGAAAGGTTGTCCCGTAAGATTTTTCTTCGTTCTTCGAAAGGCAGGGCGCGCACATCACTGCCGCCGATCTGCAGAAGGTCGTAGCAACGCAGGAAGACGGGGTACTCGGCGAGCATCTTGCTCGAGACCGACTTGCGGTTCAGGCGCTGTTGCAAATCCGAAAACGATCCGGTTTTGATGCTCGGATTTCCGACCAAAAGCTCTCCATCCAGCGTCATTTCGGCATCGAATGCCGCCAAAAGGTCGGGAAACGCGCCGGAAATCTCATCGCCTGTACGCGAATAAAGTCGTTTCATGCCGTCTTCGCAGGTCGCCTGCACGCGAATGCCGTCCCATTTCCATTCGGCGACATAGTTTTTCGGGTCGAGCTTCGCAAAATCATCGTCGCCGACCGGATGCGCGAGCATTACCGGGCGGAAGAGGGCCTTCACTGCGCTTTCGGGCTTGTCCGCGGTGCCTTCAAGCCAGGCGAAAAGCGCTTCATAGGGCGGTTCGAAACCATGCCAGAGCTCTTCGATCTCACCCACATTCTTGTCGCCGAAGGCGGCAAGCGCCTGCTTTGCAAGGCGTGCCGAAACGCCGATCCGCAAGCCCCCGGTGGCGAGTTTTATCAGGGCGAAACGCGCCGAGGGGTCGAGCCGGTCCAGAAGCTCGGCCATGACGGTGGGTGCATCGGAACGGCTGACTTTGGAGAGCGTTTCGACCACCTGGCCAAGGCGCGGCGGAACAGCCCGACCGGGAGGGGCGGGCCATACAAGCGAGATCGTCTCCGCCAGATCGCCCACATAATCGTATGAATAAGCAAAAAGCACCTCGTCCATGCGCTCGCCGATCAAGGTGCGCAGCATGGCAGGTTTGACGGCAGGAAAGTCGAGCCCGCCGGTCAGCGCTGCGAGTGCATAGCCTCGATCGGGGTCAGGCGCGATGCGGAAATGATTCAGCAAAAGTCGGAGTTTCCCGTTACGCGACGGGGTGAGAACGAGACGATCGAGGAGGTTGGCAAAGCGCTGCATCACTCAGCTTCGTCTTCATAGCCAACAAGGTTGAGCGGGCGCGCGGCGATGCCGTTCAGCTCGCACCAGCGGACAATCGCTTCCTCGCGGCCGTGCGTGACCCAGACTTCACCCGCCTCGGTTTCGCGTATGGTGGCGGTCAGCTCGTTCCAATCGGCATGATCGGACAGGATCAGAGGAAGCTCGACACCGCGTTGTTTTGCGCGCTGACGAACGCGCATCCAGCCGGAAGCGAAGACATTGAGCGGATCGGCGAACCGGCGCGTCCAGCGTTCGCCGAATACAGATGGCGGCGCGACGATGATCTGGCCCGCGCCCTGGTCGACGATGCCTTCCTCTACAGTGGCGGGCGCGAGCTTGCCGAGCTTGATGCCTCGGCCCTGATAGTAGCGGCAGAGTTTAGCCAGTGCGCCGTGAATGAGAATTGGCGCGTCGTGACCGGCGGCGCGCAAGAGGCTAATGACGCGTTGTGCCTTGCCCAGCGAATACGCACCGACGATGTGCGCACGCTCAGGAAACTGCACAAGCGAAGCGGTCAGGCGGTGGATTTCACTCAAGGGGTCGGGATGAACGAAAACCGGAAGGCCAAACGTTGCCTCGGTAATAAAAACGTCGCAACGCACCGTTTCGAAGGGTGCGCAGGTCGCATCGGCATGGCGCTTGTAATCACCCGACGCGACAATGCGCAATCCCCTCGCTTCGACGGCTATTTGCGCAGAACCGAGTACATGCCCGGCGGGGTGAAATGAAACAGTAACGCCGCCATGCTGAAGAGTTTCGCCGTATCCGATGGCTTGCCGGCGCGCCGCAAAATTTGCGCCGTAGCGCAGCCTCATAATGTCGAGCGTCTCCTTCGTCGCCAGAACATGGCCATGACCTGCGCGGGCGTGGTCCGCATGGCCATGGGTGATCGCGGCCCGCTCTACCGGACGGACCGGGTCGATGTAGAAATCGCCGGGCGGACAATAGAGCCCTGCCGGGCGCGGGTGGAGCAGATCCTGCGGCTTCATGGCCAAGAAGATAGGATATTTTCCCGTCGGCGAAAGACAGGCTTGTCAGGAGAGATTTCGAGGAGCATAAACGCCCACCGCCCGCGTAAGGGCCATCCCGGAAAAAAATACTGCATGACGCCGCTCTCTTTTACTTCGGGCAACCTTCTGGCCGATCGTCGGGCGGAGTATGCCGAGATGCTGTTTGAAAATGGCGATTTCAAAGCCGCTGCGGACCTCATGGGAGAGGCGCTTGATCTCGCACCCGACTGGGCCACGGGTTATTATCGCCACGGCGAGATGCTGGCCGAAGCAGGTGAAATCGCCGCTGCGGTGAACGCCTGGCGCGCGGTTCTCAGATTGGACAAAGAGGACCGGCTTGGCGCGGCGCTGAAGCTGGAACTGCACGGCGCGCTCGATGGTCTCGACGCGGTTCCCTCAGCCTTTGTGGAAACGCTTTTCGACCAGTATGCGGAAACCTTTGACGCGGCATTGGTGGATAAGCTCGGCTATCGGGTGCCGCAATTGCTGGAAAGTGCGCTTTTGCGCCTCGGTCGGGACAGTTTCGCACATGCGGTCGACCTCGGCTGCGGTACGGGTCTGATGGGCGAGCGGCTGCGGAGCCGCGTGAGTTTCCTCGAGGGGCTGGACATATCGACGGAAATGCTGAAACGGGCGGAAGACAAACAGATCTACGACCGGTTGGAACGGTTTGACTTGTCGGCCCTCGCCGGACTGACGCGCGAGGCCGATCTGGTCACGGCGGCCGATGTATTCATGTATCTGGGGACACTCGACCGGCTGTTTTCGGTGGCTGGCGCATCGCTTTCACCAGGCGCATTGCTTGTCTTCTCGGTCGAGCATCACGCAGGGCCGGAAGCGATGGTGTTGCGCGCTTCGCGCCGCTATGCCCATTCCGAGCAGTACCTGCGTGCGACCCTGGCAGGGGCGGGGTTCGAGCCCGTTTTGCTTGAGAAGGCGGTTATACGGATGGATCGCGGGGCGTCGATAGAGGGGCTGATCGTGGCGGCCGAACGTCGAGGGGCCGCGAGCGCAATCGGCGATGCCGCGGTGGTTGTGGGCAGGAAAGAACAGCCGAGAGCCCACTGATTGAGTGGGATGGCCGGAAGCGTATGTCCACCGGCCATTCCGAAATCCGATTATTCTGCCTCGTCGGCCGAACCGGCGTTGAGTTGGCCGTATTTGGCCTCGCCAATGTTATCCAGAAGCTCAAGCTGAGTTTCCAGGAAGTCGATATGACCTTCCTCGTCGGCCAAAAGCTCCTCGAACAATTTCATGGAGACGTAATCGCCAGCGGCATGGCAGTCGTCACGGGACTCCTTGTAGAGTTTGCGGGCATCCTGCTCGCCGGCGAGGTCGGCTTCAAGAACTTCCTTGAGATTCTGGCCGATACGCAGCGGTCCAACGACCTGCAGATTGGGATGACCTTCGAGAAAGATGATACGCTCGACCAACTTGTCGGCGTGATGCATCTCCTCGATCGATTCCTCGCGTTCCTTCTTCGCGAGTTTGGTAAAACCCCAGTCTTCCAGAAGGCGATAATGCAGCCAGTATTGATTGACCGCGCCGAGCTCGTGGGTGAGCGCCTCGTTAAGCCGCTCGATAACCTTTTTGTCGCCTTTCATTGAACCTGCTCCCGTAGCGCTCGCGCAATGCACGAACCTGGTCTAGATATGTCACGACTTCAGCTCCCTCGCTTTCATCGTGACGCTGGTGGTACTGCTCCGTTACACGGATAATCGTTTCCACCACATTTGGGAAGCAGCCGCAACACCGGCCGCGCTTTGAAAGCGTGTGATAAACCTTGGCAGGCACGATAAGTTGCCACGGATCGTCGTCCAACATAGAGACGATCGTAGCTTCGATCTCTTTCTGGGTAATCAGATTGCACTGACAGACGAGCATGGCGACGTCGGGAACTCCGTGGCTTTGCAAGGTCAAGCCCACATGCAAGGCCCTCAAACCTTCGTGCCGGAGTTTGTCGGAGGGAGCGCCCGAACCATCAATCGTCATGCCGGCAGGTTCAGCGGCACAGAAGTGGCGGGCAACGACAGACGTCCTGCGATCGAAAGGGTTAAAGGCCCCGACATCATGGACGCATCGCGCGGATGCAAGTCTATAGAACACGTGGGCGCATGGCTCTGTCAATAAAAACCTGACAATAATATTCAGGGAAAGCTGCGACGCGATGGCGCGGGCTTACGCTTCGTGCTTTTCCAGGAATTGTTCTGCGTTCAGTGAGCGAAAGTCGTCAAGCGCGGTGCGGAGCCTTCCGTGATCCCAATTCCACCAGGCAAGCGCCTGAAAGCGCTCGGCGATTGTGCGGTCGAAGCGCGTGCGGATGCGACGAGCGGGTACGCCGCCGACAATGGTGTAAGGGGCGACATCCTTCGAAACGACCGCGCCGGCGCCAACCACTGCCCCGTCGCCCACCGTGACCCCGGGCAGCAGGGTCGATCCGTGGCCGAGCCAGGTGTCATGGCCGATCCGCACCATGTTTCCCCGCCGCCATTCGAAGAAATCGGTGTCATGCTCCGCGTCCGGCCAGTAATCGCCGGAGCGGTAGGTGAAATGGTGCAGGGTCGGCCGCCAGGTCGGGTGGTTCGTGGCGTTGATGCGCACGGCGGCGGCAATGTTGGAGAACTTGCCGATCTCGGCACACCACACGCTGCAGTCCTGGGTCATGTAGGAGTAGTCGCCGAGCGCGGTTTCATGAACGCGCGATCGCTCGCCGATTTCCGTGTAGCGACCGAGCGTGGAACCGACGATCTCCGCAGTGGGGTGGATCGAGGGTTGTTCCGAGAGTTGTTTCATGCCGCTTTCCTGTCTGGCGCGAAATCGGTGACATCTATGATGCGGTCGGCAACGACCTCGCGCACATCCTGATCGTGGAAAATACCGAGGAGAGCGACGCCTTCCTTCTTCTTTTCGCCGATCATGGAAACGACAATCTCGCGATTGGCTTTGTCGAGCGAGGCGGTCGGTTCATCGAGCAGCAGGACCGGATGATCGGTGATGAAACCACGCGCAATGTTCACGCGCTGCTGTTCGCCGCCGGAGAAGGTGGCGGGTGGCAGATCCCAAAGGCGCTCGGGCAGGTTTAGGCGCTCAAGCAGCATTTCGGCCTTGCCGCGGGCGGTTTCCAGAACCTCGCCTCGGGCGATAAGCGGCTCGGCCACCACATCACGTGCGGAAACGCGGGGCACAGCGCGCAGGAATTGGCTGACATAGCCGATCGTGTCGCGGCGAACGGCGATGACGGTGCGCGGGTCGGCTGTGGCGAGATTCACCAGATTGCCGTCATGGGTGGCGATCACCTGGCCGCTGTCGACGGCGTAGCTGCCATAGATCATCTTGAGGATGGAGCTTTTTCCGGCACCCGAGGGGCCGCCCAGCACAGCGCATTCGCCGGCAGAGAGCGAGAAGGAGACATCGGCCACCACAGGCAGGCGAATGCCGCCCTGAAGGTGCATGGTAAAGCTCTTGCAGACTTCGGAGACGACGAGGGGCGTTGCCATGATCATACCTGCAGGATGGAGGAAACGAGAAGCTGGGTGTAGGGCGCCTGTGGATCGTCGAGTACCCGGTCGGTGAGGCCGCTTTCGACTACATGACCGTCCTTCATGACGATCATGCGATGCGAGAGAAGGCGGGCGACGGCGAGGTCGTGGGTGACGACAATGGCCGAGAGGCCAAGTTCGTGAACGAGGCCGCGCAGGAGGTCGAGCAAGCGCGCCTGGACCGACACGTCGAGACCGCCGGTCGGCTCATCCATGAAGACGAGGCGTGGGCCGGTGACGAGGTTGCGGGCGATCTGGAGGCGCTGGCGCATGCCGCCGGAGAAAGCACGCGGCTGGTCGTCGATGCGGTCGTCGGAGATCTCCACGCGGCCAAGCCAGTCGGTCGCGGTGGCGCGGATATCGCCATAGTGACGCTGGCCCACGGCCATAAGCCTTTCGCCGACATTAGCGCCGGCGGAGACCGTCATGCGCAGCCCGTCGGCCGGGTTCTGGTGGACGAAGCCCCAGTCGGTGCGCATCAGGAAGCGCCGCTCGGCCTCGCTCATGCGGTAGAGGTCGTGAAAGGCTCCGTCGCGCATGCGGTAGGATACGGTTCCGGACGTTGGCAGCAGGCGCGTCGACAGGCAGTTCAAGAGGGTGGTCTTGCCCGAGCCGGACTCGCCCACCACTGCCAGGACCTCGCCCGGCCACAGGTCGAAGGAGATGTCGTTGCAGCCGATGCGGTTGCCATAGAATTTCGAGATGGAGCGAACGCGAAGCAGCGGTTCGTCATTCATTGGGTCTCTCCGCGAATTTTTGGAGCTTTGCGCATCATGTTTTCGGTGCGCGTCACGTTGCAGCCTCCTCAGCCGCCAAATGCCCGCGATGGCCTCTAGCGCGGCGCGCCTCGCAATTGTCGGTGTCGGAGCAGACGAACATGCGCCCGCCGCGATCGTCGAGAATCACCTCGTCGAGATAGACCCCGGTCGCACCGCAGAGGCCGCACGGTTCCCTGAAGCGCTGCACCGTGAAGGGATGGTCCTCGAAATCGAGGCTCACGACCTCCGTGTGGGGCGGGATCGCGTAGATGCGCTTCTCGCGCCCCGCGCCGAAGAGCTGCAGCGCCGGGCAATTGCCGAGCTTCGGGTTATCGAACTTCGGGATCGGCGAGGGGTCCATGACATAGCGGCCCTCGACCTTCACCGGATAGGCATAGGTCGTGGCGATGTGACCATGGACGGCGATGTCCTCGTAGAGCTTCACATGCATGAGCCCGTATTCTTCGAGCGCATGCATGGTGCGCGTCTCGGTCTCGCGCGGTTCGAGGAAGCGCAGCGGCTCCGGGATCGGCACCTGGTAGACGAGGATCTGGCTGGCACGGAGCGGCGCCTCGGGAATGCGGTGACGCGTCTGGATGATGGTCGCCTCTTCCGTGTGCGTGGTCGTGGCGACGCCCGCGGTCTTGG
>NZ_CAJXGF010000178.1 GCF_913053745.1 uncultured Nitratireductor sp.
CTGCCCACCTGCTGCACCACTCCGCCATGCATGGCAACGATACGGTCGGCCAGGGTCATCGCTTCGATCTGATCGTGCGTGACGTAAATGGATGTTGCGCCCAGATCGCCGTGCAGTTTCTTGATCTCCGCACGCATCTGTTCGCGCAGGCGCGCATCCAGATTGGAAAGCGGTTCGTCGAACAGAAATGCCTTCGGCTGGCGAACGATCGCCCGTCCCATGGCGACACGCTGGCGCTGCCCGCCGGACAGAGCCTTCGGCCGTCGTTCCAGCAACGGGTCGAGGCCCAATTTCGATGCCGCGGCTGAAACGGCGGATTGAATGCGTTCGCGCGGTGTTTTGCGCAGCCGCAGGCTGTAGCTCATATTCTCCGCAACGCTCATATGCGGATAAAGCGCATAGGACTGAAACACCATAGCGATGTCGCGGTCCTTGGGGGCCAGGTCGTTGACCCGCTTGCCGGCGATCGCGATATCGCCACCGGTCACCTCCTCGAGGCCGGCGATCATGCGCAGAAGCGTCGATTTTCCGCATCCCGAAGGGCCGACGAGTACGATGAATTCGCCATCCCTGATGTCCAGATCCACGCCATGCAGAACCTGGACAGCACCATAGGATTTGCGGATATCTTGAATGTCGATGGAAGCCATGACGTTTCCTTTTCAACCTTTCACCGCGCCGGCGGTCAGCCCCTGCACCAGATAACGCTGGATAAGGAAGAAGAAGACACAGGCCGGGATGAGCGCCAGAACGCCAGCCGCCATCATCTGCCCGAAGTCGACCGAGAATTTTGATACGAACGAAAGAAGCCCGACGGGGAACGTCGCCGCGTCGTTGCCGGAAATCAGCATGAGCGCGAACAGAAGCTCGCTCCAGGCGGCGGTGAAAACGAAGCCGATGGTGGCGGCGATGCCAGGCAGTGTCAGCGGCAGAATGATCTGCCGAAATGCGGTGAACTGTGTCGCCCCGTCGATCTTGGCCGCTTCTTCAAGATCCTTCGGAATCCCGTCGAAGAAGGACTGCATCAGAAAGGTCGCAAACGGCACATTGAACGCGGAGTAGACGATCACCAACCCCGTCAAGCTGTTGGTCAGCCCAAGCGGCGAAAGCATCTTGAAGATCGGTGCGACGAGCATCACCAACGGAAACATTTGCGTAAGCAACATCAGAGCGACGATCCAGTATTTCGCGCGGAAAGCGAAGCGCGACAGCGCATAGCCGGAAAGCGAGGCGAGGATCGTCACAACGATTGCCGTGGAACCGGCCACGATCAGGCTGTTGCGAAAGAAGATCGGGAAATCGCTGTGCGCCACGACGAACCGAAAATGGTCGAAGCTGACCCGCGAAGGCCACATGCGCACACCTTCCGAATAGAGAAGATCGTTGGGTGTCAGCGACACCTTCAGCAACCAGAACAGCGGAAACAGCGCAAAGACGATATAGGCCAGGATGGCAAGCCGGTGTGCGACGGTTAAGAATGTGGATTTGGCCGTCATGCCGTCAGTCCTTGTTCAACATGGTCTGCCGCAACAGAACGATCAGCATGGAGTAGACGAGCAACAGCACCAGAAGCACCATCGAGATCGCCGAGGCGTAGCCGAAGTCGAGGCGTTTGAAGGCTTGCGTGAAGATGTAGCTGGCAACGATCTGCGTGCGATCCGCCGGCCCGCCATTGGTCATAACGATGATGAGATCGGCAAAGTTGGAGATCCAGACCGTTCTCAAAAGCACCGTGATGGCGATGGTCGGCGCGAGAAAGGGAAGCGTGATCGAACGAAATCGCTGGAACGGCCCGGCCCCGTCAATGGCGGCAGCTTCGTAGAGGTCGCGCGGTATGGCTTGAAGCGCCGCAAGCAGTGTGATGGCGAAGAACGGGATGCCCCACCACACATTGGCGACGATCGGGCCCCACATGGCCAGTTGCGGGTCGGAGAGAATATTGCCCGGTTCGGCCATAAGGCCAAGCGCATGAAGCCAATGCGGCAACGGCCCGATGACCGGATTGAAGAGCCAGGCCCAGTTCAAGCCGGTCAAAAAGGTCGGCACGGCCCAGGGCAGGAACACCAGCGCCTGCGCGATGCCGCGCCCGCGAAAGGGCTTGTCCAGAAGAAGCGCCAGTATCAGGCCGAAAAAGAATTGCAGGAAGACGGAAGCGCCAGTCCACCACAGCGTGTTGCGCAGGGCGCGGTAGAAAGCCTGGTCCTGCGAAAGCGCGCGAAAGTGATCCAGCCCGATGAAACCGCCGGAAAACGGATTGAGAATCTGCACGTCGCGAAAGGCGTAGGATATGCCCAGGGCCAGCGGCACGAGCATCACTGTGGCGATCAGCAAAAGCGCCGGCGCACTGTAGAGATACGGCTCGCAGGCACCCGCAAGACGCTGCATGAACGGACGTCTCGACGGTGGTGTCATACGCGTCAAACTGGTGTCGGTCATCGGCGGTTTCCGGTTGAACGGCTCGCATGCACACCCTCGCGCCGTGAGCGCGAGGGTGCAGGTGGTGCCGGCCGGATATGGGGAGAATTCATCCCGACCGTGGCTCCACCACAAGGATCACTGCTTGGCGAGAAACTTCTGCTGGGCGTCGGTCAGATAGTCTGCCCACTGGTCCGCCAACTCTTCCGGCGTGATATCGCCGAGCAACGCTTCCTGCGTGGTCTTGATCGCGAGCGAATCCTTGAAAAAGGCGAATTCCTCAAGGTAAGTCGGCATGGAGATCGGGATCGCATCCGGGTCTTCCAATTGCTCAAACCAACCCTTGAACTGATCGCTCGCGTAGAACGGGTCCTGCTCTGCCGAAGTGTGAACGGGGAGCGCGCCGGTGCGCTTGTTCCACTCATTGTTGCCTTCAGGCCCTTCCAGCGCTGAGATGAGCTTCCAGGCGAGTTCCTTGTTCTCGCTTGCAGCCATCATCGACCAGCCGGCATAACCGATGGTCGGGAAGGTTTTGCCCGACGGCCCCTTCGGCATGGTGGTTACGCCGAAATCGTCGCCGCTCATCCGCTCGGAGATCGCGATCAGGGCGTCCGGGTCCTGATCGAGAAACGCGCACGTACCGGAATAGAAACCGGCGACGATCTCGTTAAAGCCCCAGTTGACGCTGTCCTTGGGGGCAAGACCGTCCTTGTAGATGTCGATAAGCCAGGTGAAACCGTCCACCCAGCCCTCGCTGTCGGCGGTCGACGTCCCATCCTCGTTAAAGAAGACATCCGAGCCGGCCATGATCGCTCCGAACATCATCCACCCGTTCAGGCCGCCAGAGCCGCCACGCAGGCAGTATCCGTACTTGCCCGGTAGTTCGGAAATCTTTTCCGAAGCGGCGCGAAACTCGGCCATCGTTTTCGGTGGCTCGGCGACGCCGGCTTCTTCCAGCAGATTCTTGTTGTAGAACATGGCCCGCAGGTAGAAGCCATAGGGCAGCATGTAAGCCGTATCTTCAATGTCGCGCCCGAGTTCCAGCGCCCGGGACGACAGGCTTTCCGTGTGCTCCCAATTTTCCAGATAGGGCTCGAGACTCTCCAGCATGCCGTTGTTGGCATAGAGGGAGAGCCATGTGTCTGGCATTTCCATCACGTCGGGAATCTCGCCCGCCGAAACCATGGTGGCGAATTTCTGAAACGCCTCGCCCCAGGGAAGCGATATGATTTCGACCTTCGTGCCCGGATTGGCCTCTTCGAACTTGCCGACTATGGATTTCAACGTTTCGGTGCGCGCCGGGCTGGTGATGACCTCCACCAGCTTCAACGTCGTATCGGCCAGGGCCGTGCCTGTCATCAACGTGGCGAAACTGGCCGCCAGCAGCAATTTCCTCATTGCATTCCCCTTTTCTTTTCTCATCGGTCTCACTCCCTTCGAGCGTCCCGCCAATGCCTCCACATCCGACGGACGCCCGCTCTGCTTCACGAACCGGAAGCTGCGTCGATCGCTCCTTCCAGATCGCGCCAAAGAGCCTCGGTTCCCTCAAGGCCCACATGCAGCCGCACCGATCGCGGATCGATGCCGAACATTTTTGCGGAATTGGGCTGTGCCTTTTGCTGCAGAACGATCTGCGCCGGCACGACGAGGCTTTCATGCCCGCCCCAGCTCACGCCGAGCTTGAAGAGGCTTAGCCGGTCGGCGAAAGCACGAATGTCGATTCCTTCGTGGAAGATGAAGGAAAAGAGCCCCGACGTTCCCTTCAACCCCGGCGGCAGCGCATTGGCCAGTCCCGGATGGCACACGGTCTTCACGACCGGGCTCGCGGCAAGCCGCCGCGCGATCTCCAGCCCTGCTTCCTCGTGCGCCCGCATGCGCGTGGGAAGCGTGCGCATGCCGCGAATGAGCAGCCACGCATCGAATGGCGAGAGCTTTCCACCGAGATAGGCATAGGTTTCACCGCGAATGCGCTCGATCATCGCTCTGGAGCCGGCGACCACACCCGCCACCACATCGCTGTGACCGCCCAGATATTTGGAGGCGGAGTGGACCACGAGGTCCACTCCCAGAGTAAGCGGCTGCTGGAAAACAGGACTCGACCAGCTGTTGTCGATCACCGTCGTCACGCCCTGCGCCCTGGCCAGTGCCGCGAGCGCCTTCACGTCATGCGTTTCCATGACCCAGCTTGTCGGGCTTTCCATATAAAAAAGGCGCGCGCCCGGCAGGGCTTTGGCCACCGCAGCCTCGTCGCGTCCGTCCACATAGGTCACCTCGACACGGAAGCGCTCTAGCAACGTGCCGAACAGCCGAAACGTATCGGGATAAACGTGACGCACCGCAACGATACGGTCGCCCGGCTTCACAAAACTCAGAATCGTGGAGGAGATGGCCGCCATGCCACTCGCAAAGCCGATCGCGTCCTCTCCACCCTCGAGCTTAGCGAGCATCTCCTCGAACATGCGAACGGTCGGGTTGAGCCCCCTCGTATAGACGGGGCGCACCTTCTCGCCGCGATAGGTCCGGAGCATCTCGTCATAATCAGAGAAGGTGAAAAGCGACGTCTGCACAATGGGCGGCACAACGGCATCGAAGGCGTTCGTCTCGTCATGTGCGACGATCAGCGAAGCCTCGTCATCGGGGTGCAAACTGGCGCTCATCTGGACATTTCCCTGATATCTTCCTCGACCACTTCGAGAATGCGCAACGTCTTCTCGCGCGCCATGGCGGTATCCTGATCGACGATCGCGTCGAAAAGTTCGCGGTGGAACGGAAAGGAGCGCCGGGCGAAATCTTCCCGGTCGAACGGATGATCCCAGAACCGCTCGAACGCCTCGCGCATCTGTTCCAGAAGCTGGCGGAAAAGCGGATTGTGGGTCGCATCGTAAATGGCAAGATGGAAGGCAAGATCCTCGGGGCCCGACGTGCCCTTTGCCAGATGCACACGCTCCATCTCGTCAAGCTTCTCTTCGATGATGGCAATATCCGCCGCCGTGCGCCGCCGCGCGGCCACCACGCTGGCTTCGGCCTCGATACCGCGCCGCACTTCGAGTGTCTGCAACAGAGCATCGCGCTGCCGGGCCGTGTTCAGGGAAAGCGGCATATGAACGGTGCCCGCCGCCACCGGCTTCAGGAGATAACTGCCGCTCCCACGGCGCGTCACGATCACACCCAGCGCTTCGAAACGCCGGATGACTTCGCGGATGGTCGACCGCCCGACGCCCAGCGCCGACATGAGCTCGCGCTCCGCCGGAAGACGATCGCCGACCTTGAGTTCGGCCCGTTCGATATATGCGGCCACGGCGTCCGTCACCTGACGAACCCGATCCTGCGCCGGCAGCGCCGTTATGATCGAAGTGTCTCTCATGTTCCTGAAAGCACCATGCCTCAAAATTGGTCTGACATCATAGCAATATTGGTTCTCTTGTAAATGCAGTTCGCCGTTTCCGGTATCGGCGCATGCCTGGCAAACGTTCGAAACGGCGAACCGTCTTTCCCGGATCGTGCCGTGCCGGCCAACCTTGACATGCAAGCACACTCCACCTTTGGTAGAGACAGAGAATGACCGGCTCCGATTGCGTCAGGAGAAATGGGGAGCGCATGCCGCCCGATCAGGAAACGGAACACAGCCCTCCAGGCGGCGCTTTTGCGAAAGCCTCCACACTCGACCAACGCCCCGACCAGCGTTTCGAGTTCTGGCGTAGCCTGTTTCCGCTGATCGATCTCGACATTTCAGACAAGAGCCGCATACGCCAATTCAAGGCCAGGCTCATGCGCTACGAAGCGCCCGATGGATGTGTGTTCGGCTTCGGCTCCAACGACAACACCCATGCCCGCTTCGCCAAACCCCAGGGTGAGTTCATACTGCTCAATCTCACGCTTTCGGGCCGCGCGGAACTCGAACTTGGAGACGACAGGCGCCACGTCATCGACGCAACCTCCGGCTTTTTGGCCATCGAC
Source organism: uncultured Nitratireductor sp. (assembly GCF_913053745.1). Lineage (GTDB taxonomy): Bacteria > Pseudomonadota > Alphaproteobacteria > Rhizobiales > Rhizobiaceae > Nitratireductor. The sequence continues at coordinate 6,373 of NZ_CAJXGF010000178.1, forward strand.
GGTACCCGCCCCTTCAAAACACGCACCTATGGGCATGCAACCTTGTGGATGACCTTCCCCCGCCCCATGGTCGCAGCCATTCTGGGAGAGGATGTCGGACTCTTAAAGGAGGGGCTGGCCTTTCTCCCACAGAACGGGTTGTCGCGGATTCTCGAGACGCATCTACAGATGATCGCACGGGAAGGCGACGGCATGGACGAACGATCCGCCAACATCGCCTTGAACGCAGCCGCCGATTTGGCGCTCGGTGCACTCTCCCAGGCTCAATCCCCGAATGACAGCCGTTCCGCACGGCTGCAGGACAGCGCGATTCTCGCCGCCGCTCAACGCCATATCCATGCCAGTATCGGTCAACTCGATCTAACAGCGACCGCGATCGCCAAGGCGATCGGTTGTTCGCGTGCACGCCTTTACCGGGTCTTCGCGATGAACGGAGAGGCCGTCGGAGACGCCATACGCAAGGCCCGACTGAATCTTGCCGCGACGCTATTGACCAACCGCCCGGACCTTTCCGTCAAACAGATCGCGCACGAATGTGGCTACGCGGATGCGGCCGCCTTCACCCGCGCCTTTCGCGGAACGACCGGACACACGCCGTCGGAAGCGCGCGAACGCCAGCAATGACCGGATAGCACGCGTTCGACAAACATTTGAGACCATCTGCACAGACTTGAGACGCCCTGCATGGACGGACTCTGGTATGGCTTCAAAAATTTCTCGAGAGGGTTCCATGAAACGTTTGACCATCGCCACGGCCCTTCTGCTCGCCGCCGGCGCGACCAGCCTGCACGCCGCCGACACGTTCCCGCTGACGAGCGAAGCGCCAGCAGAAAAATGGCAGGGTTTCTACACCGGCGCCTGGCTTGGCTATCACTGGGGCAATGTCGAAAATACTTACTGCAATGGCATTTGCGGCGACGATCTGGATCTGAAAGGTGCCGTGGGTGGCATTGAAGTCGGCTACAACTTCGCCATCGACCAAAACTGGGTGCTGGGCGTATTTGCCAATGTTCCACTGCTCAAGCCACAGGAGGACGCCGAAGTTCCGATCTTCGGCACCTATGACATCGACCCGCGCTGGGCGGCCTATTCTGGCGTCAAGATCGGTCGCGCTTATGGAAAGTGGATGCCCTATGGTCTCCTCGGTGTGGGCGTCGCACGCGTCAAGGTGACCGACGATGTCGGCACCTCCTCGAGCGCCACGCATCTGAGCGGCGTGGTGGGAGCGGGCGTCGAATACATGTTCGCTGATAATTGGTCGCTCGACGGCCGGTTCGTGTATAGCTTCTCCAACGAGAAAGATTACAATTTCTGCACCGGCGGCCTCTATTGCCCATCGGGCTACAAGGAAACGTCTCCCAACGTGACGATCGGCCTGAACTACCGGTTCTGAACCGATCCGGGAACACGAGAAGCGAATGCAAGAATACTGGCTCGGGCGGTGATGGGGCCAGACGCACCAGCCATCACCGCCA
>NZ_CAJXGF010000179.1 GCF_913053745.1 uncultured Nitratireductor sp.
GGCACGCCTCTTCGTTGGTTGGTTCGGCCCCCGCGGCCTTGCCTCCGTGCTCTATCTCATTCTGGTGGTCGACCAGTCGGGCTTTGATGTCGCCGGCGCGATCACCAACATTGCCGTCTTCGCAATTCTGTTGTCCGTCATTCTGCATGGTGCCACCGCACCCTTTGCCAAAAAGACGTTCTTTCCAGCCAAATCCTGATGCGGGCTCAACCGCCGCTCAGGAAGATGTGACCGCCCCCTGTCTCGCCGCAAGCGCGTCGAAGCCCTATAATCCGTCATATATATCGCCGCCGGGGTGCGGTTTGCATCGCGGCAAATCCAGGAGGTCTGAAATGACGGATTTTCATGTCATGGCCGGCACCGACAAGACGCTGTCATTGCCGGCCGTTCGCAAGATCACCACATCGGATGTCATCGATGCTCTGGGGCGCGGGCTCGACGATTTCTGGCAGAAGCCCTCGCATTATGCCTTTCTGTGCATCATCTATCCGCTTGTGGGCGTGGTGCTTATCTACTGGGCGTCGGACGCAAACGCGCTGCCGCTTCTCTTTCCGCTCGTATCCGGCTTTGCACTGCTCGGACCGTTCGCGGCGATCGGCCTTTATGAAATAAGCAGACGTCGCGAAGCGGGGCTCGACACGTCCTGGCGGCATGCGCTGGAAGTCCGCAAGTCTCCCGCCCTGCCCTCCATCGTGGCGGTCGGCGCAATGCTGCTGGCAATCTTCATAACCTGGCTTCTGGTAGCGCAGGGCCTCTATGTGCGTCTCTTCGGAGCGGAGCCGCCCGGGTCCATGGCGCAGTTCTTCGAAACGCTGTTCACGACCGATGAAGGGTTCATGCTCATGATTCTGGGCAACGGTATCGGCTTTATATTCGCCCTTGCCGTGCTCATAACCTCGGCAGTGGCCTTTCCCATCCTGCTCGACCGCGATTGCGGCGCCGTGGCGGCGGTGATCACCTCCGTGCGCGCGGCCAGCGCAAACCCGCTGCCCATCGCGCTATGGGGTGTTGTCGTCGCGGGGGCATTGTTGGTTGGCTCACTGCCGCTTTTTGCCGGCCTTGCCGTGGTGATGCCCATTCTCGGCCACGCGACCTGGCACCTTTACCGCAAGCTTGTCGCCGACTGAGCGTTCCGTGACCGGATGAGATTGCCGGGCTTGAAATGAGTGCGGAAGCAAATGGGACTCCAACCGGTTCGGTCCCTATTCCATGGCCGCTGCACCCGCATCGGCCATAGGTGCGCGTTTTGGCATGCGCAGAAGCAGCACGAGCGGCATCGCCGCCAACGTCACCAGCATCATCAGCTTGAAATCGTCCACATAGGCGATCATGAGCGCTTGCTGATTGACGAGCTGATCGGCCATCGTAAGCGCCGTGGCATCTCCCTGCGCCGCTCCCGGTATGGCCTGCAAGGCTGGATTGAACGGGTTGATATGGGTTGAAAGTTCGGCGTGGTTGATCTGCGTGTTGCGCGTCAGAAGCACCGTGACCACCGAAATACCGATGCTCGAGCCGATATTGCGCACCAGGCTGAACAGGCTGGTGCCATCGGTGCGGTATTTCGGATCGAGCGTTGCGAAGGTAACCGTCGACAGGGGCACGAAGACGAGACCGAGTCCCAGACCCTGCACGACACCGGAAACGACCAGGAGGCGGTCGTCCATCTGTGGCGAAAAGCCGGTCATCATATGCAGCGACCACGCCGTGAGCGAAAGTCCCGCGACCACGAGAATCCGGGCGTCTATAATCCGAACGAGCCGACCGACCAGAAGCATGGAAATCATCGTTCCCACGCCGCGCGGCGCCATGACGAGTCCCGTCAAAATGGTCGAGTGGTTGAACAGGCGCGACAGCATCGGCGGCAGAAGGGCGAGGCTCGCGAGCAGAATCACGCCGACGATGAAGATGAACACCAGTCCGGTAACGAGATTGCGGTCGCGGAAGATGTGCGCGTCGATGAAAGTTTCTTTTCCGGTCAGAAGATGGATGGTGAACACCCAGAAGCCGATCAGGCACAGCCCCAGCTCGATCCAGATTTCAGTCGCTGCGAACCAATCGACCTCGGCGCCGCGGTCCAGCATGAGCTGAAGCGCCCCGACGCCCAGCGAAAGCATGGCGAAACCGAAGAAGTCGAAGCCGCGCAGACGCTGTGCGATGCGCGGGAGATAGGCGGCGCAACCGATGAAGGAAAGAATACCGACGGGCAGGTTGATGAAGAACACCCAGCGCCAGTTCATTGTCTCCGTCAGCCATCCGCCCAGTGTCGGGCCGATGATCGGACCGACCATGATGCCCGCTCCCCAGAGAGCCATGGCCGAACCGTGGTTTTCCTTGGGATTGATGTCGAGCAGAAAGGTTTGCGAGAGCGGCACGATCGCAGCGCCGAACACGCCCTGAAAGAGCCGGAACATCACCATGGATTCCAGGCTCCAGGCCACGCCGCACAACATTGAGAACACCGTGAAGCCCACCACGCTGGCAAGGAAGAATTCGCGCCGGCCGAACCGGTCCGACAGCCAGCCGGTCATCGGCGTCATGATGGCCGCCGCGACGATATAGGAGGTGAGAACCCAATTGATCGTGTCCGGCGATGCGCCGAGATCGCCGGTCATCGACGGCAACGCCACATTGGCGATTGTCGTGTCGAGCACTTGCATGATCGTGGCGAGCATGATCGAGAGCGTGATCAGGCCGCGATGGGGGGTGGCCTCGTGCGTGTTTGCCGCTGCCGACATGATGATGTTTCCGCTGGTTTCGTCTCTTTGCGCCGGCCGCCTATTCCGCCGCCACGGCGGTGCCGAGGAAGTTGAAGCCGCGCGCCACCTTGGTGTCGATGGTGACGGTGGCGCTCATACCCGTACGCAGGAGATCGGTATCCTTCGCGTCGATCTTGACGCGAACCGGAATGCGCTGCGTCACCTTGACCCAGTTACCCGTGGCATTCTGGGCCGGCAGCAACGAGAACTCGGCCCCGGTTCCCGCGCCGATGCTTTCCACCGTCGCCTCGACCGATTGGTCGGGATAGGTGTCGAACACCACCTCTGCGGTCTGTCCGGGGCGCATATGCGTAAGCTGCGTTTCCTTGAAATTGGCCTCGACCCAGGTCTCTCCCGTCTCGACGAGAGAGAACAACGGCGTGCCGGCGGAGACGAACTGGCCGGTCTTGAACGAAGCAGCCTGCGAGACGATGCCGTCGGCTGGTGCGCGAACCGTCGCCTGCTTCAGCGTGTAAGCGGCCTTGTCGCGCGCCGCCAGTGCGGCAAGCACGCTCGGATGGTTGTCGGTCTCCATATCCGCGTTGCCACCGAGCGCGGCGAGCGCGCCGGCGGCGGCCTGCGCCGCGGCGATCTGGCTTTCGCGCGCCTTACGCACATTGCGCTCGGCTTCGTCCAGCGCCGACCTCGAGCTGATGCCCTTGAAGGAAAGATCCTTCTGGCGATCCAGCTGGGTCTGGAGATAGGTCCGTTCGCTCTCGGCCATGCGCTGCTGCGCCACCGCCTGACTATAGTGCGTGCGCAGTTGTTCTACATTAAGCCGGGCGGCGGCCAGCGAAGCGTCCGCCTCGGCCAGGGCTATCCGGTATGGCTCGGGGTCGATGCGGAACAGGACGTCGCCGGCCTTCACAGGCCGGTCGTTGTGAACCTTCGTTTCGATCACACGGCCGGAAGCCTCCGAGGTGATCGACACCTTGGCTTGCTGCAGATACGCATTCTCCGTTTCTTGAAAGCGCCCGCCGGTTACCCAGACATAGCCGCCGCCGATCAACAGCGCGAGCGGCAATGCGAGCATCAGCGCGATGCGCTTGCCGCGCCGCCTTCTTGTCGGCTTCGGTTCCACGCCGACCTCGACCGCCTCGACCTTGCCTTCGGTTTCAGCTCTTGCGTTCATTGCGTCTCACCTGTTCGTTTTCCGGTACCCGCTTCCTCGCAGGAAGCCGCACCTCCGAGATTCCCAGCCATCTTCGCGAGCGCATCCATCAATGCCGCGCGCTCTTTTTCGCTCATCCCCACAAGCGCTTCGTCGTAGACGGCCGAACCGATTTTCCTGATGCCGTCGTAAGCCTCGCGGGCCTTGCGCGTGGCAAACACCATGCGGACACGCCGGTCCGTCCGCCCCTGCCGGCGCTCGACCCAACCACTTTCGGTCATGCGGTCGATGAGCCGTGACACGCTGATGGGCTCGATCTCCAGCAGCTCGGCCAGACGCGTCTGCGGGACGCCATCCTCCTTGAGCAGGCGAAACAGGAGCCGCCATTGCGCGGCCGAGAGGCCGTACTCGCTGCCATATTCCTGAAAGCGCTTGCGCATGAGCCGCGCGACATCGTGGATCAGAAAGCCGAGTTTGTCGGTGTCGGGATTTTTCATAAGCGGCATATATTATAAGCATGCTTACTATACAAGAGACCGCGATTATGCTCCTGACATTGCCCGCCAGCGCCGCAAGACACCGCGATCCCGCGCAATCTGCTTGTCGAAGAACGGGCTGCCTGCTAGAGCCTGCGGCATGACGAACACGCCACTCTCCCATATCCGCAACTTTTCCATCGTCGCGCATATCGACCATGGCAAGTCGACGCTCGCCGACCGGCTGATCCAGATGACCGGCTCGTTGGAAGATCGCGAGATGAAGGACCAGATTCTCGACTCGATGGACATCGAGCGCGAACGCGGCATCACCATCAAGGCCCAGACCGTACGCTTGGAATACGACGCCCGGGACGGCCAGCATTATGTGCTGAACCTGATCGACACGCCCGGCCACGTAGACTTCGCCTACGAAGTCTCGCGTTCGCTTTCGGCCTGCGAGGGCTCGCTTCTGGTGGTCGACGCCTCGCAGGGCGTCGAGGCCCAGACGCTCGCCAATGTCTATCAGGCCATCGACAACGATCACGAGATCGTCACCGTGCTCAACAAGGTGGATCTGCCGGCCGCCGACACCGACCGCGTCAAGGAACAGATCGAAGAGGTCATCGGTCTCGACGCCTCCGACGCGGTTCCGATTTCGGCGAAGACGGGCGTCGGCATCGACGAGGTGCTGGAAGCCATCGTCACGCGCCTGCCCGCGCCCGAGGGCGGGGACCGGGAGGAGCCGCTCAAGGCGTTGCTGGTCGATAGTTGGTACGATGCCTATCTCGGCGTTATCGTTCTGGTGCGCATCATCGATGGCAAGCTCAGGAAGGGTCAGACCATCCGCATGATGGGCACGGACGCAAAGTATCCGGTCGACCGGGTCGGCGTCATGACCCCGAAAATGGTCATGGTGGAGGAACTCGGTCCCGGCGAGATCGGCTTCATCACCGCATCGATCAAGGAGGTGGCCGACACCCGTGTCGGCGATACGATCACCGAGGACAAGCGCCGGACGGAAAAGCCGCTGCCCGGCTTCAAGCCGGCGCAACCCGTCGTCTTCTGTGGCCTGTTCCCGGTCGATGCCGCCGACTTCGAGGACTTGCGCGCCGCCATGGGCAAGCTACGCCTCAACGACGCGTCGTTTTCCTTCGAGATGGAAACCTCGGCAGCGCTCGGCTTCGGCTTTCGCTGCGGCTTCCTGGGCCTGCTGCATCTGGAGATCATTCAGGAACGGCTGGAGCGTGAATTCAATCTGGACCTGATCGCCACCGCGCCTTCCGTGGTCTACCGAATGAACCTCACCTCCGACGAACAGGTGGAGTTGCACAACCCCGCCGATATGCCCGACGTGGTGCGCATCGACACCATTGAGGAGCCGTGGATCAAGGCCACGATCCTGACGCCGGACGACTATCTCGGCCCGATTCTCAAGCTCTGCCAGGAACGGCGCGGAATCCAGACCGATTTGTCTTATGTCGGCAAGCGCGCCATGGTGACCTATGAGCTACCGCTCAACGAAGTCGTTTTCGACTTCTACGACCGGCTGAAGTCCATCACCAAGGGCTATGCGAGCTTCGATTATCAGATCGTCGGATATCGCGAGGGCGACCTGGTGAAGATGTCGATCCTCGTCAATGACGAGCCGGTGGACGCGCTGTCCATGCTGGTACACCGGCAGGCGGCGGAAAAGCGCGGCCGCGCCATGTGCGAGAAGCTCAAGGAGCTGATCCCCCGCCATATGTTCAAGATTCCGATCCAGGCTGCAATCGGCGGCAAGGTGATCGCGCGCGAAACCATTTCGGCCATGCGCAAGGACGTGACGGCCAAGTGCTATGGCGGCGACGTGACCCGCAAGCGCAAACTGCTCGAGAAGCAGAAAGAGGGCAAGAAGCGCATGCGCCAGTTCGGCAAGGTGGAGATTCCGCAGGAAGCCTTCATCCAGGCGCTGAAGATGAGCGATTAGAAGATTTTTCAGTCAGGTGGGATTGCCTGAAATCCGCTTAAATTCTGTTCAAAAACAACAGGATAGAGCGGAACAGCGCTTCCATGAAACGGATGAACCGCTCCAACGCGTCTTTTTGATCGGCCGACGTCGCCTGATGCCGCGATCTGCCTCAGGGTTGCGACGGCGGATCGAAAAGATGGCACCGCACCGTCGTGTCGCCAATGTGCTGCGGCACCGGCACGTCCTGATCGCATTCGGGCAATCGAGCCGGGCAGCGCGGGTGAAAATGACAGCCTGACGGCGGATTGACCGGATTGGGGATTTCGCCGGCAATCGCCTGCCGCTCCCTGCCTTCCATATCGATGTCGGGAACCGCTTCGAGCAGCATCTTGGTGTAGGGATGCTGCGGATCGGCGAAAAGCTCCCGCGCCGGCGCCTCCTCCACCAGGCGCCCCAGATAGAGCACCCCCACGCGGGTGGCAACGTGGCGCACAACGGCGAGATTGTGACTGATGAAGAGATAGGTCAGACCCAGGCGCTGCTGCAGATCGCGCAACAGGTTGAGCACCTGCGCCTGCACCGATACGTCGAGTGCCGATGTCGGCTCGTCGCAGACGATGAATTTCGGATCGGAAGCCAGCGCCCGCGCAATGGCGATGCGTTGACGCTGGCCGCCCGAAAATTCGTGCGGAAACTTCTGCCCGTCACGCGGGTCCAGGCCCACAAGCGACAAAAGCTCGCCGACACGCGCGGCACGATCTTTCGCGTCCGTAATGAGCCCGAAGGCGCTGATCGGCTCGGCAATGATCGCGCCCACGCGCCAGCGCGGATTGAGGCTGGCGAACGGGTCCTGGAAGATCATCTGGATGCTGCGCCGCATCTGTCGTTCGGCATCGAGGCTTTTTCCGCCCCAGACATTCGTTCCATTGATGGTGACCGATCCGGCAGTCGGCTTCAAAAGCCCGACGACCATTTTGGCTATGGTCGATTTGCCGGAGCCCGACTCTCCCACCAGCGCATAGGTCTCGCCTTCGCGGATCGAGAAATCGACACCGTCCACGGCAGTCAGCGATACCCGGCTGCTGCGCTCGATCACCCGGTTGAGCCAGGGTTTGGAAAGGTCGAAGGTGCGGCGCAGCCCGCGGATTTGCACCATCTCCCCGTCGGCGGCACCCACCGGGGTGAGTTTTGCTTCGCGCGCCATCATGTCGGCTCTCCGTCGACGGTGTTGGGCAGGGCGATGCCCGCAGTTCTGGCCGTTTGCAGAATTCGTTCCGGCGCATCCACTGCCTTGTCCTCGGCATGCAGGAAGCAGGCGGCCGCGCTGCTTCCCGCCGGGTAGGGTTCGGGGCGCGTTTCGCTGCAATGGGAAAAACTATAGGTGCAGCGCGGATTGAACGCGCACCCGCCTGGAATGGCCCCGAGCCGTGGCATCGAGCCGGGAATCTGTGCCAACGTCTCTTCGGGATCGCCGGCGAGGGTTGGAATCGCGGACATGAGGCCGATCGTGTAGGGGGGCTGCGGATGCTTGACCACATTGCGAACCGGCCC
>NZ_CAJXGF010000180.1 GCF_913053745.1 uncultured Nitratireductor sp.
GGCCGCGGCGTCGTCACCACCTTCGGCCTCCGGTTCGGGCAGTGGCACAGGATTTGCGGCGTGCTCGCGCAGATAGGCTATCAGATCGGCACGATCCTCGATCTTCTTGAGGCCGGCGAATGCCATTGCCGTGCCCGAGATGAAACCTTTCGGGTTCGTCAGAAAGTGGTTGAGATTATCATAAGTCCAGGTGACGCTGCCGCCTTCGGCAAATTCCTGCATCGCGGCCGAATAGCCAAAGCCCTCATGGCTGGCGATAGGACGGTCGACGATCTCCCAGAGGTTCGGACCGACCTTGTTGGCGCCGCCATCTTCGACGGTGTGACACGCCTGACAGCGCTTGAAGATGTTTTCGCCTTTGCTCGCATCGGCGGAAGCAAGCAGCGGTGCGATGGATTCCGGTTCGGCCGGTTCGTCGGAAGCACCCGCCCCATCGTGCTCAGGAACCTCGATCGCATAGCCCGGTGTGGCAGGCGGCGGCGAAGAAAAGATCGCATCCGAAATAAGGCTGACCGAGAAGATGACGAAAACGGCGCCAAGCAGCGCGCCGAGGATCTTGTTGAGTTCGAAAGAGTTCATACGCCCTGAGGCTCCCTATTCCGGACGCTCGCGGCGGCGTGAAGAGCGAAACTTCCGCGCCGGTGTCCCCCGCGTTCGGCCGATGCCGGTAAAATCGCGCGGAAACTAGGTCTTTTGCTCCGCGCATGCAACACATATAAGGCACTTCCGTGTGAGACGTTTTGCCACTTTAGCAATTCAAAAGAGTTCCCGCCCTCATGTCCAGCCTCATCATCATTCCCGCGCGCATGGCCTCGACTCGCCTGCCCGGTAAACCATTGGCGGATATCGTCGGTATGCCGATGATCGTACATGTGGCACACCGGGCATCGGAGAGCGGCGCCGGCAAGGTGATCGTCGCAACCGATTCGAAAGACGTGGCCGAGGCGGTGGAGAAAGCCGGATTCGACGCGGTTATGACGCGCGCCGATCACGAAACCGGTTCGGATCGAATCTTCGAGGCATTGGGCAAGATCGACGCCCATGGCCGGTATGATCGTATCGTCAACCTTCAGGGCGACCTGCCGACCATCGCGCCGGAAGACATTCGCGCTGTCGCCGGTCCGCTCGACGATCCGAAGGTCGACATCGCCACACTCGGCGTCGAGATCGAAGACGCCGCGGAAAAAGCCAATCCGAATGTCGTGAAGATCGTCGGTACGCCGATCGCGACCGATGGCGCTCGGCTGAGGGCGCTTTATTTCACGCGTGCCACGGCGCCGTGGGGGGATGGTCCGCTCTACCACCATGTCGGCATTTATGCTTATCGTCGCGCCGCGCTTGAGCGTTTCGTCTCGCTTTCGCCGTCCGTGCTCGAGCGGCGCGAAAGACTGGAGCAATTGCGGGCGCTGGAGGCCGGCATGCGCATCGACGCGCAGATCGTCGCCTCGGTGCCCCTTGGCGTGGACACTCCCGACGACCTGGAGAAAGCCAGGACAAGACTTGCAGAGAAACTGGATACATGAACATGGCAGTCAAAACGAACAAGATCGCCTTTCAGGGCGAGCCCGGTGCGAATTCCGACACGGCCTGCCGCAACATGTTTCCCGACATGGAGCCGCTTCCATGTCCCACCTTTGAGGATTGTTTCAACGCCGTAGAAACCGGCGCGGCAGATCTGGCGATGATTCCCATCGAAAATACGATCGCCGGTCGTGTGGCCGACATCCACCATCTTTTGCCACGCTCGAAGTTGCACATCGTCGGCGAATATTTCCTGCCGATCCATTTTCAGCTCATGGTTCTTCCCGGCGTGAAAAAGGAGGAGATCAAGACCGTTTACAGTCATATCCATGCGCTCGGGCAATGTCGCGACATCATCCGCGAGCATCGTTGGAAGGGCACGGTTGCCGGCGACACTGCGGGCGCGGCCCGTCTCGTGGCGGAGATGGGCGACCGCTCCAACGCCGCGCTCGCGCCGCGACTGGCTTCCGAACTCTATGGCCTCGATATCGCCATGGAGAATGTCGAAGACATGGACAACAATGTCACGCGCTTCGTGGTGCTTTCGAAAGAGCAGAAATGGGCCGAGCGAATCGGGCTCGACCAGACGATGATGACAACCTTTATCTTTCGGGTGCGCAACGTACCGGCGGCGCTCTACAAAGCGATGGGCGGTTTCGCCACCAACGGCGTCAACATGACCAAGCTTGAAAGCTACCAGCTTGGCGGCAAGTTCTTTTCCACTCTGTTCTACGCCGATGTGGAAGGACACCCTGACGATCGCAACGTCGCGCTGGCGCTTGAGGAACTTGGCTTCTTCTCGCGTGAAGTTCGGATTCTTGGCGTCTATGCCGGACACCCGTTCCGCGCCATGCAGAGCGAGGATGACGATTAGTGCATCACACTACATGGCAAGAAGAGCGGGACAACTCGCTTGGTCTTTTCCGCGAAAGGCGATCCTAAAGGGTTTCCGGCGCCAGCACCCAGTCGCGTATAAGAGTGTTGGCGATGGCGCCGTCCGGTGGCACGCGATAGCCGTCGGGGTGGGTGCTGTTGAGCATCAAATTCACCTCCGCGCGTGAAAACCAGCGGCATTCCTCCAGTTCGTTCTCGTCGATGGTGATCGTGTCGCTTTCGGCTTCGCCATAGCAGCCGATCATCAGCGAATAAGGAAATGGCCAGGGTTGGCTCGCATGATAGGCGACGGCGCCGATCTCGATATCCGATTCCTCGCGTGTTTCACGGCGCACGGCGGCTTCGACGGTCTCGCCCGGTTCCACGAAGCCGGCAAGGCATGAAATCATGCCCGGTGCGAAATGGGGGCTTCGGCCCAGAAGGCACTGCTCGCCCCGGATCGCCAGCATAATCACCACGGGGTCGGTGCGCGGAAAATGATCTCGCCTGCACGTCGGACAGTGCCGTTTATAACCACCGTCATGCATGGTGGTTTCGTTGCCGCACCGTCCGCAAAAGCGATGGGCGGCGTGCCAGGCAAGAAGGGCGGCACCTTGGGCGAGTGCGCCGAGCGCTGTGGGCTCCAACAGCCCCTGCATATAGATCGAACGGTAGTCGATGGCCTTGACGGACGCGGGCAGTGCTTCGGGGTCGGCCATTGCGAGCACGGCCAGCACGGGTGTTTCATCCTGGTGTCCAAGCAGGACTGCCTGCTTCAGATCGGGTGCGAACGTTGCGGCTTCATTGCGTGCAAAATAGGGATAGAAAGCGTTTTCGCCCTCGACACGCAAAAGCAGCCGCCCCTCTGTGAAGAGAAGGAGGCGCGCCTTCGGGTTTTCCAGCGCGCGTTCCGCTGCGTCATCACTGCGCGCCTCCGATTGCCGGTCAATGCGATTTCCGGAGAACGCGACGCGCCGGCTTGCTTCGTCGCGGGCGGTGCCGAAAAAGGGAAAGGTCATGGAAGGCAGTCTGTCTCTTTGCACGAGAGGCTCATAACTTGCCGCGGATCGTTTCGGCAAGTCGGTGCAGGTCTTCACGGCGATAAGGCTCGCGCACGCCATGCCCCCAGACAGGGCCCGGCCAGCCCGGATCGTCTTCGCTGCGCGCCACCACGTGAATGTGAAGTTGACGGACGATATTGCCGAGGGCGGCACTGTTGATCTTCGTGCAGCCGGTGAGATCCTTCAATGTCTGGGCAATCATGTTGGTTTCGAAGCTCACCATCGCCTGGTCGAGCGGGGTGAGGTCGTGAATTTCCTCGGCGCCGGGGCGCTGCGGAATCAATATGAGCCATGGCCAGCGGCTGTCGTCGCACACGCGCAATTCGCAAAGGCCGAGCCACGTCACATGCAGGCTTTCCGCGTCCAAACGTGGATCGAGTTCGAAACCTTGTTTGGCGTCTGGCAACATCGTGTTTCCTCATCCGATCGATCAAAGCTAAAGTGAGTAGGGGACTGCTGCAAGCGAATGATTGGCCGTCGACAGGAAAGCGCATGTCGTCTCTTGCATTTGCCTTCACAATTTCCGATATGAGGGCCGGGAGGTTGGTGGTGGACGCGCCACTCGCCAACCGGGTCAGATCCGGAAGGAAGCAGCCCTAACGAGCCAGGCACGGGTCGCCGTGCCAGCCTCCCACCTTCTTCTCGTCTTCTTTGACCGCATTCACCGGATTCCAGCCTTGTCGTCCACATTGTCCATTGACGCACAACCTCGTCCAAGGGGACACTGGCCGCGTCAGGACAAAACACGGAGCGCGACAGGGCAATGACCGAGGCCGGCACAAACGCAAGCGACAAGGCCGGCAGCGCCTATCGGGTCCTGGCCCGCAAGTACCGCCCCAGCGATTTCACGGCTCTTATCGGTCAGGAGCCGATGGTGCGCACGCTCACCAACGCTTTCGGCGCCGGGCGCATCGCACAGGCGTGGATGCTGACTGGCGTGCGCGGTGTGGGCAAGACGACGACGGCGCGTATTCTGGCCCGTGCACTCAATTACAAGACCGACACGATCGATCATCCCACGGTAGAACTGAACGAGGAGGGCGAGCATTGTCGCGCCATTCTCGAGGGGCGGCACGTGGATGTGGTGGAAATGGACGCCGCCTCGCACACGGGCATCGACGATATACGCGACATCATCGAGCAGGTGCGCTATGCGCCGGTCTCCGCGCGCTACAAGGTCTTCATCATCGATGAGGTTCACATGCTCTCCAACCAGGCCTTCAACGGCCTGTTGAAGACACTCGAGGAGCCGCCGCCACATGTGAAGTTCATCTTCGCGACGACAGAAATTCGCAAGGTACCCATCACCATTCTGTCGCGCTGTCAGCGTTTCGATCTGCGCCGCATCGACGCGGCCATGATCAAGGCCGACCTCGCCCGCATCGGCGGACTCGAGGGGGTAGCTGCCGAAGACGAGGCGCTGGCTATGATTGCCCGCGCGTCGGAAGGGTCGATGCGCGATGCCCAATCGATCTTCGATCAGGCGATCGCCCATTCCTCCGGAAAGGTGACGGCGGAAACCGTTCGCGACATGCTCGGACTGGCCGACCGCAGCCGCATCATCGGCCTGTTCGAATGCCTCATGAAAGGGGACGTGGCTGCCGCGCTGGGCGAATACCGCGCCCAATACGACGTCGGCGCAGATCCGGCGACGGTCCTTAACGACCTTGCCGAGTTCAATCATCTGGTCACGCGGTTGCGTTTCGTGCCGGAAGCAGCCGAGGACGCCGCGCTTTCGGAAGACGAGCGCATGCGCGGCCTGGAACTTTCAAAAACGCTTTCCGTTCGTGTCCTTTCCCGCGCGTGGCAGATGCTGCTCAAGGGCATTCAGGAAGTGCAGTCTTCCGGTCGGCCCGTTGCTGCCGGTGAAATGGTGCTGATCCGCATCGCGCATGCGGCCAATTTGCCGACCCTCGACGAGGCGATCAAGCGGCTGGACGACATGTCCGCCGAAACCGGCAGTGGACACGGACGGCCTTCAGGCTCTGGCGCAGCGGCCCCCTCCGGTAACGGGGGTGGTGGTGTGATGGCATCGGCTATTGCCGCGCAGCACGCGCCAATCTCCGGCGGGGGACAGACCATGCGTCTTGTCCAGCCGGAAACGGCCTCTGTGCCGATACAACAGCCCGTTCACAGTCAGCAGGAACCGGACGTGGTTCCGCTTCACTCTCTTGAAGACATATCCAAGCTCGCCGATGCCAGGCGGGACATGGCGTTCAAGGTTCTGCTCAAGCGTTGCGTGCGCCTCGTCTCCATCGTTCCCGGCCGTATCGAGGTCAACCTGGTCGACGATGCGCCGAAAACACTGATGGGCGATCTGACAAACCGTCTCAAGGATTGGACGGGGCGGCGCTGGGTCGTCTCTCTGTCGAGCGAAACCGGCGGTCCGACGCTCGCCGAGCAGGAGGAGGGCCGCCGCGAGAGCGCGATAGCGGATGCGAAAGCCGATCCGGCGGTGTCGGCTATTCTAGACAAGTTCCCCGGATCGAAGATCATCGACATTCGCATACCGGACGCAACCGATCCGGACGCTGTCGAAGATGCATCCGGACCGGTCGAGGCGGTCGATCTGGACGATGACGACGACGAAGATTTCTGAACGAACTGGAGACCACAATGCGCGATCTGATGGGCCTGATGGGCAAGGCCAAAGAGATGCAGGCCAAGTTTCAAGCCCTGCAGGAAGAAATGGCCCAGATGAAAATCGAGGGCCAGGCGGCCGGCGGCTCGGTAACGGTGACGCTTAGCGGAAAATCCGAGATGAAAGGTCTCAAGATCGACCCGTCGCTCTTCAAGGAAGATGACGTCGAAATCCTGGAAGACCTGATCCTGGCAGCACACAACGATGCGAAATCGAAGCTCGAAGCCGCCATGCAGGAAAAGACCCAGGAAATGACGGCCGGCCTGCCCATCCCCCCGGGTATGAAGCTGCCGTTCTAGAATAGGACAGAGGTGCACGTCCGGGCGGAAACCGGGTTTCCGCTTCTGCCGTGCAGCATTTCGGATCAGCCCATGTCCAAATCCATCGCCGGCCCCGAGATCGAGCGCCTTATCCAGCTTCTGGCACGCGTGCCGGGGCTCGGGCCGCGTTCGGCGCGGCGGGCTGCACTCCATCTGATCAAGAAGAAAGATCAGCTTTTCGCGCCGCTGACGGCGGCCATGGCCGAGGCCGTCGACAAGGTGCGGGTGTGTTCCACCTGCGGCAATGTCGACACCAGCGATCCCTGCACCCTGTGCACCGACCCGCGTCGCGACGGCAGCACCATCATCGTGGTGGAAGACGTGTCCGATCTCTGGGCGCTGGAGCGCGCCGGTGCCATGAATGCGCGCTATCATGTGCTCGGTGGCACCCTTTCTCCGCTCGACGGCGTCGGGCCGGACGACCTCAACATCAAGGGGCTCGTTGGGCGGGTGTCCGAAGGCGCTGTCTCGGAATTGATCCTCGCCGTCAACGCCACGGTGGAAGGGCAGACCACCGCCCACTACATCACCGACCAGGTGGCGGGGATGGAGGTGAAGGTGACGCGCCTCGCCCACGGTGTGCCGGTGGGGGGCGAACTCGACTATCTGGATGAGGGAACGCTGTCGGCGGCGCTCAAGTCGCGTACCAGCTTCTAGTGAAGATTCGGGAGGAATGCACTTGAGATTCCGCGATACGATACGCCTTCTGGTCTTCCTTTGCGGTTTGGTTGTTGCGGGTGCGACGGCGGCGCAGTCCGTCGAAGCGCAGTTCCGCAATTGGCTCGCCAACGATCTCTGGCCGGAAGCGCAGCGCCGGGGCATTTCATCCACCACCTTTAACGCGGCCTTTGCCAATGTCTCTCCCAATCTGAAACTGCCCGATCTCATCTTGCCGGGCGAGAGCAAACCTCGAAGCGACCGTCAGCACCAGGCCGAGTTTCGCGCGCCTTCCGCCTATTTCAAGCATATTGGAGGCGTCGTCTCGGGCGGTCGTGCGCGGGCAGGAAAGCTTGCTGGCGTCCTGTCGGCCATCGAGAAGCGCTACGGTGTTTCCAGCGGCATTGTGCTCGCCATTTGGGGGCGCGAATCCGGTTTTGGGCGAGCGAAGATTCCCCATGATGCGTTCGAGGTTCTCGCCACCAAGGCCTTTCTCGCCACCCGCAAAGCGATGTTTCGCGAAGAAGTTCTGGCGGCGCTCGAAATGGTAGAGCGGCGTGGGATCTCGCCCCGCGCGATGCGCTCGTCCTGGGCTGGCGCGATGGGCCAGCCGCAATTCATGCCCACCTCCTATCTGAAATACGCTGTCGACGGCGACGGCAATGGCAGCGCCGACATCTGGAGTTCCGAGGCGGATACGCTTGCCTCCATCGCGAATTACCTGACGAGCCATGGCTGGGTGCGCGGACGCGACTGG
>NZ_CAJXGF010000181.1 GCF_913053745.1 uncultured Nitratireductor sp.
GCGGGATTGCCTCGGCGGTGTCGAGTCGGAGTGGCGCCGCATAAGGAGATTGGCGCGACCAGAAAGCAGGCATTGTGTCGGTGCCGTAGGCAACCACGGGAACGCCGCGTGTCTCGAGAACCTCGAGTGTCTTCTCCGTGTCTAAAATCGCTTTGGGACCTGCGGAGACGACGATGACCGGCGTGCGTGCCAGCTCGTCGAGATCGGCGGAGATGTCGAAGCTGATCTCTGCGCCCTTATGGACTCCGCCGATGCCACCGGTGGCGAACACGGCGATGCCGGCCATATGAGCGGCGATCATGGTCGCTGCCACCGTGGTGCCGCCACTCTTGCCCTCGGCAATGGCGAAGGCGAGGTCGGCACGCGACAGTTTCATCGGGTCCCGGGCCCGCGCCAAGTTCTCGCGCTCATGATCGGAAAGGCCGATCTTCAACCGGCCGTCGATGACGGCGATGGTCGCGGGAACCACGCCTTCCTCGCGGATCAAGGCTTCCACGTCTCTGGCCATTTCATTGTTGCGCGGCCAGGGCATGCCATGGGTAATGATGGTGCTTTCGAGGGCCACCACCGGGGCTCCGGCGGCAAGCGCTTCGGTAACGGGCGCATGGACGTCGATAATGTTGTTGGATCGCACGGGAGAAACTCCTTTAAGACATGAAACGCGCTGCGGGCACCCGCGCAAGCGCCGCGTTGAAAGCGGTATCGTCGAATTCTGGCGCTGCCGAGGCGCTTATGACGGCAAGTCCCGACGCAGCAACACCCTCGCGCACGGCTTCCTGCAGGGGCAGGCCACGCATCAGGGCGGCGATGGAAGCGCCGGCGAGTGCGTCGCCGGCACCGGTTACGTCCACGACCGTGTCGATGCGCGGCGGTTCGATAAGCCAGAGATCGTCGCCGCTGAAAACCGTCACCGGGCGTCCGCCCTCGGTGATCACGCCTGCAGCGAGGCCGTGCGCGCGCAGCGCTCGCGGCGCCTGCAAGACAGAGACGTCAGCCCCAAGCCCGGCAAGACCGCGTGCCTCGCGCGCGTTCATGAAAAGCGCGTCGATCGCGGCGAAGCTTTGCACCAGCCGGGCGGCCTTTGCCGGAGAGACGGCTACCGCATAAAGCGGCGCGCCTCCGCGGATCGCCGCAAGCTGCCCCACGGCATCCGCGGGCATGTTGGCATCGCACAGGATCGCCGTGGCCGCCGCCGCCGCGTCGCGCGTCCTCGAGCGTCGCATCTGTTTGGCGAAAGCCACGTCATAGAGTTCTGTGTCGGCCACACCGGTTATCAACTCTCCGTCATCGTCGAGCACCGCCGTATAGCTCGGCGTCGCCCGGTCGAGAAACGTCGCCGAAAGGTCCTCGAAACCCGCGGCCTCGATGGCGCGTGCAACCGCTTCGCCGGATGCGTCGCCGCCGCGCAGAGAAAGAAGCGATACGAAGATGCCGCGTCGGCCTGCCATGCGTGCCGCGTTGAAAATACCGCCGCCGACCTCTTCGCGCATGCGGCCCGGATTGGAGGTGGCCGGAATATGTGGCGCATCGAGACGACCGCGCCGATCCATGTGGGCGCCGCCAACGGCAAGCAGGCGAGGGGGGCTGGAAACGATCATGGAGCGGTCGTCCGAATCGGCGCCCGCGCGGAATCGGAGATTCCATGCATTCCACCTCTCGGCGCGCTCATGCGCACAGAGTTTGATCGCTCTTGTGTACAAAAATGGAACAAAATAATATTACTCATATTTTTCAGTGTATTAATGCCTATTGCAAAAATAGAACAAAAAGGGTACAAATGGATATCGCGGATTTGGCGGAACCGCCTCCATTGACCTCGAAGGGGTGTTGTATCATGGCTCAGAATTCATTGCGGCTTGTAGAGGATAATTCGGTGGACAAAACCAAGGCTCTGGATGCGGCGCTATCGCAGATCGAACGTGCCTTCGGCAAGGGCTCGATCATGCGGCTGGGCGCCAATGATCAGGTGGTCGAAATCGAGACCATTTCCACCGGGTCCCTGGGCCTCGACATCGCCTTGGGCGTCGGCGGTCTGCCGCGCGGGCGGATTGTCGAGATTTACGGTCCGGAAAGTTCGGGCAAGACCACGCTGGCCCTGCACACGGTTGCCGAGGCGCAGAAGAAGGGCGGCATTTGCGGCTTCATCGATGCCGAGCACGCACTCGATCCGGTCTATGCCCGCAAATTGGGTGTCGATCTTGAGAATTTGCTGATTTCGCAGCCCGACACGGGTGAGCAGGCGCTTGAGATATGTGACACTTTGGTGCGTTCGGGCGCGCTGGATGTCATCGTGGTCGATTCGGTTGCAGCGCTGACGCCGCGCGCCGAAATCGAAGGCGAGATGGGCGATTCGCTGCCGGGCATGCAGGCGCGCCTGATGAGTCAGGCGCTGCGCAAGCTCACCGCCTCCATCTCGCGTTCCAAGACCATGGTTGTCTTTATCAACCAGATCCGCATGAAGATCGGCGTGATGTTCGGTTCGCCGGAAACCACGACGGGCGGCAATGCGCTAAAATTCTATTCCTCGGTTCGCCTCGACATTCGCCGCATCGGTTCGGTCAAGGACCGCGACGAAACGGTGGGCAACCAGACCCGCATCAAGGTGGTGAAGAACAAGATGGCCCCGCCCTTCAAGCAGGTCGAGTTCGACATCATGTATGGCGAGGGCGTTTCGAAGACGGGCGAATTGATCGACCTGGGCGTGAAAGCCGGCATCGTGGAGAAATCGGGTGCCTGGTTCTCCTACAATTCCCAACGTCTGGGGCAGGGGCGCGAAAACGCCAAACAGTTCCTGCGTGACAATCCGGAAGCGGCTCAGGAAATCGAACTGGCGCTGCGCCAGAATGCGGGCCTGATCGCCGACAAATTCCTCGACGATACGGGGCCGGGCGATCAGGATGGGGGCGACACCGAGGAATAAGGCCTGAATGTTGCCGGCCCCGGCAAAGCGGGGAGCGACCGCGCTTCGAAGCTTGACGAAATGGACATCGCCATCCGCCGGCGGTGTCCATTTTTTTGCAACCTGGTCTGCCGGAACCGCATGCATACACCGCTCCTGCACGGGATTTCTGGACACGTCCGGGCGCTGACGTTAAAAGGCGGGCTTCTGTTCCCCGCATCCTTGAGCGGGCTTCTCGCAAAGGCTGAAACATGAGTGGCGTCAACGACATCCGGTCGACCTTTCTCGACTATTTCAAGAAGAACGGACACGAGATCGTGACCTCGGGTCCGCTCGTCCCGCGCAACGATCCGACCCTCATGTTCACCAATGCCGGCATGGTTCCGTTCAAGAACGTGTTTACAGGTCTGGAGACGCGACCCTACGACCGCGCGGTGACAGCGCAGAAATGTGTGCGCGCCGGCGGCAAGCACAACGATCTCGACAATGTCGGCTACACGGCGCGCCATCACACCTTCTTCGAGATGATGGGCAACTTCTCGTTTGGAGATTATTTCAAAGACCGCGCCATCGAGCTTGCGTGGAACCTGGTCACGAAGGAATTCGGTCTCGATCCGAAGCGCCTTCTGGTCACTGTCTATCACACGGATGACGAGGCGGCCGGGTTCTGGAAGAAGATTGCCGGCCTTCCCGATGAGCGTATCATCCGGATCGCCACCAGCGATAATTTCTGGGCCATGGGCGATACCGGCCCGTGCGGTCCGTGCTCGGAAATTTTCTACGACCATGGCGAACATATTCCTGGCGGTCCGCCCGGAAGTCCGGACGAGGACGGCGACCGTTTCATCGAGATCTGGAACCTCGTCTTCATGCAGTTCGAGCAGATGACGCCGGACGAGCGCGTCGCGCTGCCGCGCCCTTCCATCGATACCGGGATGGGGCTCGAGCGCGTCGCTGCAGTGTTGCAGGGTGTTCACGACAATTACGATATCGACCTGTTTCGCGCGCTGATTCACGCGTCCGAAGAGGCGACCGGCGTGCGGGCCGAGGGCGCGCAGCATGCAAGCCACAAGGTTATTGCCGATCACCTGCGTGCCTCCAGTTTCCTTATTGCGGACGGCGTTCTTCCCTCCAATGAAGGCCGCGGCTACGTGCTGCGTCGCATCATGCGCCGCGCCATGCGCCATGCGCAGCTACTGGGGGCGAAGGAGCCGCTCATGTGGCGCCTCGTGCCGGCGCTGGTGCGCGAGATGGGCCGTGCCTATCCGGAGCTGGTGCGCGGCGAGGCGCTCATCACCGAAACGCTCAAGCTCGAGGAAACCCGTTTCCGCAAAACGCTTGCGCGCGGTCTGTCGCTTCTATCCGACGCAACCGGCGACATGGGCGAGGGGGATCTGCTCGACGGCGAAACCGCCTTCAAACTATACGACACCTACGGCTTTCCGCTCGACCTGACGCAGGATGCCTTGCGCCAGCGCGGCATCCATGTCGATCTGGGCGGCTTCAACGATGCCATGGAACGACAGAAGGCGGAGGCGCGCGCCAATTGGGCCGGCTCGGGCGAAGCCGCCACCGAGGCCGTCTGGTTCGCGGTCAAGGACAAGACCGGCGGCAGCGACTTCCTGGGCTATGAGACCGAGGAAGCGGAGGGCATCGTTTCCGCCTTGATATGCGACGGTGCCATGGTCGATCACGCTGCCAATGGCGACGAGGTGGCCGTCGTCACCAACCAGACCCCGTTTTACGGTGAATCCGGCGGCCAGGTGGGTGACACCGGCGTGATCGCCGGTGAGGATTTTTCCATCGCCATTGCCAACACCCAGAAAAAGGGCGACGGCCTTCTCGTTCACTTCGGCCGTGTGGAGAGCGGTACGGTCAAGACCGGCGACGTTGCCACGCTCAAGGTCGATCACGCACGCCGCACGCGCATCCGGGCAAACCACTCGGCCACGCATCTCCTGCATGAGGCGTTGCGCGAGGTGCTGGGCGCCCATGTTGCGCAGAAGGGATCGCTGGTGGCGCCGGAGCGACTGCGCTTCGATTTCTCACACCCCAAACCGATTTCCGAAGCGGAGCTCGTCCGTATCGAGGACATCGCCAACGCCATCGTGCTGCAGAACGCGCCCGTCGAAACGCATTTGATGGCGGTCGACGATGCGATCGAGGCCGGCGCGATGGCGCTGTTCGGAGAAAAATACGGCGATGAGGTCCGCGTTGTTTCCATGGGCACGGCGCGGGACGGCGAGAAGGCGGGCAAGACCTATTCGCTGGAACTGTGCGGCGGCACCCATGTGAAAGCCACGGGCGACATCGGTCTGATCCGCATCGTCTCGGAAAGCGCTGTCGCTTCCGGCGTGCGCCGTGTTGAAGCGCTGACGGCAGACGCCGCCCGTCATTATCTGGGCGAACAGGAACAGCAGTTGAAGCGTGCCGCCGGCGCATTGAAGGTCGCCCCCGCCGATGTGCCGGCACGGCTGGAAACCGTGCTGGAAGAGCGCCGCAGGCTCGAGCGCGAACTCAGCGAGGCGCGCCGCAAGCTCGCTCTGGGCGGCGGTGGAACGGCGTCGGATGGCGGTGCCGAGACGGTTGCCGGCGTCGGCTTCATGGGTCGCGTGGTCGAGGGGATTTCGCCCAAGGACCTGAAGCCGCTCGCCGATGACGGCAAGGCCTCGCTTGGCTCCGGCGTCACCGTGTTCGTTGGCACGTCGGATGAGGGCAAGGCCAGCGTCGTGGTCGGCGTCACCAAGGATCTGGTCGAGCGCTTCAGCGCTGTGGACCTGGTGCGTGTCGCCTCCGCTGCGATTGGCGGCAAGGGCGGTGGCGGACGTCCCGACATGGCTCAGGCCGGCGGCCCGGACGGCTCGAAAGCCGCCGACGCCATCGCCGCCGTCAGGGCTGCAATGGAAGGATGACAGCCGAGCGACGACAGGGGCCAAATCGAACGCGGGCCTGTAACGGCTCGCGTTTTCGTTTGTCTCGGATGTCCTGCGTTGCGATGGCGCTTGCGCTCAACCGGCAAAGTCCTTGCAATGCGTTTCACCGCTCATCCAGCCTCCACTTTTTAGTGCGCCCCAGCCGGGTTCGGACACTGTCACATAGGACCAGCCATCCACGGGCAAATGGGTGAAGCTCACATAGTCGCCGGGTTCGATGCGACCGATCACCTTCGACCCACTATCCCGTCCCGCATAGAGCGGTTCGCGGCCTGCCGTCCAGCCCAGGCAGCCACCGGGAAACTCATCGAAAACCGGCAGATCGCGCAGTTGCCGGCGTATGCGGAGGTCGTCGAGATCGAGCCTGGTGCGGCGTGTGTTGACGGCGCAGCCATGCTGCTTTTCCAGAGCCTGAATCTGGCTCACGAGGCGCGATCCCAAGGCATCGATGGAAACAGATTTTCCAGTACAGTCGGAATTGTCGAACAGCGCCTGTCCCAACGGCGTGGCGAAACAGTAGCCCGCCCTATCCATCACGAGATTGCGCGTGAACCAGATATCCTGGCAGCCGACGCTCTCGTTTGCGGCCGCGGGCGTTGCGATGAGGGTTAAAAGAACAGGCAGCCAGCGCATGGCCGAAGCTTATTTCACCAGCGGTCCCTGTCAACGGCAATGAAGCGTGCCTCAGGACGTCTCGAACGCGGTTGATGCCATGCTATCACGGGCCTGCATCCGGTCCCACCAGTGCGCGATCGCCGGATGGGCCTCAATCGATGCAGCGCCTTCCTCCGTGAGCGCGAAATAGGCGAAGACCGGTGCCGCGTGCAGATCGGCGAGCGTGAGCCGATCGCCGGCGAGCCAGGGGCCGTCGCTTGCCCGTTGCGCCAATGTCGTAAGGCAGGTGCGGGCCGTATCCAGTCCCCGGGCAATGCGTGCTTCGTCGCAAAGGCCGCCGTTTTTCGGTTTTGAAAGTCGCTCCACGTAAACGTCCCAAACCATCGCCCGGTAGGCATAGGCGTCGATCAGGCCGACGATCTGGTTGGTCAGAGCCCGCGCTGCAGCCGCGCTATACTGGAGTGCGGGCCCTGTGAACGCCTCGTCCACGTAGCGCGTGATCGCGGTGGTTTCGAAAAGCCGAAGCGTACCGTGTTCGAATGCGGGAATGCGTCTGAAAGGATGGCGTTCCAGATACCAGTCGGGAACGCCTTCGCTTGAGAAGATGTCGACCGGAACACAATCGTGGTCGACACCCTTCTCGAGAAGCGCAAGCCGCGCGATGCGCACATAGACGCTGTAGTGTGCACCGAAAAGGCGCGGCTTGGGCGGCATGATGAATTCTAGCCCATCGCCTTCTGCAGGTTCTCGTCGATCTTGTCCAAAAAGCCGGTGGTGGAAAGCCAGGGCTGATCGGGGCCGATGAGCAGCGCAAGATCCTTGGTCATGTGACCGGATTCCACCGTGTCGATGCAGACCTTTTCAAGCGTCGCGGCAAACTTCGCCAGTTCCTTGTTGTCGTCCAGCTTGGCGCGGTGGGCGAGACCGCGCGTCCAGGCGAAGATCGAGGCGATGGAATTGGTCGAGGTTTCCTCGCCCTTCTCATGCTGGCGGTAGTGACGTGTCACCGTGCCGTGCGCGGCTTCGGCTTCAACCGTTTTGCCGTCCGGCGTCATCAGAACCGAGGTCATCAGGCCGAGCGAGCCGAAACCCTGCGCCACCGTGTCGGACTGCACGTCGCCATCGTAGTTCTTGCAGGCCCAGACATAGCCGCCCGACCATTTGAGCGCGGAGGCGACCATGTCGTCGATCAGACGGTGTTCGTAGGTGATCTTGGCTTCCTTGAACTTCGCCTCGAACTCGGTCTCGTAGATCTCCTGGAAGATGTCCTTGAAGCGCCCGTCATAGGCTTTCATGATCGTGTTCTTCGTGGAGAGGTAGCAGGGCACCTTGCGCATCAGCGCGTAGTTCATCGAGGCGCGGGCGA
>NZ_CAJXGF010000182.1 GCF_913053745.1 uncultured Nitratireductor sp.
AGCCCGGTAATCTCGGCTATGCCTGCCGCATCGATGTCTTCGAGGTAAAGCAGCACCACCTGCCGGTCGATTGGGCGCAACCGGTCGATCAGGGCGTAGAGCCGCTCCAGGGTCAGCGCGGTGCCAGTTGCCTGTTCCGGCGTCTGCCGCCCATCCGCGGGCTCGACATCATTGATGTCGATCCAGGCCCCGGCCGGGCGCGCCCGCACGGCCTTTTCGACATGGCGGGCGCAGACATTGTGTGCCACCCGAAACGTCCAGGTGGCCAGGCTGCATTGCCCTGCGAAATTCTTCAGGCTGCGCCAGAGATGCAGATGGATGTCCTGCTCCAGGTCCTGACGCAGGGCCGCGTCCTTCTCATAGGCCGCCGCGAGGCGGGCTATGGCCGCACCCTGCCCTTGGGCAATGGTGCAATATAGCGTCTCCCGGTCGGGCTGATCGGGCATAATGGCCTCGCCTTCTTCGTCACTCACGATACCAACAGTCGCGCCCGTGGGAGGTTTCTTACAAAAACAATTGCCTCACCTGCCCGTCTCGTGCATCACGCCCGCAAACGGCACGGAGGCGAGACATGCGCGTATTGGTCATTGGTTCGGGTGGGCGCGAACATGCCCTGGCCTGGAAGATCGCGCAGTCGCCGCTGGTCGATGCCCTGTTCGTGGCGCCGGGAAATGGCGGCACGGAGGGGCTGGCCACCAATCTGAACATCGACATCACCGACCATGCCGCCGTGATCGCTGCAGCGCGGGAGCACGCCATCGACTTTGTCGTCGTTGGCCCCGATGCGCAGGTCGTGGCCGGGTTAGGCGATGACGTTCGTGCTGCTGGCATCACCTGCTTTTGTCCGTCGAAAGAGGCCGGCCAGCTTGAAGGTTCAAAGAGCTTCACCAAGGCGCTCTGCGACCAATTCGATATCCCGACCGCCGCCTATGGCCGGTTCGAGGACGAGGCTTCGGCCCTGGCCTACCTCTATACCCAGGGCGCGCCCATCGTGATCAAGGCCGACGGGCTCGCCGCAGGCAAGGGGGTGACCGTGGCCATGACGGTGGACGAAGCCATCGCGGCGATCGACGATTGTTTCGACGGCAGTTTCGGCGAGGCGGGCGCATCGGTGGTGGTCGAGGCGTTTCTGGAAGGCGAAGAGGCAAGCTTTTTCTGCTTGTGCGATGGCAAGACGGCGCTGCCGTTCGGCACGGCGCAGGATCACAAGCGCGTGGGCGATGGCGATACGGGACCGAACACCGGCGGCATGGGCGCCTATTCGCCGGCCCCGGTGCTGGACGAAGCCACGCTCTCCCGCACGATCTCGGAAATCATCGAGCCGACGCTCAGGGGCATGGCGGAAATGGGGGCGCCCTTCACCGGCGTGCTTTATGCCGGCCTTATGCTGACGAAGGACGGGCCGAAGCTCATCGAGTATAATGTTCGCTTCGGCGATCCCGAATGCCAGGTGCTGATGATGCGCCTCAAGGAAGACCTGCTGCTTTTGCTGAACGCGGCGGTGGACGGGCAACTCGCCCATATGTCCGCGCGCTGGCGCAACGAAACGGCGCTCACCGTCGTACTGGCCGCGAAAGGCTATCCGGCCAGCCCCGAAAAAGGCACGACGATCCGCGGAGTCGATGAGGCCGGAACCGACGATAATGTCGAGATATTCCACGCCGGTACCGCATTGAGAAATGGCGCGCTGGTTGCCAATGGCGGCCGTGTGCTGAATGTCACCGCCCTCGGTGGCTCAGTGACGGAGGCGCAGAAGAATGCCTACCGCGCGGTCGATCTGATCGATTGGCCGGAAGGGTTTTGCCGGCGCGACATCGGCTGGCGCGCGGTGGAGCGCGAAGGCTGAGGCAGGCTTCTGCCCGTTCCAAACTCGAATCGTCTATTCCTGCGGGCCTTCGCTGACAACCAGAAGAACCCGGCTGTTCGCATCCAGTTGAAACGCGTCGGCGAGCTTCGGGTCGCCCAGAGCATGCACGAGACCCGCCAACCCGGCGGCACCGGAGGGCGTGGTGACCAATCCGCAGGTTTCCTCGAGAAGTTTCGGCGCCGCCATCAGATCCGTTTCCGAAACGCCGATCGCGCTTGCCCCGCATTCCCGCAGGATTTTCAGCGCCGGTGCGCTGGCACGACCGCATGACAGCATGGAAGCACATGTGTCCAGATCTCCCGGCACGGTTTCGGGATGACCGACCTCCAGCGCGCGGCGCACGCAGGCGGCGTTTTCGGGCTCGATCGTCACGATTTTTGCCGGCTGATCCATGAAGGTGTGCAGTCCGCGCGCCAAGGCGGCCACCAGCCCGCCGACACCGGCCTGAATGAAAAGGTGGGTCGGTGGCGTAAAACGCTCGGCCTCGTATTGCTCGCGCGTCTCACCGGCGATAACGCCATAACCGGCAAGCACGTGCCCGGTGACGGCGTCGTCCACATCGTCGCTCGTGTCGGCAATGAGAACAGCCCCTTCGACTTCGGCTGCGATCGCGGCCTGCCGCACCGCGTCGTCAAACGTGCCCTGAACGACGACGATCTCAGCACCGGTTTCCGCGATGCGCCGTACACGCCCGGCAGCGACATCCGGATGCAGGAAAACTTTTGCGGGAAGCCCCGCATGGCGTGCGGCCGATGCCACCGCCAGTCCGTGGTTGCCGTCGCTGGCGCAGACCAGCATGCGCACGTTCTCACCGGACGCTGCGATGGCCTCGAGACCCGCGAAAGTGCCGCCGAGCGACTTGAAACTGCCCAGCGGGCGGGTGCTTTCGTCCTTCAGGTAAATCTCGGCCACCCCGAGACGTTTCGCCAATTGCGGGGCCGCGACAAGCGGTGAGGTCCGATAGGCTTCGTCGAACTCTCTCAGACGGGCCAGTATATGACGATGATTTATTGCAATGGTCATGAGTTTCTCCAGAAAAGAGCACTCTAGCGGGCGCATCTTGCGCGTGACGCCGATTTTCGCTCTAAATTGCCGGAAAAAGGCAAAAGAGCGAGATTGTATGACCGAATCCGTCACACTCGATCGTTTCGACCAGCGGCTTCTCGCGTTGGTCCAGAAGAACAATCTGCGTCCGGCGCGCGAACTCGCCGAGGCGGTGGGGCTGTCGGAAAGCGCTGTACTCAGGCGTTTGCGCCGTTTGCGCCGGGAAAAGGTGATCGTTGCCGACATCGCCGTGGTCGATCCGTCTGTCGTGGGCGAGCCGGTCTCCGTTCATCTGCTCGTTTCGCTGGAGCGCGAGCGGGCGTCCGATCTCGACAGCTTCACCCGCAAGGTCCGGCATCGTCCGGAAGTGAAAAAGATCTGGTACGTGACGGGCGAGGCGGATTTCGTGATGCATCTGCGTTTGCCGAGCATGGACCAGTATGCCGACTTCGTGCAGGAGGTGTTTCACGGGGATTCGAATGTAAAATCGTTCAAGACGATTGTCGCCATTCGCGAAATCGAGACCAGCGGGGCCGCATAGGACGGGCGTGACAGGATCCGGTCCGCTTGCGGTCGTCGTTCTCGGTCAACCGTCGTCACGGAAAACGGACAAGCGCGTTTCAGCGAAAGACACAATCGCATGACAGACATCATTTTTCTGCACGGCGCGTCGAGCAGCGGCAAATCAACGCTTGCGCGGGCGCTGCAGGCCAGGATCGAACGGCCCTTCTGGCACATCTCGATAGACCATTTGCGCGATGCGGGGGTTCTGCCCTCACAACGATTTAAACGGGGCGAATTCGATTGGTCTGCCGCCAAACCTGCATTCTTCCAGGGGTTTCACAGATCCCTGGCAGCGTATGCGGGCGCGGGAAACAACTTGATCCTCGAGCATATTCTCGACGATGAGAACTGGTTGCCCGAACTCCAGGCCTTGTTTGCGCCGTTCGATGTTTATTTTGTCGGCCTTCACTGTCCCTTGCCTGTTCTCATCGTACGGGAGGCGGCCCGCGGGGATCGGCCCACAGGCAGCGCGCGGCAGGATTTCGAGATCGTCCACCTTGGAAAGAGCTACGATCTCGAGGTTCAGTCGCTCGATGGCGTCGAGCGCAACACCGACCTTATTCTGAAGGGATGGAGAGGTGGCGCACGCAATTCGGATTTCACGCGATGAGGCGGCGCGGTCCGCAGACCGTCAATCCTCAAACAGATACTCAGCCTCGAAAGGATCGGGCGCGGGCTTGTTGCCCAGCGTGCCCTCGGCGGCGCGTTTGCGATGATGGGCGAGCGAGCACCCGACGGAACACAGAACGCCACGGTCCGACCAGTAAGCGGGACCGTTCTCGATCAGGCCTTCATAGTAAGCGAAGTCCGGCATGCCGAACGCTTTCCCGCATTCGATGCAGCGTTTCTTTTCCGGTCTTGCAAGCATGAACGTTCCTTCCGTTGAATGGCTTCTAGTCGTCCGACAGGCGCATCGCAAGGTTTTCAATATTGACGTTTACGTAAAAAGAAATTAGCACTCTCTCGCCAAGCTATGATGGCGGGAGCGCGGATCCGCAGCTAGGTTCGGCACAGAGCGCACACCGGACGTCCAGGCGCACGCCGTAGATCAGGAGGAATGCAGCATGTATCGAGCCCCGGTCGACGAGATCGCTTTTACCCTGAAACATGTCACCGGGTTTTCCGCCGATCTGGAAGCCGACCGGTTCGGCGAACTTTCCGAGGATCTGGTCGACGCCATCGTTGCCGAGGCCGGCCGTTTCGCGGCGGATGAGATCGCGCCATTGGCAAAGGTAGGCGACGAGAAGGGAGCAACCCTCAAGGATGGCGTCGTCACCACGCCGCCGGGGTGGCCCGATCTTTATCGCCGCTGGTGCGAAGGAGGCTGGAACGGGCTTGCTGCGCCAGAGGCCTTCGGCGGCCAGGGATTGCCGACACTGCTTTCGGTTGCGGCGATTGAAATGTGGAACTCCGGTTCCATGGCTTTCGCCATCGGTCCGACGCTGACGATCGGCGCCATCGAAGCGCTCGACAAGCACGCAACGCCCGAACTCCAGGAGAAATATCTCGAAAAGCTCGTCTCCGGCGAATGGATGGGCACCATGAATCTGACGGAACCGCAGGCAGGTTCCGATCTGAACGCGCTCAAGGCGCGCGCCGAGCCCGTGGGCGACGGCACTTATCGCATCTTCGGCCAGAAAATCTTCATCACTTACGGCGAGCACGATTTCACTGACAACATCGTGCATCTGGTTCTGGCGCGCCTGCCGGATGCGCCGGCAGGCACCAGGGGTCTCTCTTTGTTCCTCGTGCCGAAATTCCTGGTGAACGATGACGGGTCGCCGGGCGAACGCAATGACGTGTTCTGCGCGTCCATGGAGCATAAGCTCGGCATTCACGCATCGCCCACCTGCACCATGATCTATGGCGATGGCAAGTTCGGCGACACGCCGGGTGCCGTCGGCTGGCTGATCGGCGAGGAGAACCGTGGGCTGGCATGTATGTTCACCATGATGAACAACGCCCGGCTGGCGGTGGGCATGCAGGGCGTGGGAATTGCGGAAACCGCGACGCAAAAGGCTTTGGCCTACGCTCATGAACGGCGTCAGGGCAGGGCCGCGGGCGCGAAGGACGAGGGCATGAGCCCGATCGTCGAACATCCCGATATCAAGCGCACCTTGCTCACCATGAAAGCGCAAACCCAGATGGCGCGCGCAATCACTTACTGCTGCGCCCATGCCATCGATCGCGCGCGGCTCGGCGAGGGCGAGGAGGCGAAGGCCTGGCAGGCACGCGCCGATATCCTGACACCCATGGCCAAGGCGTTCTCCACCGATGTCGGTGTGGAAGTTGCCTCGCTCGGCCTGCAGGTGCATGGCGGCATGGGTTATGTGGAGGAAACGGGCGCGGCCGCGCTCTACCGCGATGCCCGCATCGCGCCGATCTACGAAGGCACCAACGGGATTCAGGCAATCGATCTCGTCATGCGAAAGCTGCCGCTCCAGGGCGGCGAGGCGATGGCGACACTCCTCGCGGAACTGCGTGACGACCAAGAGGCGATTGCCAGCGCTTCGGGCCTCGGTGCGACCGGTGAGAAACTCGCGCTCGCGCTCGACGATCTCGAAGCCGCGACGGCTTTCCTCACCGGGGCCGCAGGCGAAGGGCGGGTGAGCGAGGCACTCGCCGGTGCCACGCCCTATCTGCGTCTTTTCTCGCTTGTCATCGGCGTTGCCTTCAACGCGCGGGCCGTGGCGTCCAACGAGAATCCGGGCCATGCCGTTCTGGTGCGTTTCATGGCCGAAAACCTGCTTGGCGAGACGGCGGGGCTCAGACAGCGCGTGATCGAAGGCGCCGGCAGTCTCGATGCGGCGGCCGACGCCCTGCTTTCGGCCTGAGGAGAAGACCATGAGCGAGCATGTTCTCATCGAACGGCGCGGCGCGGTTCAGGTGATCCGCCTGAACCGGCCTGAAAAGAAGAATGCCATCACCCGTGCCATGTATGCGGCCATGGCCGAGGCGCTGAAGGCGGGCGATGGCGACGGAGGGGTGCGTTGCCACGTGCTTCTGGGGCAGCCAGGTGCATTTTCATCCGGCAACGATCTTGCCGATTTTCTGGCGGTCGCCACCGGAGGAGAAGGCGGACAGGAGGTCTACGACTTCCTTCTGGCCCTTGCGGGTGCCACAAAGCCGCTGGTCTCGGGCGTCGACGGCATTGCCGTGGGCATCGGCACAACGATCCATATGCATTGCGATCTGACGTTTGCCACGCCGGCCACCGTATTTTCCACACCCTTCGTCGATCTGGGCCTGGTGCCGGAGGCGGGGTCGAGTCTGCTATCGCCGGCCGTCATGGGACACCAGCGGGCTTTCGCTCTTCTCGCGCTTGGAGAAGGTTTGCCTGCGCATGAGGCCCGCATGGCCGGCCTCATTCATGCCGTGGTGGATGCGGATGCGCTTGAGGCTTCGGTGTTTTCAAGCGCGGAAGCGCTTGCCGCCAAGCCACCCGAGGCGCTGAAGATCGCCCGCGACCTCTTGCGCGGGCCGCGCGATCAGGTGGTGGCGCGCATCAGGGAGGAGGGCGAACACTTTCGTACGCGCTTGAAATCGGACGAGGCGCGTGCCGCTTTCATGGCCTTCATGAACCGCAAGACATCCTGAAGCCTAGGGGTAAAGCCGGGTTGTCCGCCAAGCGCCATTTTCGCCGCGGCCGAAGACGATTCGGTCGTGCAGGCGGAATGGCCGATCGTGCCAGAACTCAATCGTCTGCGG
Source organism: uncultured Nitratireductor sp. (assembly GCF_913053745.1). Classification (GTDB taxonomy): domain Bacteria; phylum Pseudomonadota; class Alphaproteobacteria; order Rhizobiales; family Rhizobiaceae; genus Nitratireductor. The sequence continues at coordinate 7,184 of NZ_CAJXGF010000182.1, forward strand.
GACGATGCGCAAGCCCGACCAGTGCGCGGGACGCGGGATCGCGCCGACGGCGAACTTCGCCGTATACTCGGCCACCGCCTTTTCCAGCGCAAACCGGCTTTCGAGCGGCCGCGACTGCTTCGAAGCCCAGGCGCCGATGCGGCTGCCGCGGGGCCGTGAGGCGTAGTACTCGTCCGCTTCCGCGTCGCTCACCCGTTCAACCGGTCCGCGAATGCGCACTTGCCGGCGCAGGCTCTTCCAGTGGAAGCACATGGCTGCCTTCTTCGCGCTCAAAATCTCTTCGCCCTTGGCGCTTTCGAAATTGGTGTAGAACACGAAACCGCGTTCATCGAAGCCCTTCAGAAGCACCATGCGCACATTGGGCATGCCATCGGGGTCTACGGTCGCCAGGGCCAGCGCGTTTGGATCGTTGGGTTCGGATTTCGTGGCATC
>NZ_CAJXGF010000183.1 GCF_913053745.1 uncultured Nitratireductor sp.
CGCGCGGCACCGGCACGACCACGGCGCCCGGGCCCATGCGCAGCGCCCGCGCGGCCTCATCCAAAAGGCGCTCCAGCAACATCGCTGCCTCCGGTCGCCCGGCACCGCGGTAGATGCCCACTGCAGCACGGTTGGCCTGATAGCCTTTCAGATCGATGTCCAGCGCTTCAAGATGATAGGGACCTGGAAGAATGCGGCTGGCATTGCGCCCGGGGATCGCAGCGCTGTAGGGCATCCAATGGCCAAGTTGAAACGTCAGGCGTGCCTTCAGGCCAAGCAGCTTGCCGTTGCCGGACAAAGCCAGTTCGCCTTCGCTGCGCGCGCCACGACCCTGTGTGGCCGCAAGCAATTCCTCGCCACGCGTCGCGCACCATTTTACGGATGCCTTGAGATGCCGTGCTGCCCAGGCGACAGCGACGTCTTCAGGATAGATCGACGATTTTCCGCCAAACGCACCGCCGACATCGGGCGCGACGACACGAACCTGCGACATGGGAAGATCGAGAATACGCGCAAGATCCTCGCGCACCCGAAACGGAGCCTGTGTGGAGGTCCAGACGATCAAACCCTCTTCGGACCATTCCGCCAGTGTCGCGCGCGGCTCCAGCGCGGTCGGCGCGAGCAACGAGTGTTCGACCGACACCGAAACCACATGATCGGCCTCTGCAAAAGCCGCGTCCACATCTCCGTTGGCGTGGTGAAACGCGTAAATCTCCGCACCCGCACCGCTGGACAGATCATCGTGGGGGTCGACGTCCAGAAAGACGTTTTGCGCGGCGTCGCGCGCGGCTGAAAGCGACGTGGCGACGACCGCGGCCACAGCCTGGCCGGCCGCTTCAACCTTGTGTTTTGCGAGCGGCTGCAAAGGGCGCACACCCATGTCGGGCAACACCATATTGACGGCCGAGTGTCCGAGTTCGCCCAGATCGTCGGCTGTCAGAACCGCGACCACCCCTTCAGCCTGCCGGGCGTCTTCAACGTCGAGCTCCGAAATGACGCCGCGTGGATAAGGACTGCGAACGAATTCCACAAACAAGCACCCATGTGGCAGCAGGTCATCCACATAACGGCCATGGCCGCGTACCAGGCGCATGTCTTCGACCCGCGGCAGACTGCGCCCGAGCCATGACGGATCATGTGCGGCTGCACTTCTGGTGATGTTCAAACCCTGCTCCCCATCGCGACCGTTCGTGGATCGACGATTGCTACCGGGAGCAAACACCCGATTTATATATATGACAATCTGGATTTATTCTATTAATTTATAGGAAATTATTATATATTAGCATCATGAAGGTGACCATCAAACAGATCGAAAGTTTCCTGGCTGTCGCCAGCGATGGAAACTTTTCAAGCGCCGCGCGCCGGCTGGGAACAGCCCAGCCAGCCCTCTCGCAAGCGGTGCGGGATCTGGAAACCGAACTGGGCGTCCGGCTTTTCGACAGAACGACCAGACGGGTTGAACTCACCAGCGCCGGCCGCGAGTTCATGGGATCGGCCGGAAAGGTCATGGACGACCTGGATCATGCCATCCAGAACGCACGCGATCTCGCCGAACGCAAGCGCGGTCGCATCCGCATCGCGGCTCCCCCGCTTCTCGCCGCGGTCGTTCTGCCGCGCGCGATCGCCGCCTTTCAGGCGCAGCATCCCGGCATCACGCTGGAACTCGTTGACGTGGGCACCGAGCAAATCGTCGAAAGCGTCCTTAACGGACAGGCCGAATGCGGCCTTGGCACATTCCCGCCCGATGAAGCGGGCATCGAACGAACGGTGCTGATGCGGGACAATCTGATGCTGTTTTGCGACTACGGCAGCGCCTTCAATGGGCACACGACTGTCGATTGGGCCGATCTTAAGGGGCAGCCACTTATCACCTTAACGCGCGACAGCGGCATTCGCCTTCTCGTCGAGGTGGGGTTCGAGTCCGTTCGCCTGCCGTTGAAACCCGCATTCGAGGTGTCATTGATCACCACGGCGCTGGCGCTGGTGGAAGCCGGTCTCGGGATTGCCGTGCTGCCCACCTATGCGCTGGCATCGGCACAGCACCACAAGGTCACCGGTAAAATCCTGACCAATCCGAGCATCGCGCGCGAGGTGGTGCTGATCCACGCCAGCGGCCGTTCCGTTTCACCGGCCACCGCGGCTTTTGCAAGCGTGGTGCGCCGGATGGCACAGAGACTGACGCCGCGCGAGCAGAGCTAGCCGGCCTTGCCTTCGATCAAAGCGACAAGCGATTTTGAAAGATCGCTTTGAGGGTCCGCCAGATCGAGAATGACATCGAAATGGTTGCGGCCGGGTATCTCCATCAGCGTGGAACGCGCACCCGTCGCAAGCCACATCTCGTGATACTCGCGGGATTGCCGTCGAAAGCCGGCCGGCTCGCCCTGCGCATAGGCAACCACAATGGGTGGACCGGAGGACGGTATGTGTTCGGCCGGGCTGAGCGCACCGACTTCCTGCGGCGTGAGCGACATCCATTCCTGTGCGAAAGATTGCGCGATGGGTGCCAAATGGTAAAGTCCGCTGACCGGCATCGCGCCCTTGATGACATCCACGGGCACGCCGTAATCGTCGTGCCAGCCCGCCGCCAGCAGCGTGCCCGTCAGATGTCCGCCCGCAGAGCTGCCGCCTGCAAAGATGCGTTTGCGATCGATGCCGAAGCGCGCGCCCTCACGCCACAGAAATGCGGTCGCCGAACGCACCTGTCGAACGATCTCGGTGAGACTGACGGCAGGCGCCAGGGAATAATCGACGACAGCCGTCGCAATGCCCTTTCGGGCCAGCATGGCCGCCATGAAGGCAGAATCGTATTTGGAAAGCGCGCGCCAATACCCTCCGTGCACGAAAAGAAACAGGGGGCGCATTTCTCCCTCGCGCGTACCGAAAATGTCCAGAGTTTCTCCGCTTGCCGGATCATACACCACATCGCGGACGCCGTTCAGCGCGGCGCAAGCGGTTTCCGATTCCTGACGATAGCGCTGCATGACACGATCAAAGGCCGTCGCCGAGACGGTCCCCCGCGCATTATAATCGACATTCAGGACGTCTTTCGGCAACGTCGCCTCATGGGCGATCGAACTGTTTGGCATGATCGTTTCCGTTTCTCGCAAAAAACTCAACCGCATATGCACGAACAGCGTCGGCGAGAGCTTTCGGCTTCTCGAGCATGGGAATACGCGTTCTACCTTCCGGTTTCACCGGTGTGAACCGGGGTTTGCGACGAAGACATTTTCGGCCTCCCAGACGCACAACCTCGATGCGTTCCCGGCGAAGCGAAACACACTTTCCAGCGTCCTCAAGCGCATCCCGGCGGACTTCCGTCTCGGATCACGCTAATATGATTGGGATCGTGGAGCGGCGATACCTAGATGAGGCTCCACGGGCACCGGTTCTCCTAACCGGTACCGATACCGACCACGACAGAACGATCAGGAAGCCGGAGCTACGAATGAATTACAAAAAGACCGAAGAAGCCTTGGCCCGCCTCACCCCGGAGCAATATTACGTGACGCAGCAAAGTGGAACGGAACGCCCGGGAACCGGCGAGTACCTGGACAACAAGGAACCGGGAATCTATGTCGACATCGTGTCCGGCGAACCGCTTTTCGCCAGCGCCGACAAGTATGAATCCGGCTGCGGCTGGCCGAGTTTCACAAAGCCCATCGTTTCGGCCAATGTCAGTGAACTTCGGGACGTTTCCCACGGCATGATCCGCACGGAAGTGCGCTCCGCCCATGGCGACAGTCATCTCGGCCATGTCTTCGAGGACGGACCGACAGACCGTGGCGGCCTGCGTTACTGCATCAACTCGGCTGCGCTGCGCTTCATTCATCGCGATGCGATGGAAGCGGAAGGCTATAGCGATTATCTCGATCAGGTGGAGGAAGTGCAATGACTGAACGCGCTGTTCTGGCCGGCGGCTGCTTCTGGGGCATGCAAGACCTTATTCGCAAGCTGCCTGGCGTCGTCAGCACCCGCGTGGGGTACACTGGGGGCGACGTGCCGAACGCGACATATCGCAACCACGGAACGCATGCAGAAGGCATCGAGATCGTCTTCGATCCCGAAAAGACGAGCTATCGTCGACTGCTGGAGTTCTTTTTCCAGATTCACGATCCGACCACAGCGAACCGTCAGGGCAACGATATCGGCCTGTCGTACCGCTCCGCGATCTACTACGTGACGGATGAGCAAAAGCATGTGGCCGAAGAAACGATTGCCGATGTGAATGCTTCCGGCCTGTGGCCGGGCAAAGTCGTAACGGACCTGGAGCCGGTCGGCGACTTCTGGGAAGCAGAGCCGGAGCATCAGGATTATCTGGAGCGTTATCCCAACGGCTACACCTGCCATTTCGCGCGTCCCGACTGGGTATTGCCGCGGCGCGACGCAGCCGAATAGGGCTGCTCGCGCAACCCAACAGAAACGCCCTTCGGCAACGACGCCGGCGGGCGTTTTTCATGTTTTGCAGAATTCGGAAAAACGATCGCGTTTGCGATAAAACGGCTTCATTGCCGCCCGTTTTGCGTAATTCGGGTAGGCTTTCAGCGTTTCTCCGAAACAGTTCGGCGTATCGCAGCCGCGCTGCAATACGCCGGGCGGCTCCCCAGCTTACGGTGTTTCCAAGCTGGAGGTAAGTTTGCGCAAAAGCTCCTCGAGAAGCGCCTTCTCACCGGCGTTCAGCGCGTCGAGCAACAGGCGCTCTTTGCCCATATCCTCCTCAAACGCCGCTTCGACTTTGCGAACGCCCTCGCCGGTGAGCCGCACGGCAAGGCTGCGCCGGTCCTCCCGCGAAGCTTCCCGAACGATCAGGCCCGCCTTTTGAAGCCGGTTCAGACGTGCCGTCAGTCCACCGGAGGTGATCATCAGCGATTTATACAGTTCGGTTGGCGTCAAGCGATAAGGATCTCCCGCTCGCCTCAGCGTTGCGAGAACGTCGAACTCCCCACGATCCAAGCCGTAGCCCGCAAAAGTCTCGCTGATACTCGGATGGACAAGATTGGCGATCCGGTTGATGCGGCCGAGAAGCGACATCGCAGAGGTGTCCAAAGCGGGGAGTTCCCTTGCCCATTGCGCTCTCAGCCGGTCCACATGATCGTTTTCGGGTCGTTCGCTCTCAGTCATGATTCCATCGTGGCAATGTCGGCAAACCAATCGGCGAAATATCTTTCCGCCAAGATATGTGGGGCGCCTGTGCCTTGCAAGCCATGTCGACGTTTCCGTTAACACAGGCCTGATCGCGATTGCGGCTCGAACGAGCGGGATCTTCCCATCCGGTTTGCGCGGGCAAGCGCCCGCCGACAACCGCCCCAGAATCCCGCCAACAGACGGCCATACCGAAGCCAAAGCAAATTGTCTCATGACAACCCATAAGCCGAACGCCCGTTGACCATGCGCCTCCACACTGTTATTGAACAAGATTAAACAAGTTCAATGAACAGGACTGGATATGGCCCGCCGCCTACTCCGGGCAGCCGGAACCGCGAAGCCGGAACAGATCGCCAGTGAACTGGAGCACGAAATCCTCTCCGGCGCGCTCGGCTTTGGCGCGCGCCTTCAGAGCGAAAACGAACTCGTCCAGCGCTTCTCTGTCAGCCGCAACACAGTGCGCAAAGGTTTGGAAGAGCTCTCCAACCGTGGGCTCATCACAACGCGCGTCGGCATCGGTTCCTTCGTCACCTTCGACGGCAAGACGATCGACGACGCGGTCGGTTGGTCGAAGGCGCTCGCCAATGCCGGTGCCAACGCGCAAACGCGGACCTTGCGCCTCGAAGTGATCGAAGACGGGGCTCTCGCCACGCAGCTCGGCATCGAAGAAATGTCCTTCATCGCACTCGACCGCGTGCGCAGCGATGCAGACAACGGCCAGCCCATCTCAATCGAACGCAGCCGGCTGCCGCTCTCGCCCGAGCTCGAGGAGGTTCCGCTAAAGGGGCTGCGCCACGGCTCCCTGCATCGCACACTGCGCGCGGCCGGACTGGTGTCGCATCATGGGGAGGAATGGGCCGATATCGAGATGCTTTCCACAGAAGACGCGGCAATCCTAGGCTGTGCGGCGGGTGCGCCATTCCTGCGCACACGCCGGCTGACGCGCATGAGCGACGGTCGGCCGATCGAGTTCGTCACCAGTCTGCTCAACCCGGCGCATTTCGCGTTGCATCTGGAGTTTTGACGAATGCCCGCGCGAGAAGAGATGCTCGACCGTGCATGGACCGCGCTCGCTGCGGGGGCAATCGGCGATGCGCTCGGCATGCCAACGCAGTTGCTCACGCCAGCCGAAATCGCTGCGCGCTACGGCTTCGTGGACAGTTTCGTCACACCGAGCGAGGATCATCCCGTCTCACGGGGCCTTGCCGCAGGCACAGTTACTGACGACACCGAGCAGACGCTGCTTCTGGCGCGCTTACTGCTCGCCTCACCGGAACATTTCGACCATGCAGGCTGGGTGAGAGCACTCGTCGAATGGGAGCGTGACGTCAAGGCGCGCGGCAGTTACGACCTGCTCGGCCCCTCGACCAAACGTGCGCTCGACGTCATCAATGCCGGCGCGACACCAGCCGAGGCCGGCCGTTTCGGCACGACAAACGGGGCGGCCATGCGGATTGCACCTGTGGGCATATTGATGCCGCAGACGCCGCTCGAAGCGCTCGTCGACAAAGTCGCCGAGACCTGCCTCGCAACGCACAACACACCCAGCGCGATTGCCGGCGCTTCGGCTGTCGCCGCAGCAATCAGCCAGGGCATAGCCGGCGGCGACTGGCCGGCTGCAAGGGCACGCGCACTCGACGCCGCCACCCTCGGGGCCGCACACGGGCACGCCGACGACGGGCCGGAATTGCGCGAGCGCATCGCCGAAGCGTTGCGTTTGGTCAAAGGCAAGAACACGGCTGAAGCCGCCCATGTGATCGCCAACGAGATCGGTACCGGCGTGGCGACCAAGGAATCGGTGCCGGCCGCCTTTGCCGTCGTCGAGGTCGCGGGCGGCGACCCCTGGCAGGCCGCCGTGCTCGCCGCCAATCTCGGCGGCGACACCGACACAATCGGTGCGATCGCTGCCGGGATGGCCGGCGCCTGCACTGGCAGTGCCGCGCTGCCCGAAGACAGGCTCGAGGCTTTGCATGGCTTCGACATTGCCGAAGCCAAAGCGCTCGCCGGCGAGCTGATCCGCGCTCGCCTTGTCGTGGCGAACGGACGGGAGGTTGCCTGATGGGACGCCTCGTTCATGCCGGCAGTGCCGTAGTCGACCACGTTTATCTGATCGACCGTCTGCCCGCGCCGGGCAAGAGAGGCCCAATCAAGATCCGGTACGCCGCCAGCCTTGGCATGGCCGGTCACGAAGGTGACGGCCTGCGCATGGTCTCGGTGGGTCAGCGGGATACCGGCACTCGCCGCACATCCGAGGGCAGAAGAAATGCCCGGCACAACGAAGGCGGAAATGCCTGCGGCCTCGACCGCGTCCAGCTCTTCCCCGCCCCGGCCGAAAATGAACGGGTCGCCGCCCTTCAGCCGCACCACGTGTTTGCCGGTCTTCGCCAGCGACACCATCATGTCGTTGATGTCCTCCTGCCGGCAGCTGTCGCGGCCGCCTCGCTTTCCGCCAAGCATGCGCTTCGCCTCG
>NZ_CAJXGF010000184.1 GCF_913053745.1 uncultured Nitratireductor sp.
AACGGACCGGTGCTCATCCATGTGGTGACGAAGAAGGGCAAGGGCTATCCGCCCGCCGAGGCGGCTGCCGACAAGTATCACGGTGTCGGCAAGTTCGACGTCATCACCGGCGCGCAAGCCAAGGCGCCCGCCAATGCGCCGAGCTACACCAAGGTTTTCGCCCAGTCGCTGGTCCACGAAGCGCGCGAAGACGAGCGGATCGTCGCCGTTACGGCGGCCATGCCGTCGGGCACCGGGCTCGATCTGTTCGGAACGGAGTTTCCCGAGCGCACCTTCGATGTGGGCATTGCCGAGCAGCACGCGGTGACGTTCGCAGCCGGTCTGGCAACCGAGGGGTTGCGCCCCTTCGCGGCGATTTACTCGACGTTCCTTCAGCGCGCCTACGATCAAGTGGTGCACGATGTGGCGCTGCAAAATCTGCCGGTGCGTTTCGCCATCGACCGGGCCGGCTTTGTCGGCGCGGACGGCCCCACCCATTGCGGCGCGTTCGACATCACCTATCTGGCCAGCCTGCCGAATTTCGTCGTCATGGCCGCGGCTGATGAGGCGGAGCTGCGGCACATGGTCCGCACAGCCGCGGAGCACGATCAGGGGCCTATTGCGTTCCGCTATCCGCGCGGCAATGGCGTGGGTGTCGATATGCCCGAGCGCGGCGAAGCGCTGGAACTGGGCAAGGGGCGCGTGATGCGCGCGGGGTCCAAGGTGGCATTGCTTTCTCTTGGTGGACGGCTCGAGGACTGTCTCAAGGCGGCGAACGAGCTGGATGCGGCCGGTCTATCGACGACGGTTGCCGATGCGCGGTTCGCCAAACCGCTCGATATGGATCTGATCCGCCGTCTGGCCCTTGAACATGAGGTGCTGATTACCATCGAGGAAGGGTCCATCGGCGGTTTCGGTTCGCATGTTCTCAACTTTCTGGCGCATGAAGGCCTGCTCGAAAGCGGCCTGAAGGTGCGGCCCATGGCCATGCCGGACCGCTTCATCAACCACGCCAAACCAGAGCGCATGGTTGAGGATGCGGGGCTCGATGCGGCGGCCATCACACGCCTGGTGTTCGCCGCCCTCGAAGCGCGTGCGGAGAGCGCGGCACGTGCCTGAATGCTCAGAGTTTGTGGGACCGGGCGAGGGGCACCTCCAGATCGTCTGCGTTTCCGGCGGAATGCGCTCATGAGGCTTGACCAGTTTCTTGTCGAACGCGGCTTTTTCGAGAGCCGCGCCCGCGCTCGCGATGCGATCCTGCGGGGCACCGTCGTCGTGGACGGAAAACCGGCGAAAAAACCGGGACAAGCCGTCGCACCGTCCGCAGACATCGGCGTCGACGATCCGGCAAAAGGTTATGTTTCACGCGGGGCATTGAAACTCCTGCGCGGACTCGACATTTTCGGCTTCGATCCGTCGGGTGCCCGCGCACTCGACATCGGCGCGTCGACCGGCGGATTCACGCAGGTGCTTCTGGAGCGCGGCGCCGCCCATGTCACGGCGATCGATGTGGGCAGCGGTCAGATGGATGCACGCATTGCCATGGATCCACGCGTTGCGTCGCTGGAGGGCGTCAATGCCCGGAACCTTGCAAGGGAGCATCTGGGCGCCTCCATACCGGATTTTTTAGTGTCGGATGTGAGTTTCATCTCGTTGAAACTCGCCCTTCCGCCCGCATTGGCAATGGCGGCACCTGGTGCGTGCGGCATCTTTCTGGTCAAACCGCAGTTCGAGGCGGGGCGGGAGGCCATCGGCAAGGGCGGCCTCTTGCGCGATCCCGCGCGGGCCGATGAAATAGCCGAAGACATGAAGAATTGGCTGGGGACGAATGCCGGATGGCGGGCCGTGGGGCTTGTGCCGTCACCCATCGAAGGCGGAGACGGAAACCGGGAATTTCTTCTGGCCGGGCTTAAGGACCGATGAGCGAAACGCTGACGATTGATCATCTGGGGGCACAGGGCGATGGTGTGGCGGTGACGCCGTCGGGGCCTGTCTATGTGCCGTTCGCGCTTCCTGGCGAGGTGGTTGAGGCACAGCTGCGCAAGGGGCGTGCCGTGAAGACGGAACTGCGTCAGGCCGCGCTCGAACGTGCCAAGCCGGTTTGCCGGCATTTCGGCGATTGCGGTGGCTGCGCGGTGCAGCATCTCGAGGGCGAAACCTATCTCGCGTGGAAACGCGACAAGGTTGTTAGAGCGCTGGAAGCACGGTCTGTGAAAGCGGAGGTCGGCGCGACGCTTGCCTGCCCGCCGAAGACGCGCCGGCGCGTGACGTTTACCGCCAGACGGCTGGGATCGGAGATTCTGCTCGGCTTCAATGCCGCGCAGACCCACCGTATTGTCGCAATCGAGGAATGCCCGGTGGCGACGCCCGGTATTGTGGCGGCGCTGGAGGATTTGCGACAACTCGCCAAGGCCGTTGCCGCGACGCCCAAGCCGTTTCAACTGACGGTGACGGAAACCCGTACCGGGCTGGACGTTGCGGCGGCGGGATCGGGAAGGCTTGGAGAGAAGCAGCGCCGGGCGGTCATCGACCTGGCGCTGCAAAAGGGCTTTGCCCGGCTTTCCGCAGATGGCGAGATCATCGTGGAGGGACGCAAACCCATCGTGATGTTCGGCGCGGTGCCGGTGGCCATTCCTCCGGCGGGTTTCCTGCAGGCGACCGCCGACGCGGAAGAGGCGATGGCGGCACTCGTGAGCGAACATCTGGGTGGCTGCAAGCACGTCGCCGATCTTTTCGCAGGCAGCGGCACCTTTGCGCTGCGGCTGGCGCAGAACGCGCGGGTCTATGCGGCCGAGGGAGATGCGATTGCGCTCGCCGCGCTTGAAATCGCCGCGCGCCAATGGCCTGCCCTGAAACCGGTAACGGCGGAGAAACGCGATCTTTTTCACCGCCCTCTGCTCGCGAAGGAACTGGCGCAGTTCGACGGGCTCGTGTTCGACCCGCCGCGTGCCGGTGCGGACTTTCAGTGTCGGCAGATTGCCCGTTCCAGCGTGAAACGGGTTGCGGCGGTGTCGTGCAATCCGGGAACACTGGCGCGGGATCTGGCGATTCTTCTGGAGGGAGGCTATCGCGTAAGCAGCGTCACACCGATCGACCAGTTTCTCTGGTCGCCCCATGTGGAAGCCGTGGTGCTTCTGGAAAAGATGCCGAAGCGGCGCTGATCAGCCTGTCAGCAGAAAATCGACATAATCGGGAACGACGCGGCTTGCCGGGCCGTGGATGGCTTCGTCGAAATCGTCGAAGGTGTCGGACGGTTCGAGATTGAGCTCGACGGTATGCGCGCCGGCGCGGCCGGCTTCCTGGACGAATTGTGCTGCCGGATAGACATTGCCCGACGTGCCGATGGAGATGAAGAGATCGGCAGCGCGCAGAGCGCCGTAGATACGCTCCATCTGATAGGGCATTTCTCCGAACCAGACGACATCCGGGCGCATCTGCCCGACGGTGACACAGGCGGGACAGGCCGATTCGACCGACATGTCGCCTTCCCACGCAGCACGCGCACCGCAATGGGTGCAGAGCGCGCTGCGATGTTCGCCGTGCATGTGGATGAGATTGTTCGAGCCGGCCCGTTCGTGCAGGTCGTCGATATTCTGGGTGACCAGAAGGACCTCGCCGGCAAAATCGCGTTCCAGCCGGGCGAGCGCCCGGTGGGCTTCGTTGGGCTCGAGTTCCGCAATTTTTCGCCGGCGCATGTTGTAGAAGTCGTGCACCAGTGCGGGGTTGGCGGCGAAGCCGTCGGGCGTTGCCACGTCGCGATAGTCGATCTTCGCCCAAAGGCCGTTCTTGTCGCGGAACGTGTCCACGCCCGATTCGGCGGAGATGCCCGCGCCGGTGAGTATGACGATGCGCTGGAAGCCCATCAGGTCTGCGTGCCGCCGACGGTCATCCGATCCATGCGCAGATGCGGCTGGCCGACGCCCACCGGTACGCCCTGTCCGGCCTTGCCGCACATGCCCACGCCATTGTCGAGCGTCATGTCGTTGCCGACCATGGAGACCCGGTGCATGGCATCGGGGCCGTTTCCGATCAGCATGGCGCCCTTCACGGGCCGGGTGACCTTTCCGTCCTCGATCATGTAGGCCTCGGTGCAGCCGAACACGAATTTTCCGGAAGTGATGTCCACCTGGCCGCCACCGAAGGATACGGCGTAAATGCCCTTCTTCACCGAAGCGATGATCTCTTCGGGCGTTTTGTCGCCGGCCGTCATATAGGTGTTGGTCATGCGTGGCATGGGCTCGTGCGCATAGGATTCGCGGCGGCCATTGCCGGTGGGGCGCATGCCCATCAGGCGGGCATTCTGCCGGTCCTGCATATAGCCGACAAGCTTTCCGTCCTCGATCAGGACATTGTGGCCCGAGGGGGTACCCTCATCGTCGATGGTGAGAGAGCCGCGGCGCTCCGAAATCGTGCCGTCATCGACCACGGTCACGCCTTTCGCCGCAACCTGCTCGCCCATCAGGCCGGCAAAGGCGGAGGTCTTTTTGCGGTTGAAGTCGCCCTCCAGCCCGTGGCCGACGGCCTCATGCAGCATAACGCCCGGCCAGCCATTGGCCAGCACGATATCGAAGGTGCCGGCAGGCGAGGGGACGGCCTCCAGATTGACGAGCGCCTGGCGCAGCGCCTCGCTGGCGGCGAACCGCCAGGAATCCTCGGCGAGAAATTCGCCAAAACTCTTGCGCCCGCCCATGCCGTAGGAACCGGTTTCCTGCCGATCGCCATCGCCGACCATGACGGACACATTGACGCGGACGAGAGGACGAATATCGCGTGCGACGTGGCCGTCGGCACGGACGATTTCGACATGCTGCCAGGATGCGGCAATCGAGGCCGTGACCTGACGCACCCGCGGGTCTTTTGCCCGCAGCCATCCGTCGATTTCCTGCAAAAGCTTCGCTTTTTCATCGAAACCCGGCGAAACGATCGGGTTTTCATCGCCATACAGGCGCTGATTTGTACCGGCGGGCGCGGCGGCCAACTTGCCCGAATACCCGTCCTTGACGGTTGAGACGGCATCGATGGCGCGGCGCAGGGAAGCCTCCGACAAGTCGCTGGAATGGGCATAGCCCGTTGCTTCGCCGGCAACCGCTCGCAGGCCAAAACCCTGATCGGTGTTGAAACTGGCGGTTTTCAACCGGCCATCGTCGAAGGCGAGCGCTTCTCCCTCCCGGTATTCGAGAAAGAGTTCCCCGTCATCCGCGCCGCGGATCGTGTCGGAAACGAGGGATTTGAGCCGTTCGGGGGAGCAGTCGAACGCATCAAGCAGCGATTTGGCGGTCATTGAACGATATCCTGTCGAAACTCCTCTCCATTTAAGGAAAGCGGCGCGCGCAATCCAGTGCAGCGCGGACGGGATGTCGCATGACTATCGGGGCAGCGCGTCGAAACCTTCGGCGAAGCCATTGAGATCGACCGGGATGCCGATGCCTTCCTCCGGCGTCTGGAAAACGATGAACGTGGCCGACTCGCCGGACTTGAACGTCTCGACGAGCTGATCCTCAAGGATCACCTCTGCATAGCAGCCATCCTGGAAGCAGCGCACGAAATAGGCGCGACCGATGTCCTCGCCATCGACATTGAGGCCGAGCCCGTTGGGCAGAAGCACACCGAGCGGGGCCAGCACGCGCAGGATCTCGGCCTTTCCGTCAGCGGTGCGCAGCACCACGACCGAAAGCCCCATTTCCGGCCGGTCCTCGGCGACGACATTCTGCATCATCGCGCATTGCTCGCTGGAAGCGCCGGCGGGCGTATCGCAAAGGATGGACCAGGCACCATGGGTCGAACGAACCGTACCGCTTTGCTGCGCATGCGCGCTCAATACGGGAAAAACGGTGATCGCGAGCGCGGCGGCGGCGCATTTAAGGAAGGGCATGCTCATTGTTCCTGGCTCCCGTACGAATCAGGGCAATTTATCCTGCGTTTGCAGTCGGCGAAAAGGGATTGCGTCGGCAAAGATTGGGAAAACCTGTTTATGTGACAACAAACCGGGCAATTCCGACGGAAATGGGACGCCCCGTCGTTTTGTGCTATTGCACTTTCAACGTGGACGGCAGTATGAGCCTGCCGAAGGGGCGCAAAAATGCCGCACGTCGCATCCAACGCCTTCCTTGCGGTTCAAATGAGAGTATGGTTTGAACGCGCCTATAAAAAGCCAGAATTCCCTTTGCGGCAAAACCGGACAGTCCGGCTTGCCGTGTCGCCACGGGAGATGACGAGGGGTATGAAGAATATCGCTGTTGGCCTTGCCACTCTGCCGTTTCTCGCCACGGGCGCCGTTGCTGCGCAACCGGAGCCTTGGCAGATGCGCTTTCAACCTGCCGCTACCGGCATCATGCACGAGATTACCTGGTTCGAGCAGTATACACTGTGGTTTATCGTCCCGATCACCATTCTCGTCATGGCGCTGCTCGGGTGGTGTATTCTGCGCTTCCGCGCGAAGAACAATCCGACGCCGTCGCGCACCAGCCACAACACGCTGATCGAGGTCATCTGGACGGTCGGCCCCGTGATCGTTCTGCTGTTTCTGGCCGTGCCGTCGTTCCAGCTTCTGACAGCGCAGTATACGCCTGAAGAAGACCCGGCGCTCACCATCAAGGCGACCGGCGTCCAGTGGTACTGGGATTACGAATACCAGCTCGAGGAGCCGGTTTCCTTCACCTCTCTGATGCTGAAGGAAGACGAACGCGCCGACGCCGGCAAGGAGGACAAAACCGTCTATCCGCGCCTGCTCGCCGTGGACAATGAGATCGTCGTGCCCGTCGACACCACCGTTCGCGTGCTCGTCACCGCCAGCGACGTGATCCACGCCTTCGCCATGCCGGCCTTCGGAATCAAGGTCGACGCGGTTCCCGGCCGCATCAACGAGACGTGGTTCAAGGCCGAGAAGGAAGGCCTTTACTACGGACAGTGCTCCGAGCTGTGCGGCAAGGACCATGCCTATATGCCGATTGCCATCCGCGTTGTGGCTCAAGACCAATACGACACCTGGATTGCGGCTGCCGGCGAGGATCTCTCCGGCGCCAACGAGGCCCTGATGGCCGCGATCGAAGGCAAGACGAAAGTTGCGTCTGCCGGCGAATGAGCCCGCAGACGTCTAGAGAGGAAATGGAGCGGTAGGAAATGGCAGGCGCTACAACCCAGGACGCCCATGGCGAACACAAGCCGACCGGATGGACCCGGTGGGTATACTCCACCAACCACAAGGACATCGGCACGCTTTATCTGATCTTCGCCATTTGTGCGGGCATCATCGGCGGTTTCCTGTCCGTCATGATGCGCTGGGAGCTTGCTGAGCCCGGCATCCAGATTTTCCATGGTCTTGCCGCCATGGTCTACGGTTTCGAAGGCGACGCCGCCATCGACGCCGGCAAGCACATGTTCAATGTGTTCACCACGGCGCACGGCCTCATCATGATCTTCTTCATGGTCATGCCGGCGCTGATCGGCGGTTTCGCCAACTGGATGGTGCCGATCATGATCGGCGCGCCCGACATGGCGTTTCCGCGCATGAACAACATCTCGTTCTGGCTTTTGCCGCCGGCTTTCATCCTGCTGCTCATGTCTCTTTTCGTTCAGGGACCTGCCGGTGCCTA
>NZ_CAJXGF010000185.1 GCF_913053745.1 uncultured Nitratireductor sp.
CTCAGGCACGCACCGGCGGCGAAGTCCACGCTGGCGGGAAGCGGCACGGCCTGCGCCTCGGGCAGCACGATTGCTTCCGCTGCCGTGCCGAACGGGCGGCGCCACTGGCCGTTCCAGACCCACACGCGCTGGCCGACGCGGCCGTGGTCGACACCGGCACCGACAGCGTCGATCTCACCTGCGCCGTCGCTGTGGGGGATGACGCGTTCGGCATTGAGCGCGCGTCCGCGCCGCGCTTTCACATCGGACGGGTTTACACCGGAGGTAGCGAGCCGCACACGCACGTCGCCCGGACCGGGCAGCGGCGTCGCCATATCGCCTGTCTCCAGTACGTCGCGCGCCGCGCCATTGCGTTCATACCATGCCGCTCTCATGACCATCTCCCGCCATTGACAAGTTTCGAAAATCCGGCGCAGGCTTTGTCATCCGCAATCATCATGCAGGTCAATCTTGAATCGCCCCGAAACCGTTTCCGGCACCGACGTTAAGCACAGCTCTTCCGTATCGCCAGCAGCAGGCGGAGAAATTTCAACACAAGCCGCCGAAGCAATGGGGGATTTCATCTCACCGGATCACGAGGCCGAATATCGCGCCTTCGTCGCGGAGCATCCGGACCTGGAGGCGGTGGAGTTTCTGATCGTCGATCCAAACGGCGTGATTCGCGGCAAATGGGCACCGGGCGACAGTCTCAAGAAGGCGTTTCAGGAAGGCGTCAACTTTCCCATGTCGCTGCACGGGCTGGATGTCTGGGGGCGCGAAGTCGACGAGACAGGGCTGCACATCGAAACCGGCGACAAGGACGGTTATTGCCGGGCCACGCGCGGTTCGCTTTCCATCGTGCCATGGGCCAAGCGCAAGACGGCGCAGGTGCTCTTGCAGACTTTCACACCCGAAGGCGAGCCGTTCATGGCGGATTCGCGCCAGGTGCTGAAACACAAGGTGGCGGAGGCCAATGCGAAGGGCTTTTTCCCGGTCGCCGCCTTCGAACTGGAGTTCTATCTGCTCGACCCGGAAAAGCAGGATGCCGTCGGCATGCCCACCCCGCTCGGAGCGGGCGAGGGGCCGGACCGGCTGCGCATGTACGGGCTCGACGATCTGGCTGAGAACGCAGCGCTGTTCGACATGATCCGCGATGCGGCTGATGCACAGAACCTGCCGATCGACACGATCATCAAGGAAGCCGCGCCCGGCCAGTTCGAGGTCAATCTCAAGCACAGGGCGGATCCGTTACGGGCGGCGGACGACGTGATTCTCTTGCGCCGCATCGTCATGGGCTGCGCGCGCGAGCATGGGCTGACGGCCACCTTCATGGCCAAGCCCTTCATCGAACACGCGGGCAACGGCATGCATGTCCACACCTCCATGCTGAATGAGGGCGGGCGGAATGTGTTCGCCGGCGATGCGGGGCGCACGCGGCTGCTATCGGCGGTGGCCGGGCTTATCAAGACGATGCCGGAATCGCTCCTTCTCTACATCAACACCTGGAACGGCTTTCGCCGCATCACGCCCGGCTCCTACGCGCCGACCCATGCGGTGTGGGCGGAGAACAACCGTTCGGTGGCGCTGCGCATTCCCGTCTCGACGGAGGAAAACCGGCGCGTCGAGCACCGCATCGCAGGGGCCGACGCAAACCCTTATCTGGTGATGACGGCCATCATCCAGGGCATGATCGAGGGCATGGAGAGCGGCGCCATGCCGCCGCCGCCGGTGGAAGGCAGCGCCTATGACGAAACGGCCGATCTCGGACGGGAACTGCCCGACGACATGGACGACGCCCTGCAGCTCGCCTCCAGAAGCAGCTTCATGGACCGTGCGCTGGGGCCGCTTCTGGCGAAGGTTTATCGCGATCTGAAGCGGGCGGAAATCGTCGCCTTCTGGAGCGAGATCACACCGCTCGAACGCACCACTTATCTTTGAGCCCTAACGGAAAAATGCCGCTTGTCGCATTCCCGAAACGACAATAGGGTTGAACAAAACATGCGGGTGCCGACCGGCAAGGAAGGTCGGCTGAACACGTCCCCAGGGGAGAAATTTCATGCTGCGTAAGACCGTCTTCGTTTCCTGCGTTTCGCTGGCCGCCATCGCCTGCCCGGCGGCTGCCAATGCGCAGGACCGCGTCGTCAACGTCTACAACTGGTCCGATTATATCGACGAGTCGATCCTCGAAGATTTCACCGAGGAAACCGGGATCAAGGTCGTGTACGACGTGTATGATTCGAACGAGATTCTCGAGACCAAACTGCTGGCGGGCGGATCGGGCTACGATGTGGTCGTGCCCTCGGGCGAGTTTCTCGGGCGGCAGATCAGCGCCGGCGTGTTCCAGAAACTCGACAAGGACAAGTTACCGAACCTTGCCAATATGTGGGACATGATCAATGAGCGCGTGGCGGTCTACGATCCCGGCAACGAGCACTCCATAAACTATATGTGGGGCACGACGGGCGTCGGCTACAATGTCGGCAAGGCCGAGGAAATTCTCGGCACCGCCAAGGTCGACACCTGGGACGTGATGTTCACGCCCGAACTGGCCGAGAAATTCAAGGATTGCGGCATCTACATGCTGGATTCGGCCAGCGAGGTGGTGCGTTCGGCATTGATCTATCTCGGCCTCGACCCGAACGCGCCTTCGGCCGACGATCTCGCCAAGGCGGAGGAACTGCTGCTGTCGGTCCGCCCCTATGTGCGCAAATTCCATTCGTCCGAATACATCAACGGACTGGCCAATGGAGACATCTGCCTGGCGCTGGGGTATTCGGGCGATATCTTCCAGGCGCGCGACCGCGCCGCCGAAGCCGACCAGGGAGTCGAAGTGGGGTATACGATCCCGAAAGAGGGCGCGCTCCTTTGGTTCGATCAGATGGCCATCCCCGCCGACGCCCAGAATGTCGACGAGGCCCATGAGTTCCTCAACTACATCATGCGCCCCGAGGTGATCGCCAAGGCCTCGAACTACGTCGTCTACGCCAATGGCAACAAGGCCGCGCAGGCGGAGATGGACGAAGAGGTGATCGGCGATCCGGCCGTCTATCCCGACGAGGCAACCATGGAGAAGCTGCAGGCGCCGCTGCCCTACGACATGCGCACCCAGCGACAGGTCACGCGCATGTGGACCAAGGTCGTTACCGGCCAGTAAACCGTTTCGGGACGGGGGATTGCCGATGAAGTCGCTTGGCAGCACGCGCCGCAGCTTTGCACCCTGGGCCGATCCCCAGGCGAAGCCGTACATCACCTTCCAGAACGTCACCAAGGCGTTCGGCGACTTCACGGCGGTCGACGACCTCTCCCTCGACATCCACGAGCGCGAGTTCTTCGCGCTCCTGGGCGCCTCGGGCTGCGGCAAGACCACGCTTCTGCGCATGCTGGCGGGCTTCGAGCAGCCCACCACCGGCCGCATCTTTCTCGACGGGCAGGATCTTTCGGGCATTCCGCCGCACAAGCGGCCCGTCAACATGATGTTCCAGTCCTATGCGCTGTTCCCGCATATGACGGTGGAGAAGAACATCGCCTTCGGCCTGAAGCAGGACCGGATGCCGGCCGACGAGATCAAGGATCGCGTGGCCTCGATGCTCAAACTGGTGAAGCTCGAACCCTTCGCCAAACGCAAGCCGCACCAGCTCTCCGGCGGTCAGCGGCAACGCGTGGCGCTGGCGCGTTCGCTGGCCAAACGGCCCAAGCTGTTGCTTTTGGACGAACCGCTGGGCGCGCTCGACAAGAAGCTGCGCGAAGAGACCCAGTTCGAACTGATCGATCTGCAATACGATCTCGGGCTGACCTTCATGGTGGTCACCCACGATCAGGAAGAAGCGATGACCATGGCCGACCGCATCGCGGTGATGGACAAGGGCAAGGTCATTCAGGTGGCGACGCCGGCGGAAATCTACGAGGCGCCGAATTCGCGTTTCGTTGCCGATTTCGTTGGCTCGATCAACATGTTCGAGGGAACCGTGACGGCCTCCGACAAGGACACCGCACGGATTGCCGATGCGACCGGCTTCGAGCTTTCGGTGCTGAACGGCGCCGGCGCCGAGACGGGCGCGACCGTGTGGTTCGCCGTCAGGCCGGAAAAGATCGACATTTCGCGCAAACGCCCGGAGAGGGCGGCGAATGCGGTGGAGGGCGAAGTCTGGGACATCGCCTATCTCGGCGACATGACGATCCACCATGTGAAGCTCGACGATGGACGCATCGTCAAGGCAAGCAGCATCAACCGGCGACGCGCCGTGGAGGACGCGCTGACCTGGCACGACCGGGCCTGGATTTCCTTCCCGGCCGATGCCGGCGTCGTGCTGACGCGGTAGCTGGCGATGGCTCGATTATTTTCCTCCATCGCCGCTCGCCTCGTCATTGCGGTTCCCTATTTATGGCTGTTGGTCTTTTTCCTTGCGCCGTTCCTGATCGTCTTCAAGATTTCGCTCTCGGAACCGGCGTTGTCCATGCCGCCCTATCAGCCGGTGTTCGATCTCGCCGGGGGCGTTTCAGCCCTGTTGGAGCGACTGGGCCAACTGTCCTTCGCCAATTATCTCTGGTTGCTGGACGATCCGCTTTATATCAACGCATATCTGTCGAGCATCTGGATCGCCGCCGTTTCGACACTGATCACGCTGGCTGTCGGCTATCCCATCGCTTACGGCATGGCGCGGGCGCCAGCGTCGATCCGTCCGACGCTTCTCATGCTGGTCATCCTGCCGTTCTGGACGAGCTTTCTGATCCGCGTCTATGCGTGGATCGGCATTCTGAAGCCGGAGGGGCTGCTCAACCAGTTCCTGATGTTGCTGGGGCTGATCGACGAGCCGCTCGTCATCCTCAACACCACGACCGCCATCTATATCGGCATCGTCTATTCCTACCTGCCCTTCATGGTGCTGCCGCTCTATTCCACGCTTGAAAAGATGGACGGTTCGCTGATCGAAGCGGCGCGCGATCTGGGCTGTCCGCCCATGGCCGCTTTCTGGAAGATCACCTTCCCGATGTCGCTGCCGGGCGTGGTGGCCGGCTGCATGCTGGTTTTCATCCCAGCGGTGGGCGAGTTCGTCATTCCCGATCTGCTCGGCGGCTCGCGGACGCTGATGATCGGCAAGACGCTGTGGACGGAGTTCTTCAACAACCGCGACTGGCCCGTGTCATCGGCGGTGGCCGTGATTCTGCTTCTGATCCTGATCGTGCCGATCATGTTCTTCCAGCGCTCCCAGGCGCGCTCGCGCGAGACAGGGAGCTAGCCATGGCCGGGAGTTGGGGACGTTTCAACATCGTGTCGCTGGTGCTGGGCTTCGCGTTCCTGTACCTGCCCATCCTTCTGCTGGTGATCTATTCGTTCAACGAGTCGCGGCTCGTCACGGTCTGGGCCGGCTTCTCGACCAAATGGTATGTGGAACTGTTTTCCAATCGCGGGCTGATGGATGCGGCCTGGGTAACGGCACGGGTTGCCTTCCTGTCGGCGACCGTGGCGACCGTGCTGGGCACGATGGGCGCGGTCGCGCTCAGCCGCTACACACGGTTTCGCGGACGTCTGCTCTTCTCCGGCATGGTCTTCGCGCCGCTGGTCATGCCGGAAGTCATCACCGGTCTTTCGCTGCTGCTCTTGTTCGTGGCGATCAATTTCGACCGTGGTTTCTTCACCGTGACCATCGCCCACATTACATTTTCCATGTGTTTCGTGGCCGTTGTGGTTCAGTCGCGGCTTCTGAGCTTCGATCAGTCGCTGGAGGAAGCCGCGCTCGATCTCGGTGCGACGCCGGTGAGAGCCTTTTTCCAGGTTACGCTGCCGGTGATCATGCCGGCGGTCATCTCCGGCTGGATGCTGGCGTTCACCCTGTCGCTGGACGATCTGGTGATCGCCAGCTTCACGTCCGGTCCCGGCGCCACGACCCTTCCGATGAAGATCTACAGCCAGGTGCGGCTTGGCGTAACGCCGGAAATCAACGCCGTCTGCACCATCCTCATCGGCATCGTGGCTGTGGGCGTGATCGCGGCCTCCATCGTCACAAAACGGCAGGAGGTTCAGCGCCGCCGCGACGAGCAGACGGCCATGCACATGGCCACTTGACGGCTGAAAACGCCGCGGCCGGCAGGCTTATTCGATCAGAAAGGGCGCGATAAACGGGGCGTTCCAGGAGCCGCCGACAAAGAAGGTTTCGCGTGGCGCTTCATCCGTGCCGGCCGTTTCAGATGCGGTTTCATCATCCGGACCCGTCTCCGGCCGCACGATGCTGCCCGACAGAGCGATGCCGCGGCCGGCAAACGGCACGAGTCCGCCAAGCGTTATTTTTTCGCCAGTTTCCAGCCTGGCTTCCGCGGTGTCGATCCAGGCGATGCCGCCGGACAGAGTCGCTTTCAGATCCGCGCCCTCGATGGTCAGTTCGCCATCGGCGATGTCTTCCAGCGGGAAGAAGGAGCCTTTGTCGTTGTGTTCGCGGAAGGTCTCGAGATTGAGGCCGAGAATGCTGCCATTGCCGAAACTGGCCGAGATCGAACCGTCCGACGTTTCGAGTATCTCATCAAGCGTTTCGCCATGACCCTTGAGGAAGACCGAGAAGGACCCCTTGGCTTTCGGCATGAAAGCGGTGAAGTGGAGCTTGTCGCCCATCAGGGCGCCATCGATGTTCTCGGCGGTAATGCGCAACTCGGCCTGATCCTTTCCCTCGACATTGTCGAGCCGAACGCCGAGTTGAAGCATGCCGCCAAATGCCGTGGCGTCGGAAATGTCGAGACTGACCAAACCGTCTCGCACCTGGGCGGTGGCGGCAACGCGGGTCATCGACACCGAGCCCGCGGTCGCTTCGGCTGCAGAAAGACGAAGGTCGAAATTCAGGTCGCGTGCCCATGGGGCCGTGGCCGCCTGGGTCGGCGCTTCGGGCTCCGGCGCAAGCGTGTTCAAAAGCGTGCCCAGGTCGAGCGCGTTGAAGGCGAGGGTGCCGGAAATGGTGGGGCGCGCATCGCCAAACGCCACGTCGAAAATGCCGGTAGCGTTGCTGTCGCCGAGGCTGAATTCCGTGTTCTCGAACTTCACGCGTTTGGCATCGCCTATGACGGTGCTTTTCAACGTGGCCGGTTTGATGGTGCTGCCTGGCCAGTCTTCGAGCATCGTCCATTCGAGCACGCGCTGCAGCGAGGGTGCCGAACTTTCAAGTGTGCCGTTGACGAAGGTGTTGTCGACAAGGTCGGCTTCACCCTTGAAGGAAAGGTTCAACGGCGTGCTTTTGAGGGAAAGTGAAAGAGCGGTCTTGCCACCCGCCAGCAAAAGAAGAGGTTCCTCGGTGGATGCGTCGACCGTGACGCTTTCGCCATGCCAGATGCCTTTGGCCGACAGTGTCGCGGCGCGGTTGAGTGCCGGCCAGTTGAAGGTGCCCGTGAGGCCGCTCAAAAACGGCGGCCGGTTGGCTCCGTTGAGGGCGATCACGCGCCCGTCCTCGATCTCGACCGTCGCGAAGCTGTCGCTGGGTAGGGCGCTTCTGTTTGGCGCGGCCGGATCGGCCGCCAGCAATTCGCGGGCGGCCTCCACCGACTGGGCGAGTTTGCCCCAATTCGGAATCGTCTGAACGCGCATGACACCGCCGGTGTCTTCCAGCC
>NZ_CAJXGF010000186.1 GCF_913053745.1 uncultured Nitratireductor sp.
TGCGCGCGGAATTGATCGAGCGGGTAGAAAACAGGTTTCGGCTCGGCCTGATCGATGAGCGCGTGCTTGCGTGCCAGGCTGGTGAGGGCCTGGGGGCCATAGGTGCCCCACGGCATGATGGCGGGGCGGATGCGCCGGTTCGGGAGCCAACGCTTCAGCCGCCTCTTCCTGGCAACCTTCGGATCGACCCAGGGTGGGATGTAGCCGTCTCGGAAAATACCCAGCAACTCACCGACGATCGGAAGGTCCTTGTCGAGTTGGAGGATCGCGCAGTTGATCGAGTCCGGACGCTCGAAGCCCATGATGGTTTGCTTTCGTTTGCGAACGGGTTTCAGACAGACCATGTCCATGTCCGCCCACAAACCGGCATTCCTGGCTTGCAGCATGTAGCGAAAATAGTCCGAGGCGAGCGCGAAGGACCCGGTCTTGCGTTCGCGCAGACTTTGTATCCGTTCGAACTCGACGGTTCTGGTCGCATCCACAAGACGTACGCCGTTGGGCGCATTTGTGACGGTGTCGTAAACATGCAAGAGGACAGGATGCCCGCAGGCAAGAAAGCTCAGCATCGACAGTTGTTCATTGAGGCCGACGCTCTCGCCGACCCAGAGCATATTTACAGGCAGAAGTTTTTCTTTACTCATATGTTATTCGTCTATTTCTATTTTGTGAATGTATGTTGAATTATTTCTGAAAGTATTCGGAATATTAAGTAAGTGAACATTTATGTAATGAATCTTCGCCGGGCGGAGGACCGTCTGAAAACGCTTCGCCGACGTTTCGGCGAAGCGGGGCTTTCGTTCGAGCGGATCGAGGGGGTCGACGGACGTCTTCTGGAGCAGGCGGAACTGCAACGTCGCGTTCCGGCCGACGGGCGATGGGGTCGCCTGACGGCGGGCGAGGTTGGCTGCTTTCTCAGTCACCGTGCTTGCTGGAGGGCCTTTCTCGACGCCGGTATCCGCCACGCGGCGATCTTCGAGGATGACGTTTTTCTTGGCGAGAACGCTGCCGCGGTCCTGGGAGATGACGGCTGGGTTCCGGGGGACGCGGACATCGTCAAGCTGGAAACGACCGCCTCGCGCGTCTATCTGGATACATCCCCGCGGGGGATGATCGATGGCCGGCGGGTGCAGCGTCTCCGATCCTCGCACTATTGCGCTGCGGGTTACATCGTCTCGCGCGATTGCGCAGAGCGTCTGTTGCGGCAAAGCGAGACTTTTTGCGAGGCGCTGGACGATTTTCTTTTCAGCGCGCTTTCACCCGTTTTCTCCACCTCGGTTGTCTATCAACTCTCGCCGGCGGTGTGCGTTCAGGAATGGGGGGTGAAGGGTGAAGGCCGGACGCAAGACCCCGGAACCAGCATCGAAGGACGAGAGGTCAAGCAGCGTCATGGACTGCCGCCCGCGCGACGTTTAAAGGAGATCTGTAGCAAGGAGTCGCGCAGCCTGATGAACAAGTCTCTGAGCATGACGGGGCAACGCCAGCGGTTGAGAGTGGAGTTTCGGTAGCGTGGGGGGACGGGGCTGGCTTTCCAGCGTTGACGACCTCGCCGCCGATTGGCGGGGCCGCATATTCGTGTTCTGGCTGGGGCCGGCGAAACTTTCGCCAGCGCGGCTCGAGGGGTTGCGCACGCTCGAGAAGGCCGCGTGTCGGATACATCTCGTCACGGAGCGAACGCTGGCGGGTTTCGCGTCTCCCGATCGACCCTTTCACAGCGCATTCGAATATCTCTCTGCGATCCACCAATCGGACTATCTACGCGCCTATTTCATGCATCATTTCGGCGGCGGCTACTCGGATATCAAGCGCTGCGGCGCGTCGTGGGAACCGGCTTTCGATGCCGTTGTGGACAAGAACGCCCTGGGTGCGGGATATCGCGAGGTGCCGGGCGGTATGGCGCGCTTCCGCAAGTCGATGGTGGACGGTCAGCGCTATTTTCTCGAAAAGCCGGTCGGTCGCGTCGAGATGGCGCTGCGGTACCGGTGGACCAAGCTTCGGCGCGATCGTGTCATCGGCAATTGTGCCTTTATATTCCGGCCGGACACGGAATTCACGCGGCGTTGGCTTTCGATCGTCGAGCAACGGCTCGACATTCTTCTGCCGCACCTCAAGGCCAATCCGGCGCGCTATCCCAAGGAAGTGCCGGGCGTCGATTACGGCGACGGGCCGTCGCGCTATCCGGTGCCGTGGAGTTTTCTGCTGGGCGACATACTTGCCCCGCTGACGCTGGAATACCGGGAGCGCATTCTGCAGACGCTGCCCGTGCCGGATTTCGAAAACTATGAATAGAAGTGGGGCAGTTGCGGCCGCAATCGGCTATTCGATGGCCACGAGGCCTTCGTCCTTCACCTGCCGGATGGTCAGCGCGGTGCGCACCGTGTCGACATTGGGCGCGGAGGTTAACTGCTCGATCACGAAGGTCTGGAAGGTGGTGAGGTCGCTTGCCACGCAGTGCAGCATGAAATCGGAATCGCCCGAAACCATCCACGCGCGCCGCACGATCGGCCATTGCAATGTGCGCTGGGCGAATGTCTTGAGCTCGGTTTCCGACTGATAGTGCAGGCCGATCAGGCAGAAGGCGACCACATCGTAGCCGAGGGCGGGCGAATTGAGCAGGGCGCGATAGCCCTTGATGACGCCGCCTTCCTCCAGCCGCTTGACGCGCCGCAGGCAGGGCGGCGCCGAAATGCCAACGCGCCGGGACAATTCGACATTCGTCATCTTGCCGTCGGCCTGAAGCTCACGCAGGATTTTCCAGTCGATTGCGTCAAGATCGGCCTGTAGCGGCATAGTGTTTCCCATTTCTGTTGCGAACGCGCGAGAATCTTTCACCGGCGCGAACCGAAATTAGGGCAAGCGCCGGGCCAAGCCAAGCAATGCATTCACGGGGAAGGCGCACTATCCACCGTGTTTGAAGGCTTTTCGAACCCATTTATGCGGGGAGCGGCATTCGGTAGCTGTTGGAAACCCATTCCTCGCCTTGCAAGATGGGGCGGTGAATACTTAGATCATGTCACCGTTTCGTTTTGGATGGCGGCCTTGAAAGGTGGCCGTCCCGATGTGCGTGTCGCCGCCGGGATGGTTGAGCGATGCCTGTTGAGCTTTAAGATGCGCTGCTGCGGCAAAGGTTCGCTCAGCAGGTCAGCGAGGAAGAAAGGATTTCTCCATGTCACGTCGTCACGCGCCCGTTCTCATCATCGGTTCGGGACCGGCCGGATACACGGCCGCGATCTATGCGGCGCGCGCAATGTTGAACCCGCTCCTCGTGGCCGGTCTGGAACAGGGCGGCCAGCTCACGATCACCACCGATGTGGAGAATTATCCCGGCTTCGCCGATCCGATCCAGGGGCCCTGGCTCATGGAGCAGATGCGTGCCCAGGCGGAAAATGTCGGCGCCGAGATCGCCAACGACCTGATCGTCGAGGCGGATCTCTCCTCGCGTCCTTTCCGTTTCAAGGGCGATTCGGGGGCCGAATACACCTGCGACGCGCTCATCATTGCCACCGGCGCCAAGGCAAAATGGCTGGGGCTTCCCTCCGAAGCGACCTTTATGGGGTTCGGTGTGTCGGCATGCGCGACATGCGACGGCTTCTTTTATCGCGGCAAGGATGTGGCGGTTGTCGGTGGCGGCAACACGGCCGTCGAGGAAGCGCTGTACCTTTCCAACCTTGCCAAATCGGTGACACTTATCCACCGGCGAGACGAATTGCGATCCGAGCGTATCCTTCAGGAACGTTTGATGGCGAAAGAAAATGTAAAGATCGTGTGGGACACGGTGGTCGAAGAAATTACCGGCGCGCCCGCAAAACCGCCCATGCCGGCATCGGCCTCGGGCGTGCGTGTGAAGAACGTGCATTCGGGCCAGGTCTCCGACCTTGCCGTCGACGGCGTCTTCGTGGCGATCGGCCATGCGCCCGCGGTCGAGTTATTTGAGGGAAAGCTGAAGCAGAAGCCCAATGGCTATCTGTGGACGCAGCCCGGAACGACCCAGACCGATGTTCCGGGTGTGTTTGCCGCCGGAGATGTGGCAGACGACATCTATCGCCAGGCCGTGACGGCGGCAGGCCTTGGTTGCATGGCCGCGCTGGAGGCTGAAAAATATCTGGCGGCGATGGAAACGAAAAAGGAAGCTGCCGAATAAAGCGGGAACGACGCGGCGACAGGAACGGGCGGCAACGCTCATGACGGTGCAAGCGCCTGACAGAGGAGAACGAGGCGTTGGACTGGGACAAACTCAGGGTTTTTCACGCCGCCGCCGAGGCGGGCTCGTTTACGCACGCCGCTGAAACGCTGCATCTTTCGCAGTCGGCGATTTCACGCCAGGTGAGCGCTTTGGAGCTGGAAGTCGGCGTGCCGCTTTTCCATCGGCATGCGCGCGGACTGGTGCTGACCGAACAGGGTGAAATGCTCTATCGCACCGCGCATGAAGTCTTGATGCAACTCGAAAGCGTCCGTGTGCGTCTCACCGAGGCGAAGGATCGCCCATCGGGCCTTTTGAAGGTGTCCACAACGGTGGGGCTCGGGACGGGCTGGCTGACAGAGCGTCTGCCGGAGTTCATCGAACTCTACCCGGACATCGAGTTGCAGCTCATTCTGGACAATGAGGAACTGGACCTGACCATGCGGCAGGCCGATTGTGCAATCCGCATGCGCCAACCGCAGCAACCCGATCTGATCCAGCGCAAGCTGTTCACCGTGCATTTCCATTTGTTCGCTTCGCCATCCTATGTGAACAAGCATGGCAAGCCGGCCTCGATTGCCGATCTGGACAAACATCGGATCGTGACCTTCGGCGAGGCCGTGCCGCCGCATCTGAGCGATATGAACTGGCTGGAGACGGCTGGCCGGCCGGAAGGATCGAAACGGCAGACCGCGCTTCAGATCAACAACATTCTGTCGATCAAACTCGCGGTTCAGCGTGGGGCGGGCATTGCCATGCTTCCCGATTATGTGGTGGGCAAAAGCAACGATCTTGTGCAGCTTCTGCCCGAAACCGCCGTGCCGTCATTCGACACCTATTTCTGCTATCCGAACGTGATGAAAAACCAGGCAAAGCTTCACGCTTTCCGCGATTTTCTTATCTCGAAATCCCGACACTGGGCATTTTGACGCAGTATTTCGCAAGAAATACCGCGTGTTATGCAAAATTGCATGGGTGAAATGCAAAAACACGTGGTTGTTATTTAGGCGTTCATTGCCCATATCAGAAGCACTCCCGGGGGCGTTCTCCTCCCATTTGCCCTCGCGAGTGTTCCCCTCTGGAGGTTTCGCCTATATGGCACTTCCAACGACTAAGCCGGATCTCCGTGATCCGGCTCTTTTTTTATCTGCCATCGAGAATCGAGCGGTCACCGATAAAGCGACGCGCTTTCCAGCCCTTTGTAGAGGCCGGCGACTTCCTCGGCATAGCCGTTGTAAAGCTGTGTGGGCACGCGTTCGCCCGTGTGCAGGACACGCTCCTCCACCTGGCTCCAGCGTGGGTGTGGCACATCCGGGTTCACATTCGCCCAGAACCCGTATTCGCTGGCGGCAATCTCCTCCCAGAAGCCGATCGGCTGTTGATCGGTGAAAGAGATTCGGCGGATCGATTTGATGGACTTGAAGCCGTATTTCCACGGCAAGGCGAGGCGCAGCGGGGCACCGAACTGTTCCGCAAGCGGCTTGCCATAGGCGCCGGTAACCAGAAAGGCGAGATCGTTCGTCGCTTCCTCCATCGTCACGCCTTCCACATAGGGCCAGGGATACCAGACCTGCTTCTGGCCGCCGGCGATGCCGGGATCATTGAAGGTTTCGAAGCGGACAAAACGGGCGGATGAAAGCGGCCTGGCCAGGGCGAGGAGCGCGGAAAGCGGAAACCCGGTCCAAGGCACCGTCATCGACCACGCTTCCACACAACGGTGGCGGTAGAGGCGTTCTTCCAGCGCCATGCGTCTGACCAGATCCTCGAAGGCGATGGTTAGCGGTTTCTCCACCAGCCCGTCGACCTCTATGTCCCAGGGGTGGGTGACAAGCGCCTGCGCCGCGCGCGCGATCTGCTTGTGCGAACCGAATTCGTAGAAATTGTTGTAGGAACCGCTCACCGCTTCGGGCGTGAGTGCGCGATCGACCGTGTAGGTCCGGTTGCGCTGCGCCGGATAAAGGAAGGTCGTGCGCGCGGCGGCGTCGCCTTGCGTTTGCGCCTTAACCACACGCGGCACGAGCCCGGCGCCCGCAAGCGCCAACCCCAGACCGGCAAGAACGGCGCGACGGTTGGCGAAAACGAGCTCGGGGGTCGCCGCGCCTTCGGCAACGGCCCAACGCGGAGGCCGGTGAATGGCGGGCATGGCGTTCTCCGACAGGTTTCGAACCGTTCCAAGTGGTAGAGTCGCTTGTCCGCGTTTCAAAATCACGACGTTTCACGATTGCGTGCCGGCCCGGCCGATTTTCCAGACATTTTCGGTTATGCGGCTTTGCCCTGCGCGTTCAGGGCCGCATCCGCCAGACGTCCCGTTAACTCCGCCATGTGATCGAAGGTAGCGCGGTAGCTGGCAACGCCTGCCGTCGCGGATCGCAATTCGATGATCAGATCGCCGGTCTCGGAGGCGGGGATCATTGCCTCAACCACATCCCAGCCGCTCCAGCCCGGCCTGGCGTCGAAACCCAGAATCTGCCCGCGCCTCTGCGACAGGATCGCCGTGATGCGCGCTGTCGCGTCCGAGGGAGTGTAGACTTCGATCTTGAGAACCGGTTCCAGAAGAACCGACGAACAGTCGCCGAGCCCTTCCTTCATTGCCAGGCGTCCGGCGAGCTGAAAGGCCATATCGGATGAATCGACAGAATGGTAAGAGCCGTCGGCAAGGTTCACGGCAAGATCGATGACGGGAAAGCCGAGAGGGCCGGATTTCAGATACTCCCGTACACCCGCTTCAACGGACGGAATGTATTGTTTCGGCACCACGCCGCCGGTGATCGTGTCGGTGAACTCGAAGCCCGTGCCGCGGGGCAGGGGGCGAATGTCGAGCACCACGTCGCCGAACTGTCCGTGACCGCCCGACTGCTTCTTGTGTCGGCCGCGCTTCGTGGTGCCTTTGCGGATCGTTTCACGATAGGCGACGCTCGGTGAAGACGTGTCCACGGGGATCTGATATTTCCCTTCGAGACGCTCGCACGTAACGCGCAGATGCATCTCCCCCTGACCGCAGACGATGGTTTCGCCTGTTTCCTGTCTCTGTTCGAGACCGAGCGAAGGATCTTCCTCGGTGAGTTTCTGGAGAGCAAGCGAGAGCTTCGCCTCGTCCTTGCGCTCGGTGGGGCGCACGGCTGCGAAATACACCGCTTGCGGGTTCTCGAAGGCCGCAAGCGGGGCAATGGCGATCTTGGCCGTGGTAAGCGTGTCGCCCGTTTGTACGCCGTCGAGCTTGCCGAGGGCAACCGTGTCGCCGGTTTCCGCCTTGCCAAGCTTGTTCTGTTCGCGTCCAAGCAGTGTGTAGAGGCCGGAGATCTTGTCGACGGTTTTGAGCGTGCGCAGTTCCGTCCCGTCGGCTATCGTTCCGCAAAGCACGCGGGCGACGGAGAGCTTG
>NZ_CAJXGF010000187.1 GCF_913053745.1 uncultured Nitratireductor sp.
CCCGGCCAATGCCGCCATAAACGACCAACTCGTTGGGGTTCTCCGCCACCTCCGGATCGAGATTGTTCATCAGCATCCGGAGCGGCGCTTCCGTCATCCAGCCCTTTGCGTTCAATTCGGCCCCGCGCGGTGCCCGGACCTCACGAATATTGTGACGCGGATTGGTCATGCTTTACTTCCCCTTCAAGGTCGGCGCGATCTCTGCAAGTCGCGCCAGAATGGCTTTGAGGTGCGGGCGCAGACGCGCCGCCTTTTCCTCGTCATAGTCGAACGGAACGGCTTCGCTTTTCAGATGCGTCGCCTGAGCAAGTTCCATCTGGATCGCATGTTCGCCGCGCTCGGGCCGGCCATAGTGTCGCGTCGTCCAGCCTCCGACGAAACGGCCGTTGAGCACACTGGAAAACCCTGCCGCCTCGGCACACACATCAGCCGTGGCCCGCTCGATCTCCGCCGCGCAGGTCTCACCGTGATTGGTGCCAATGTTGAAATCCGGAAGCTCGCCCTCAAACAGGAACGGGCAATGCGAGCGGATGGAATGGCAGTCGTAGAGGATCGCCACGCCATGCAGCGCTTTCACCCGCGCGATCTCGGCCTCCAGCGCGGCGTGATAGGGCGCATGAAACGCCTCAAGCCGCTCGGCAACATCATCCGCCGTCGGTTCCTCCCCCTCGCGCCAGATCGGGCGATTGTCGAAATCCGTCAGTGGCACGAGGCCGGTGGTGTTCTGCCCCGGGTAAAGGCTCTCGCCGGAAGGATCGCGATTGGCATCGATCACATAGCGATGAAACGTCGCCCGCACCGTGGTCGCACCGTCGAGCAGACCGTCATAAAGCCGATGCACATGCCAGTCCGTATCGGTTATAAGCCGGCCCTGATCGTTCAGCCGCACCTTCACTGCGTCCGGCACATACGTGCCCGTGTGCGGCAACCCCAGAATGACGGGTGACGAACCCTGATGCACTTCGACAGGGCTCATCGGCAGATCTCCAGTGTTGGCGCCCGCGCCTCATCCAAAGAGAACACGCTCCCCATCAAGGCTCACTCCTCAGTTCCGGCAGAACAATCTCAGAAACGCTCGCATTCAGCGCTCCCGACCGCACCAGTTCGATCGCCCGCTCCAGATCGGAAGCCAGATACCGGTCTTCTTCCAGATCGGGCACCGCCTGCCGGATCGTCGCATGCGCTTTCGCCAGTTCCATGCTCGTCTTCAAGGGGCTGCGAAAATCCACCCCCTGCGCCGCCGTCACCGCCTCGATGCCGATAATGCCGAACAGATTTTCCGTCATCGGAATAAGCCGCCGGGCACCATGGCAGGCCATCGACACATGGTCTTCCTGATTGGCGGAAGTCGGCGTCGAATCCACGGAAGCGGGATGCGACATCTGCTTGTTTTCGCTCATCAGCGCCGCCGAGGTCACTTCGGCAATCATCAGACCGGAATTCAGCCCCGGCTTCTTCGCCAGAAACGCCGGCAGGCCGAACGACAGCGCCGGATCGACCAGAAGTGCAATGCGCCGCTGCGCAATCGCGCCAATCTCGCAGATGACAAGCGCGATCTGGTCGGCGGCAAGCGCCACCGGCTCGGCGTGGAAATTGCCCCCCGAAACAACCGTCCCGTCGGAGAGAACCAGCGGATTGTCGGTCACCGCGTTGGCCTCGATGGTCAGCGTGCGTGCCGCCTGGCGCAGAAGATCGAGACACGCGCCATCCACCTGCGGCTGGCAGCGGATGCAATAGGGGTCCTGCACCCGCTCGTCCCCCTCCAGATGGCTCTCGCGAATTTCAGACCCCTCCAGAAGCGACCAGAGCGCCGCAGCGGTATCGATCTGCCCCTGATGCCCACGCAGCGTGTGAATTTCAGGATGAAATGGCGCGGAAGATCCCATTGCCGCATCGGTCGACAGCGCCCCGGTGATAAGCGCGGAGCGCGCCGCACGATGCGCCCGGAACAGTCCGGTCAGCGCCAGCGCGGTCGAAACCTGCGTGCCGTTGATCAGCGCCAGGCCTTCCTTGGCCTTCAGCACGACCGGCGTGAGCCCGGCCCTGCGCAACGCCTCGCCGCCGGAAAGCCGTTCGCCGTCAAAGAACGCCTCGCCCTCGCCCATCATGGCCGCCGCCATATGCGCAAGCGGCGCCAGATCGCCGGATGCGCCGACCGAGCCCTTTTCGGGGATCACCGGCACGACACCGTGCCCCAGCATTTCCTCGATCAGCCTAACCACCTCCATGCGCACGCCGGAGGCTCCACGACCCAGCGAAAGCAGTTTCAGCGACATGATAAGCCGCACGATGGCCTCATCCAGCGGCACGCCGACCCCACAGCAATGCGAGAGGATGAGATTGCGCTGCAACGTCTCCACATCCTGCGGCGGGATGCTCACACTGGCGAGCTTTCCAAAGCCGGTGTTCACGCCATAGACCGCCTCATTGCCACGCGCTATCCGATCGATCCGCGCAGCCGCCGCGTCGATCCCCGCATGGCAGATCGCATCGAGGCGTACCGATGCCCGGTCGCGCCAGATGCGCTCCAGATCGTGGATCGTAACCGCACCCGGCGTCAGAACGAGCATCATGCAATCTCTCCAGAAACAAGTCGATGGAGCGGATTGAAGCCAATGCGATAGGCAAGCTCGGCCGGATGCTCCACATCCCAGGTAGCGATTTCGGCGCGCTTGCCGGTTTCGATAGTGCCGATCTCATCGGCCAGCCCGAGCGCCCGCGCGCCTTCACGTGTCGCGCCCGCCAGCGCTTCTTCCGGCGTCATGCGGAACAGCGTGCAGGCCATGTTGATGGTCAAAAGCAGCGAAGCGAGCGGCGAGGAGCCGGGATTGCAATCGGTGGCAACCGCGATCCGCACCCCATGCTTCCTGAGGTCGGCAAGCGGTGGATACTGCGTTTCGCGCAGGGTGTAGAACGCGCCCGGCAGAAGCACGGCCACCGTCCCTGCCGCAGCCATGGCCGCAATGCCCTCTTCATCCAGATACTCCAGATGATCAGCCGACAGGGCACCATAGGAGGCCGCCAGTTTCGCGCCCCCCAGATTGGAAAGCTGCTCTGCATGCAGCTTCACCGGCAGGCCAAGCGACTTCGCCTTGTCGAACACCCGCGCCATCTGTTCCGGCGAAAAGGCGATGCCTTCGCAGAACCCGTCCACCGCATCAGCAAGTCCCTCCGCATGGGCCGCCTCCATGCCAGGAAGCACGACCTCGTCAATATAGGCGTCTTCCTTGCCCCGATATTCTGCCGGAACCGCATGAGCGGCAAGGTAGCTCGTCTTGATCCGCACGGGCCGAAGCGTTGCCAGACGACGCGCCGCGCGCAGCATCTTCAGTTCGTCGTCAATGGTCAGCCCATAGCCAGACTTGACCTCCACCGTCGCCACGCCTTCCGCCAAAAACGCATCGAGGCGCTTCAGCGCGCCTTCGACCAGCGCATCCTCGTCCGTGCCGCGCGTTGCCGAAACGGTGGATACGATGCCACCGCCCGCACGCGCGACCTCCTCGTAGCTCGCACCCTCAAGTCGCATCTCGAACTCTTTTGCCCGATTGCCGCCAAAGACCAGATGGGTATGGCAGTCGACCAGCGCCGGCGTGGCGAGGCGACCGCCAAAATCGGCCCGTTCCCATCCGGAAAACTGCTCCGGCAGATCGTTCAGCGCCCCCGCCCAGACGATCCTGCCGGCTTCGATGGCGATGCCCGCATCCTCGACCATTCCATAGGGTTCACCGCCGTCGCGCATGCTTGCCAGCCGGATACCGCTGATGACACTCTGCTTCATAACAGGAAGATTCCTCCCTCCCCATGCAGGGTATATTGCCTAGGATGGCTTTTTTGTCTACGATTATTCATATATGTATATACATAATTAAGCTGGAACCGATACGTCATGCAAGCCATTTTTGCTCAGAATGCCCTCACGCCAAGCGGTTGGCAAAAAGACGTACTGGTGGAGTTGACCGATGCGGGCCGCATTGAAAGCGTGACCGCCGGCGCCGTGGCGCAAGGCAACAAGACGGTGCGCGTTCCCGTGCTTCTACCAGCCATGTGCAATCTACACAGTCACACCTTTCAACGCGCCATGGCCGGCCTTGCCGAGCGGCGCGGCCCGGCCGGCCGCGACAGTTTCTGGACATGGCGCGAAATCATGTACCGTTTCCTCGACCTGCTTTCGCCTGAGGACATCGAGGCCGTCGCGGCCTTTGCTTTCATGGAGATGCAGGAAGCAGGCTTTGCCGCCGTGGCCGAGTTTCACTATGTCCACCACCAACCCGGCGGCATTTCCTATGACGATGTCGGCGAGCTTTCCGCGCGCGTCGCAACCGCTGCGCAGCAGACGGGCATCGGCCTGACGCTTCTGCCCGTTCTCTATCGCTATGGCGGTGTGGACCAGCGTCCCCTTCAGGGCGGCCAGCAGCGCTTCGGCAATGATCTCGACCGCTTTCAAAAACTGCTTTCCCGCGCCGAAGACTGTGTGGCCAACCTGTCCGCCGATGCGCATCTGGGTGTCGCACCGCATTCCCTTCGCGCTGTCGGGCTCGACGATTTGCGCGAAGCCGAGACTATGCGTCCCGGCACGCCCCTGCATATGCACATCGCCGAGCAATTGCCGGAAATCGATGAAGTTCTGGCGGCGTATGGCCAGCGCCCGATGGAGTGGTTGCTCGACAATTGCAACGTGGATGCGCGCTGGTGCCTGATCCACTGCACGCACATGACCGACGAGGAAACCGGCAATCTGGCGGAGACCGGCGCCGTCGCCGGGCTATGCCCGGTCACCGAGGCCAATCTCGGAGACGGCATTTTCAACGGCACGCAATTCCGACGGGCCGGTGGCGCGCTTGGCATCGGATCGGACTCGAACATTCGTATAAGCGTCGCCGAGGAATTGCGCCAACTCGAATACTCTCAGCGCCTGCGCGACACCGCACGCGTGGTGCTGGCTGCGCACGGACAATCCTGCGGCCGCACGCTTTTCGATGCAGCCCTGGCAGGCGGCGCACAGGCACTTGGGCGAAAATCCGGTGCGATCCAACCCGGAAACTGGGCCGATCTGGTCGCCATCGACCAAACCGTCTTCGCCGGCGCGGCTCCCGATGATGGCACGTTGGACGGCTGGCTCTTTACCGGTGACAATGGCGCCGTGACCGATGTGTGGTCGGCGGGGCGGCATTGCGTACGCGAAGGTCGTCATATCGAACGTGAAGCGATCGCCATGCGCTATGCGCAGACGATCCGGAACCTGATGGAGTTGCTGTGACCAGCGAACGCGCCTCATTTCGCACCATACGCGACGAACTCTCCCGACGCATTGCCGAACGGGTTTGGCTGCCGGGAACGCTCATACCCGGCGAAGAAGCGTTGGCGGAAGAATTCGGCGCGGCCCGCGCCACCGTCAACCGGGCACTGCAGGAGCTGGCCCGCGCCGGCATTCTCGAGCGCAAACGCCGCGCCGGCACACGCGTCGCGCTGCATCCCGTGCGCGAGGCACGTTTCGTCATTCCCAGAATCCGTCAAGAGATCGAGGCGCGCGGATCGGAATACCAGTACCGTCTGTTGAGCGCCGAAATCGCCGACGCTCCGGAAGTGATCTGCGCACGCCTCAGCCTCCTGTCCAAATCTGACATGATGCATGTGCGCTGTCTGCATCTGGCCGATCGGGTGCCTTATCAATATGAAGACCGCTGGATCAATCTGAGAACCGTCCCCGACGCCCGCAAGGCCGATTTCAAGACCATGGGCCCAAACGAATGGCTTGTCGGCCACGCCCCCTTCTCCAGCGCCGAATTCATCTTCATGGCGGGAGCGGCAAGTGCCGACGAAGCCTCGCTCCTGCAAATCCGCGAGGGCGATCCGGTGTTCATCGGCGAGCGCATAACTTGGGTAAAGGGAGAGCCCATCACGCTCGCCCACCTCGTCCACCCTTCGTCGCACCGCATGGTGACACATCTGTGAGCCATGCCGCCCGCGCCTCGACAAGGGCGCCCCGAGGCGCTAGGGCATGCCAGTCTCATCGTTTCGGAAAACCGTCATGACCGCCGCGCGCAACACGCTCATCGCTCCCTCCATCCTCGCGTCCGACTTCTCTCGTCTCGGCGAGGAGGTGGAAACCGTCGCCAAGGCCGGCGCCGACTGGATCCACCTCGATGTTATGGATGGCCATTTCGTGCCCAACATCACGTTCGGTCCACCGGTTATCAAGGCAATCCGCGACCGCACCGACAAGGTGTTCGATTGTCACCTTATGATCACCCCGGCAGACCCGTATCTCGCGGCCTTCGCCGAGGCCGGATGCGACATCATCACCGTTCACGCCGAGGCCGGGCCGCACCTTCACCGCTCGCTCCAGACCATTCGCAATCTCGGCAAGAAGGCCGGCGTTTCACTCAATCCCTCGACGCCGGAAAGCGTCATCGAATATGTGCTCGATGAACTCGACATGGTGCTTCTGATGACTGTCAATCCAGGCTTCGGCGGTCAGGCCTTCATTCCCTCTGTGGTCGAGAAGGTGCGCCGCATCAAGGCGATGATCGGCGAGCGCCCGATCGACATCGAGATCGATGGCGGCGTCTCCCCCGATACGGCCGGCGAACTGGTCGCCGCCGGCGCCAATGTTCTGGTCGCCGGCTCCGCAGTGTTCAAGGGCGAGGGCGAGGAGGCCTATGCAAAAAACATCGCCGCAATCCGCACGGCCGCCCAAGGCTGATCCTCCGTATAAATCCAGCCAACAAAAAAGCCGCGCGGGACATCGTCCAGCGCGGCTTTTTTCTGTCGGAAAGCAGTTTTTAGCTGCTGCCGCCGTTGAGCACCGTAACGGCGCGGCGGTTCTGCGACCAGCAGGAGATGTCGTCGCAGGTCGCGACCGGACGCTCCTTGCCGTAGGAAATGGTGCGAATGCGGTTTGCCGCAACGCCGCGCGCGACCAGGAAGTCGCGTGCCGAAGCCGCGCGACGCGCGCCAAGCGCGAGGTTGTACTCGCGGGTGCCGCGTTCGTCGGCATGGCCTTCGACGGTGATGGAATAGCTGCTGTACTTGTTCAGCCACTGCGCCTGACGGGTCAGCACCTGCTGCGCATCGGCGCGGATCACCGACGAGTCGAGATCGAAGAAAATCCGATCGCCGACGCTGACGGTGAATTCCTGCTGCGATCCGGGAGGACCGCCCGCACCGCCCAGCCCGATATCGGCCGCGTTGTTGGGAACCTGCTTGTTGGCACAGCCGGCCAGAGCAAGTGCCGCCACCAGGGCGATGCTAACCGGGCTTTTGGCGATCGCTGCAATCGACAGCATTGCCACCTCTCCTTCATATTAGAGATATTTTGTTCAACGATCAGTAACCACGTTGCCGTTAAGGACCCCTCAAGAAACGCGGTTAACGAACCCCTACCGATGCAAATCACAACCGTTATTTCGCGCAAACTAGCTTAAAATACGGCGGAAACGCGGCGAATCCAGCGAGAACGCGCCCTTCCCGCTACTCAAGCAGCGGCGACCAGGCCGGATCGGAGGCGAAGCCCTCGATCGGCACGCGGTATTCG
>NZ_CAJXGF010000188.1 GCF_913053745.1 uncultured Nitratireductor sp.
CGACAAATGGAGCTCTCCTCGCCAAGCCAGATTGGCGAGCCGACGACGAGAATGTCGGCTTTGCGCACCTTTGGCCAGATTTTTTCCGGCCAGTCGTCGATCTGGGCTCCCTCTTCGCGCATGTCCGGCGAGACACCGAAAGCGATGTCGAAATCCGCGGCGCGCAGATAGTCGGTTTCCACCCCGCAGCGATCCATGATGGCAATCGAATCGTGCATCAGGTCTTCTGTGTGTGACGTGGCTCGGTCACTCGGTTTCAATGTGGTGTTAATGAACAGCGCGTTGAGACCGGAAAAATCGATCGTGCTTTCGGCGGCAAGGCGTTCCTGCAGGTCGTTGAGCGGCATGATATCATTCCTCGCTTGTTCAAACGAGGTCAACGCACGGAAAGAGACATCGTTCTCAAGCTTCCGACATCATCTCGCGCCCGATCAGCCAGCGCCTGATTTCGCTCGTTCCCGCCCCGATCTCATAAAGTTTGGCGTCGCGCAGAAGGCGTCCGACGGGAAATTCGTTCACATAGCCATTGCCGCCCAGAAGCTGGATCGCGTCCAGGGCGGTCTGGGTCGCCTTCTCGGCGGCGTATAGAATGCAGCCTGCTGCGTCCTTGCGGGTGGTTTCGCCCCGGTCGCAGGCAGATGCCACCGCATAGACATAGGCCCGGCAGGCGTTCATTGCCGTGTACATGTCGGCGAGCTTGCCTTGAACGAGCTGAAACGAACCGACCGGCTGGCCGAATTGCTCACGCTCGCGCACATAGGGCGCTGCCACGTCGAGGCAGGCGGCCATGATGCCCAAGGGGCCACCTGCCAACACCACGCGCTCGTAATCGAGCCCGGACATCAATACGTTGACGCCCTTGCCTTCTTCGCCCAACACATTCTCGAATGGCACCTCCACGTCCTCGAACACCAGTTCGCCGGTGTTGGAGCCGCGCATGCCGAGCTTGTCGAGCTTTTGTGCCACGGAGAAGCCCTTCGTTCGGCTCTCTATGATAAAGGCGGTGATGCCGCGCGGCCCGGCATCGGGTTCGGTTTTGGCATAGACGACCAGCGTGCCGGCATCAGGTCCGTTGGTAATCCACATCTTGGATCCATTAAGGACGAAGCGGTCGTTGCGCTTCTCCGCCCGCAGTTTCATCGAGACCACGTCGGAACCGGCGCCAGTCTCCGACATTGCGAGCGCGCCGACGGTCTCGCCCGAGCAAAGGGCGGGAAGGTATTTGTCTTTCTGCGCATCGTTGCCCCAGCGGCGGATCTGGTTCACGCATAGATTGGAATGCGCGCCGTAGGAAAGGCCGACAGACGCCGAGGCACGCGAGATCTCCTCCATCGCCACCACATGCGCCAGATAGCCGAGGCCCGAGCCTCCATAATCGGGGTCGACCGTCATGCCGAGAAGGCCGAGCGCGCCCATTTCCTGCCAGAGATGGGCGGGGAATTCGTTGCTCTCATCGATTTCCGCCGCAAGCGGTGCGATTTTTTCCCGTGCAAAGCGCTGCGCCATATCACGCAGCGCCTCGATGTCCTCGCCAAGGCCGAAACTCATCGATCCGGTATACATCGGTCTCCTCCGGTCAAGCGTCCGCGCCGACAAGACGCATGGTCATGTTGTGATAGTTAGCGGCCACCTCG
This sequence comes from uncultured Nitratireductor sp., assembly GCF_913053745.1. GTDB lineage: Bacteria > Pseudomonadota > Alphaproteobacteria > Rhizobiales > Rhizobiaceae > Nitratireductor. The sequence continues at coordinate 1,635 of NZ_CAJXGF010000188.1, forward strand.
TCTTCGGAAAGCCGCAGTTCGGGACGGAACCAGACGATCACGCCGGTGATCATCTGGATGATCGCCATGGCGGTCAGCGCTACATCGTCGATTCGGAACACACCGGCGCGTTGGCCGTCGGCCAGTATGGCGCGCAGTTCGCTCTCATACTGGCTCCGCAGCGCAAGGATGTGGTTGAGACGCTCTTCGGAAAGGCTGCGTAGCTCCAGATTGCTCACATGTGTGGCGTCGCGTCGTGCCAGGTGAAAGCGGATGTGATTCTCAACGAATGTAGCGAGGCGTCCTGCCGGCGTCTCTTGGTTGGAGCCATATGCAGGACGCGCTTCCCCCCAGGAAGCGATAAGATGCTCCATATGGTCGCGCATGAGCGCGTGAAGCAGTTCTTCTTTGGTGGGAAAATAACGATAAAGCGCTGCCGGTTGTACACCGACCTGTGCTGCGAGCTGGCGCATGGACATGGCTTCGAAACCGAGGCGCGCGATGAGGGCGAGCGCCGCCTCGCGGATCGCCGCTTCCGTCTTCTCGCCGTCCGAGCCTGTTGTACGTGCCATAGCGCCTCCTGGTGAATTAATAAAACGAACGTTCAATTAATTCAAGCGGCGTGAACACAGCGCACCAAGGCGTTGGAATGCGCTAATCGGGAAAGCATACAGAGACGAAACCGCCTGGACGGGACAGAAGCACGTATGCCGATGCGTTGATGCTGGGGTGGGAAACCGGGAAAACCGTCCCCATTCTCCTTACCGTCGCGCCCGGTTGACACAGGCGGTCTCGTTATGAGGAAAACGTCGTTTGCTGCGTGAGGTTCCGAAGCAAATAATCGCGCGGGTCAGATCGACGACAGAACGCCTTGCGTTGTCACGACCGTGCAAAACTCGAAGCCAAGTGTTGCCACATGCGCACGGTGCACGTCTTCGGCGGGGAGGGTGCCGCCCTTGCCATCCGGCAAGTCGAAGCAATCACAGGCATCCTCCACCAGCACCATCTCCCAACCCATATTCGCGCCAGTGCGCACCGTGGTCGATACGCACATATCCGTCGAGATGCCACAGGTGACCACCTTCTGTGCGCCGAGCCTGCGTAGGCGCAGGTCGAGATCGGTTCCGATGAACGAGGCGTTGACACTTTTGGTGACGAGCGGTTCGCCGGAAAGGGGCTCGAAACCCGGACGCATCGCATGGCCGGGCTCGCCAGGACGAAGCGTGGAGCCGGGCTCGACGGAATCGTGTCGCACATGGATCAGCGGACGTCCCGTTTCGCGCCACCTGGCGAGCAGCGCGAGACCGTTCTTGTCGACATCCCTGTTCCACCGCCGCGGCCAGGGGGCGTTGTCGAACGCTTGCTGGTAATCGACGAGCAAAAGAACGGCGCCGTCAAAATCCATTGTGTGAACCTTTTCAGAATCAGGGAGTTACGGGATTGCGTGCGTCGGCGAGAATTCGACCGCCGATAGCCACGAAGCACACGCCGGCTGCGCGTTCGATCCAGTGTTGCAGGTGTTGGAAGCGGTGGATTATCGGTGCCGAGGACATGAACAGGCTGACAATGCTGTACCAGACGAGGGAACTTGCAACCACAAGAAAGACCATCAGCCCCATGAGCCATAGCGGTGTGGCTTCGGTGACAGCGGTGGCGAACACGCTCGTGAACAAGACGATCGCCTTCGGATTGGTCGATGTGACGAGAAAGCCGAACAACAACGGGTTGCCGCTGGGCCGGTCGTCGCTTTCTTCCATGTTGAAAGCGGCTGGTTTGGCGAACAGAAGCTTGAAGCCCAGATAAATGAGATAGCAACCGCCGAGAATCCGCACGGCCCAGGCAAGCCATTGATATTCCATAAGGATAGCGGAAAGACCCGCTAGGCTCAGCGTGGCATAAACGCCAAGGCACGCCGAAACGCCGAGCGTGGTCCAGAGACCCGCTACGGTGCCGCGCGTCATCGACGAGCGTACAACGGCGATGAAATCCGGGCCCGGCAACATCAGTGCGGGGATGAAAACGGCAAACACACCGATCAGAGCGACAAGCGGAGCCATGGCTCCTCCGTGACTTTGGAATGAGTTCGGTTGCATGCTAACGCTGCGAGGGCATCTCGCAAGAGCCATCGTCGTGTGTTTTCGCCTTCTGCTGGACCAACGCGTCGAGCAGGAAAAGGCCGATCCCAAAGGCGAGGCCGGTTGCGAGTACAGCACCTGCCGCGATCAGGCTCGATGTTTCGAAAGCGAGGGCCGCGAGCGAGAGGATTGCGAGCAGTGCCAGATTGTTGGCGCTTTCCGACAATGCAAGAGCGAAGGCTTTTCCCTTATCCGCCCGGCGAGCGATCAGCGCTGTGCTGGCGGGAGCCGCGAAGCCGAGCGCAACACCCCAGCCTGCAAGGCACGTAAGGGCGCCGGATAGCGGTAGGGGCAGGAACAGGAAAGCCGCGAAGCTGAGTGCGAGCATGAAGACGGCGATGATCAGCAGTCGTTCATCGCTGCCGAACACGCGTTTGAAGAGACCGGTCGAGAGATTGCCGACCGCCAGTCCGATACCGAAAGCGGCAGTCGACAGGCCGGTCTGCAGAGTGTCGACCTCGAAACGATGACGCAACATTTCGCCGCTCAGACCGAACGCGGCGACGGCAGCGCCATTCCATAGGGCCTTGGCCACAAGAAGCAAGAGAAGCTTACGTCCAAAGCCGTTGAAAGCAGGGGGCGCGGACGAGGAGGGGGGCGTTGCCTCCACCGTCAGCGCGCCGCTGGCTGGAAAAAGCAGCAAAATGCAGCCGACGGCGCTTGCAATGAATGGTGCGCGCCAATCGAAAAACTGAGCCAGCAGGCCTGCCAGCGCCGGCCCGGAGGCGATGCCTGCCGTCATTCCAAGCATAACGAACCCCATGGCCTGAGAATGCCGGGCTTCGGGCAGGCGGTCGGCGATCAGTGCGAAAACCGCAGGGATGAGAGCGGCCGCCGCAGCGCCGCCGAAGATGCGAAGCACAATGGCAACGCCGAGCGTGGGGGCGAATACCACGGCGAGGCCGTCTGCTGCGAGAAGCGTGAGCGCGGCAAGCAACAGCCGCCGCCTGTCGAGCCGATGCGCGGCAAGCCCGATCAGCGGCGCTCCAAAGGCATAAGCGAGCGCGTAGCCGGAAATCAGCCAGGCGGCTTCGGCGGGCGCGGCGTCGAAAGCCGCGCCTATGGGCGTCAGCAAGGGTGCGATCATGAATTCGGTTGCGCCGACGAAGAAAACGGCCAGCGCAAGCACTGGCAGCAAAAGCCGTGAAGGCATGGATAACTCCATGAGTAAAACTCGGGATGACGCTGCTTGGAGCGCACAAGAAGGAGAAAAGGGGGGAGAAAGCACTGCAGCGCGGGCACAATTGCGTTGCGCTGGGTCACGGAAGGCTGGAAAACGGTGCTTTTCGCGCTTCGCGGATAAACCGCTGGAGGCTTACTGCCTTAACGCTGCGTCCCTATGTGGCATGCAGCGTCTCCTCTTGCAAGCTCTGGCCCGGCCTCTCTCCGGTCGTGGAACTGGAAAAACTGCGGCTATTCAAGTGGAATGCGGGCGTTTCACAGCAAGGACGTTCACATGCATATCTTTATTTCGGTCGACATCGAAGGCGTGGCCGGGGTCAATGAAGGCCTCCAGGGACAGCGCGGCAATCCCGAATATGAGGTCGCAAGACGCCTTATGACGGAAGAGGCGAACGCCGCCATCCGTGGCGCGTTCGCCGGCGGCGCGGATACGGTAACGGTGGCGGATTCGCATGGGCCGATGCGCAACATGATCGTCGATCAGCTCGATCCGCGCGCGCGCGTCGTCTCCGGTCGTGCGCGACCTCTGTCGATGATCGAAGGAATACGCGCCGACCATGCCGGCGCCGTGCTGATCGGTTATCACGCGGCCGCGGACAATTTCGGTGTGCTGGCGCATACGATCAGCGGTCTCGCTTTTCGTCGTATCGAGGTGAATGGGGTGCGCGCGGGGGAACCCACGCTTTTCGCCGGTCACGCGGCGGAAATCGGCGTTCCTCTGCTCGCGGTCAGCGGCGACGACCGCTTGGAAGCCGAGATTGCCGAACAGTTTCCGGCTGCCCGTTCGATCACCGTGAAACGGTGCATCAGCGCTATCGCATCGGAAAGCCTGTCGCCTGACGAGGCGCGAGAGAAGATCGAACAGGATGTGTGCGAGGCGGTGCAGACGGCCGCCGACACCGAAGTGAAAGCTCCATGCACGCCGCCGCTCACCGTCGATATCGGCTTTGGCAAACAGCTTTTCGCCGACGCGGCCGCGCTCATGCCATTCGTTGAGCGCACCGGCGCTCTCGATGTGCGCTTCGTCGCCAAGAACCACGCTGAAGCGATCGGCGTTCTTTCCGGCTTCTCTCTCATGGCATCGGCTCTTGCCTGAGTGAAGAAGCGGTGCCGAACGAGCCATGGCAGGCGAAACCCGTGGCCGACCATGATGGGTTCCTTTTTCGATCTCTGCGCGATCAACTTTTGCCGAACGGTGCCGCTCGCCCTTGTCGTTGTTCTTTCGGGGCGGTAAGCCCAACGAGGAGGCCGGATTTCGGCCCCGGCCAGCCCTCGCACATCTCCTCTCCCTTCGGTGCGACAGCCAGCAATACCAGTCCTGGTTACGGAGACTTCGATGCTAGCGCGCTTTTCACGATGCGTTGTGATCCTGAGCCTTTCAGCCTCGCCCGCGTTCGCACAGAGCGAGGCGGACACGATCGCTCCCGATATTGGTCGCCGGGTTTTGGAGAATTATGTCGTGCCGGCCCTGGCACGCTTTCGCGAAACGAGCGGTGCATTGGCTGTCATTCTGAACGAGGTTTGCGCTGCGTCGGCCGGCAACAAAGGCGACGCGGTGCAAGCGGGTTTTGCCGACACGCTTTCGGCCTGGGCGCATGTCTCCGTTTTACGGTTCGGCCCGCTGGTGGCGGAAAACCGCTTCGAACGTGTTTTCTTCTGGCCGGATCCGCGCGGTGTAACGCTGCGCCAGGTGCAGGGTTTGCTCGCCTCCGAAGATCCTCTGCCGGACGATCTCGCCGACCAGAGCGTCGCGCTCCAGGGGATGCCGGCGCTGGACTATGTGCTCTTCGGCACCGGCGGAGAGGCGCTGGCGGACGATGCCAGACGTTGCGCCTATGCAAAGGCGCTGGCGGACAATATCGCCGACGTCGCCGAGGCCCTTGAGGGCGCGTGGGCGGAAGGAACCGCTTTCCGGACATCCTTCACGGCGCCGGCTGCCGACCGCGATCCCTATCGCTCCACGGCGGAAGTGGCCGGCGAAGTCGTCAAGGCGGCGGGGACGGCGCTGGAATTCACCCGCAATGCAGAGCTCCTTCCGGCACTCGGCGACAGCGTGGAAAAGGCCCGTGGCAAACGGGCGCCCTTCTGGCGCAGCGGCCAGACCTTCTCCTTCGCCGCCGCCCAGATCGAGGGCGTGCAGAAGCTTATCGCCGCGGCCGGTTTCGTCGACGGTCCGTCCGATTTCGTCAACGGCTATGGAGGCAGCATGGATTTCGACCTGTCTCACGCGCGCGACGCGCTGGAGGCGGTGAAAACGAAACCGGAGGCGGCCTTCTCGCAGGAGGAGGATCGCGGGCGCATCTCTTACGCGACCATTGCGATGGAAGGGGCGAAGCACACGCTCAATGGCGAGCTTTCGGGTGCGCTGGGACTGGTGATGGGGTTCAATGCACTCGATGGAGATTGACCGCCGAACATTTCTGGCCCTCGCCGGTACGGCAGCGATGTTCGCGCCAGAGCGCGCAAGCGCCGCAGAGGAGGCGTTTTTTCTGGGTGCGCGGCTCAATGCCGGCGCTTTCGAGGCGGCGGTGATCGATGCGGCGGGG
>NZ_CAJXGF010000189.1 GCF_913053745.1 uncultured Nitratireductor sp.
TTACCGCCAGATGTCGCTCCTGCTGCGCCGCCCGCCAGGCCGCGAAGCTTACCCGGGCGACGTGTTCTACCTGCATTCCCGCTTGCTCGAGCGCGCGGCGAAGATGAACGACGAACAGGGCGCCGGTTCGCTCACCGCTCTTCCGGTTATCGAAACGCAGGCGAACGACGTCTCGGCCTACATTCCGACCAATGTGATCTCGATCACCGACGGTCAGATCTTCCTGGAGACCAACCTGTTCTTCCAGGGCATCCGCCCGGCCGTGAACGTCGGCCTGTCGGTGTCGCGTGTTGGTTCGTCGGCCCAGATCAAGGCCATGAAACAGGTTGCGGGCTCCATTAAGGGCGAGCTTGCCCAGTATCGTGAAATGGCGGCGTTCGCGCAGTTCGGTTCCGACCTCGACGCCTCGACCCAGCGCCTTCTCAACCGCGGCGCACGCCTGACCGAGCTTCTGAAGCAGCCGCAGTTCTCGCCGCTGAAGACGGAAGAGCAGGTTGCCGTGATCTTCGCCGGTGTGAATGGCTATCTCGACAAGCTGCCGCTTGCCGATGTCACCCGTTTCGAGCAGGGCCTGCTGTCGCACATGCGTGCGGACGGCAAGGACGTGCTGGAAGCGATCCGCAAGGAAAAGGCGCTTTCCGACGATCTGCGCGAGAAGCTCAAGGCCCAGATCGACGCATTCGCCAAGAACTTCACCTGAGGCTGAGCGAGCATGGCTTCCCTCAAGGAACTTCGCAACCGGATCGCCTCGGTCAAGGCGACGCAGAAAATCACCAAGGCGATGCAGATGGTCGCCGCGGCGAAACTGAAGCGCGCCCAGGAGGCGGCAGAGGCCGCGCGGCCCTATGCCGAACGCATGGGCGCCGTGCTCGCCAATATCGCCGACGCCGTGTCGGGCAACGACGCGCCGCCGCTTATGGCCGGAACGGGCAAGGACGATACGCATCTCCTCGTCGTTTGCACCGCCGAGCGCGGCCTTTGCGGCGGCTTCAACAGCCAGATCGTCAAGAAGGCGCGCGAGCACATTCGCACGCTCCAGCGCGACGGCAAGACGGTGAAGGTGCTCTGTGTCGGCAAAAAGGGTTTCGATGCCCTGCGGCGCGACTATAGCGACCTGATTGTCGACCGCGTCGATCTGCGTGAAGTGAAGAAGATCGGCTTCGACAACGCGCATGGCATCGCCCGTCAGGTGATCGGCATGTTCGAGAAGGGCGAGTTCGATATCTGCACCCTGTTCTATTCCGAGTTCCATTCGGTAATGTCGCAGGTGCCGACCGCGCAGCAGATCATCCCCGCTGCGGTTCCTTCCGAGGAAGCCGGCGAGGGATCGGAGGCGGTTTACGAATACGAGCCGGATGCGGCGTCGATCCTTGCAGATCTCATCCCGCGCAATATCGCGGTGCAGATCTTCCGCGCGCTTCTGGAGAATGCCGCGGGTGAGATGGGCGCCAAGATGACCGCCATGGACAGCGCGACGCGCAACGCAGGCGAGATGATCGACAAGCTGTCGATCACATATAATCGTCAGCGCCAGGCGCAGATCACCAAGGAACTGATCGAAATCATTTCGGGCGCGGAAGCGCTCTAACGGACCGAAGAGGTTAAACGAACATGGCCAAAGCAGCGACCCCGAAGACGGCGTCCGCGACCACCGCCAAGAAGAAGGCGGCTCCGGCGCGCAAGGCGGCTTCCACCCGCGCGGCATCGACCCGCAGCACCGCAAAGAAGGCATCCGGCGCAACCGGCACGATCCGCCAGGTTATCGGCGCCGTTGTCGACGTGCAGTTTGAGGATCACTTGCCGGCTATCCTCAACGCGCTGGAGACGGAAAACCAGGGCAACCGCCTCGTGCTGGAGGTGGCGCAGCATCTGGGCGAGAACACTGTCCGCTGCATCGCCATGGACTCCACCGAGGGCCTGGTTCGCGGCATGGAAGTGCGTGATGCCGGCAGCCCGATCGCGGTGCCGGTCGGTGACGCAACGCTCGGGCGCATCATGAACGTGGTCGGCGAGGCGATCGACGAGGCCGGTCCGGTCAAGGGTGAGGAAACGCGTGCCATCCACCAGCCCGCTCCCGATTATGTGGACCAGTCCACGGAAGCCGAAATCCTGGTGACGGGCATCAAGGTGGTTGACCTTCTCGCGCCTTACGCCAAGGGCGGCAAGATCGGTCTGTTCGGCGGCGCCGGCGTCGGCAAGACGGTTCTCATTCAGGAGCTGATCAACAACGTCGCAAAGGCGCATGGCGGTTACTCCGTGTTCGCAGGCGTCGGTGAGCGTACCCGCGAGGGCAACGACCTCTACCACGAGATGATCGAATCCGGTGTGAACAAGGATCCGGCAAAGAACGACGGCTCCACCGAAGGCTCCAAATGCGCCCTCGTGTTCGGCCAGATGAACGAGCCGCCCGGCGCCCGCGCCCGTGTCGCTCTGACCGGTCTGACGGTCGCCGAGCACTTCCGCGATCAGGGCCAGGACGTTCTGTTCTTCGTCGACAACATCTTCCGCTTCACGCAGGCGGGTTCCGAGGTATCGGCGCTTCTCGGCCGCATTCCTTCGGCCGTGGGTTACCAGCCGACGCTGGCGACGGACATGGGCGACTTGCAGGAACGCATCACAACAACGACCAAGGGGTCGATCACCTCGGTGCAGGCCATTTACGTGCCGGCCGACGATCTGACCGATCCGGCGCCGGCGACCTCGTTCGCCCACCTCGATGCGACGACGACGCTCAACCGCGCCATCTCCGAGAAGGGCATCTACCCGGCCGTCGACCCGCTGGATTCCACATCGCGCATGCTCGATCCGATGATCGTCGGCGAGGAGCACTACAACGTGGCGCGCCAGGTGCAGGAGATTCTCCAGCGCTATAAGTCGCTCCAGGATATCATCGCCATTCTCGGCATGGATGAGCTTTCCGAAGAGGACAAGCTGACTGTGGCACGCGCCCGCAAGATCGAGCGCTTCCTGTCGCAGCCGTTCCACGTCGCCGAGGTCTTCACCAACACGCCCGGCCTCTTCGTCGAGCTGGAAGACACAATCCGTTCGTTCAAGGGACTGTGCGACGGCGAATACGATCATCTGCCGGAGGCCGCCTTTTATATGGTCGGCACCATCGAGCAGGCGGTCGAGAAGGCACAGAAGCTGGCTGCCGAAGCGGCCTGATCCAGGCAATGATCGGGAGGTCCGCCTGGACCTCCTGCCTTCATGCCAAACCGGTAGGACACGATGGCTCAAACCTTCAAATTCGATCTGGTCTCGCCCGAGCGGCTCCTGGTTTCCCAGGATGTCGAATCGGTTGTCATTCCCGGCACGGAGGGCGAACTGACTGTCATGGCGACCCACGCGCCGACCATGACCAGTATCAAGCCGGGCGTGGTGGCCGTCACCGCCGATGGCAAGACCGAACGCTATGTGGTGTTTGGCGGCTTTGCCGATATTCTGCCCGAAGGCTGCACCGTACTGGCCGAGTCGGCCGTGCACGTGAACGATATCAATCGCGAGGAACTGCAGCGTCGCATTCAGGATGCCCGTGAAGACGTCGAGGATGCAAAGGATCATGAGACGCGGTTGCGCGCCGAGGAGTTCCTGCATCAGCTCACGACATTGGAAGGCGCGATCTTGCCTGCCTGACGGACAAAGTAATCACGATGTGAAAAAAAAGCCGGGCTTACGCTCGGCTTTTTGTTAGCGTCCCGAAAACTGAATGTCGGAGCGGACGACATGATTCCAAGCAAGATAAGCCGGCTGATTGTATGCTTGACGGCGATTGTAATCGGGGCAGCGACCCATGCACGGGCGACTGACGCCGATACGCTGAAGCTTGGTCGGCACTTCACCGAGGTTTTCCAGCAGGGCGGTGCGGAGGAAATCTGGCAGCGCATGTCGAAGAAGATGCAGGAAGCGCTCGGCGACATTGATTATCTCAAGGGATTCCAGGCCTCAATCAGTGCGGCTCACGGTCCTCAGACCGAGATCGTTGAGGAAGAAACGGAGCGCGGCGATTCGTTGAGAACCTATCGTCGGCGCTCGGCGCACGAGAATGGCGCGGATCTCATCTGGAGATGGAGTTTCGGCCCCGACGACCGCATAGAAGGCTTTTATGTGCGACGCGTGCCGGAGGCGTCGTCGTCGGCACATCTCGATTACCAGACGCGTGCCTCGTTGGAATTGCCGTTCACGGGGGACTGGTATGTCTTCTGGGGCGGGCGCACGCTCGAGCAAAATTATCATGCCGAGAACCAGGCTCAGCGCTTCGCTTACGACTTTATTGTTCGTGAGGACGGTTCATCGCATGTCGGCGATGGGGCGGCGCTCGAAGACTATTATTGTTGGGACCGCCCGATCCTGGCGCCGGCCGACGGCACCGTTGTCGCTCAAGTGGACGGTTTGCCGGACCAGGCGATCGGCGAGACCGATGCGGAACGCCCGGCCGGCAATCACGTGGTGTTGGACCTGGGTGCCGGTGAGTTTGTCTTTCTCGCGCATTTGCGCCGTGGCTCCGTGAAGGTCGAGATTGGCGATGGAGTGCGCGGCGGGGATGAAATCGGACGCTGCGGCAACAGTGGAAACACGTCCGAACCGCACCTCCACATGCACATGCAGACGACGCCGGACCTCAAATCGGGCGAGGGCCTGCCGGCGCAGTTTCAAAACTACCGGGCTGATGGCGTTCTCCAGGAGCGCGGTGAACCGGTGCGTGGACAGACTGTGTCCGCGGCGGACTGACGTTCCAGCCCGCGCCCAACTTCTGGCGTCCTTCAGGGCGCCAGATGGCGGAAAGCGCCGATTACGTTGTCATAGACCTTGCGCTTGAAGGGCACGATCAGATCCGGCAGGTCCGTCATGGGTTTCCATTCCCACATGTCGAACTCGGCTTCGTGGCCGCCGGGCGGCGGGTTGATTGCGATCTCCGAATCCGGTCCCTCGAAGCGAAAGGCGAACCATTTCTGCTTCTGACCGCGATATTTGCCCTTGAGCGCCACGCCAAGCAGATGATCGGGCAGGTCGTAGGTAATCCATTCGGGTGTCTCGGCCAGCAAAGAAACGGATTTGATGCCGGTTTCCTCGTAGAGTTCGCGATACGCCGCGTCGCGTGGATCTTCGCCTTCGTCGATGCCGCCCTGGGGCATTTGCCAAAGCTGTGTCGCGCCGGACAACTCGTCGGTGCCGGGCTGCACGATGCGCCGGCCGGCCCAGGCCAGCCCCTTGTGATTCAGCACCATGATGCCGACGCAGGCGCGATAGGGGAGTTCGGTATTCTTGTTGTTCTTGGCCATTGCCGGGCTTTTCCTTGCTATCGGGGCTGGGGATCGGCGGCAACCGCCGAGATTGGAACGAGTTCTATCCCGCGTGCCGTCCCCTCGCCGGCCCATTCGGAAACCGCTTCTATGGTCTCGTCGAAGGCCGAGCCGGTTCCTATGGCGAACCCCCTGGCGCGTGCGATACGCTCCAGTTCGTCGAGTTTCTTCCGGATCTCATGGTGTTCGGGACGGCGATTGTTCCCGGTCGGGTCGAGCAATGCGTCGGAAGCGGCGAAAGGCACCCCTTCCTGCAGCGCCAGATCCTGCGCGACGCTGCGTGCGGAAGTGCCGTCGTCGATATACATCAAGCCGCGCTGGCCGAGTTCGGCCATGATCTCGCTCATGGGCTCGGGTTCGGCGGTGAAGCGTCCGCCCATATAGTTCATCACACCGGTGTAATTGGTGATGCGGGAAAGCGCCCAGCGCAGGCGGGAGAGGTTCTGCGCCGTGGAGGCGTCGACCGTCAGCGTGTTACGGCCCGGGTTTTGCGAAGGGTAGCCGAACGGCTCCATGGGCACTTGGAGGATCACTTCATGTCCGGCCTTGCGCGCGGTTTGCATCCAGCGTCCGAGGCTGTTTCCGGCGGGCGCGAACGCGAGTGTGATCTCCGGGCGCAGGGTTTCGATGGCTTCCTTTGTCGTCGTTTGCGAAAGGCCCAGACCGCCGATGATAACGGCGATGCGGGCGCCGCGCGTGCCGGACCAGGAGCGGGCATAGACATCGAACGGGCGGCGCCCGCCGGCATCACGCACGGGCAGGGGGCCGGATTCCGATTCTTCGATCAGTGCCCGGTCGGGGAGATGGGCAAGTCTGGGGTGCTGTCCCATCGCCGAAGGATCGCGAATGACGATGACGCTATCATTTGCGGGTTCTTCCGGGCGAAGACGTGTGATCGAGGCGTTGGGTGCACCTTGTTCGTTGCTTTCAGGCGCCGGGTCTGATGGCTCCGCTTCGGCGATGGTGCGCTCCACCGGTTCGGTGACTGCGACCGGAGCGGGATCGCGGAACGGGCGGTCGCGCAACGCCACGCCTGTCGATATGCCGAGAACGGCGATGGCGGCAAGGGTTACAACAATTCGCTCGGTGGTAAAGATGCCCCGGCGCTTCGGCTTTCGGGGCCGGTTGTCGCGGCCGAGCGGCCGGTCGATGTCTCTGTTCCCCGAAATCATACCCACCCGTCACGATGGCCGAGGCCAAATGCGAGACCGAAAGCCGCGTTGAAGAAACGCGGCGCGGCTCCAGTATCCTGTCTTTCCAAACTTCAGGCCGCCCAGAGGACATCCTGCATGAAATCCGGTGTATCGGCGTGCTGTGTCGCCAGGATGTCACCGCCGACTTGCGAAGAAACCGGCGGTGACAGGGAGCATTCTTAGCGATTCATGACCGCCTTGTCAGGATTTGGCGGGAAGGCGGGATCATTTTTTTCGCCGCGCAGCAGTTCGAGCGCTGCATTGAGCTGCATATCGTCCTTGGCTTCCGGCGGTACGTAAGCGATGGAGCCGGAGCCTTCGTCGTTCTCTTCCTCACCCTTGATGTGACCGCGCAGATCCGATTCGCCACGGCGCAGGTCCCGGCCCTGTAATTCCTCGGGCAAAGGCTGGTCGACCTTGATGTCGGGTGTGATGCCCTTGCCCTGGATCGATTCGCCCGAAGGTGTGTAGTAGAGGGCTGTCGTGAGACGCAGCGCACCGTTCTCGCCGAGCGGAATGATCGTCTGGACCGAGCCCTTGCCGAAGGACTGGGTGCCGAGCACGGTCGCGCGGCGGTGGTCCTGCAGCGCGCCGGCCACGATCTCCGAGGCGCTGGCCGAACCGCCATTGATCAGAACGATGACCGGCTTGCCGTTGAGCACGTCGCCGGGGCGCGAATCGAAGCGGGCGATATCGTTGGCATCGCGGCCGCGGGTCGAGACGATCTCGCCGCGGTCCAGGAACGAGTCGGAAACCGCGATCGCCTGATCGAGGAGGCCACCGGGATTGTTGCGCAGGTCGATCACAAAGCCCTTGAGCTCTTCGGCCGGGATATCGTCCTCGAGATCCTCGATCGCCGTCTTCAGGTTTTCGAACGTCTGCTCGTTGAACTGGGTAATCCGGATATAGCCGACATCGTCCTCGGCGTTCGACCGCACGGCGCGGATCTGGATGATGTCGCGAACGACC
>NZ_CAJXGF010000190.1 GCF_913053745.1 uncultured Nitratireductor sp.
GAGCATACGGTGGACAATGTGCTGGAGGTCGTCCGCGCGATGATGACGGAGCGGGGCTGGCAGCCGCGAGGACCGGAAGGTCAACAGCTTGCAGGCGGGAGCATCACCCTGGAGGGAGTGGCGCGTTCGTTTTTCCTTGGGTTTCCCGCCGACGTGGCCATTCGCATCGAGGACGACCAGACCGCCACGTTCGTCGACATGCGATCGGCTTCCCGCTATGCGCGCCACGACCTCGGAGACAATGCGACAAGGATTCAGCGCTTTCTAGCGGAACTCGACGAAAGGATGGCGCTGCTGGCGGCGGTGTAGATCAGCCTTCCAGTTCAGCCGGGGCGATAGATCGCGTCGATGGAAGGCTCGTGGTCGGTTTTCACCGCATCCCGGGCAACGAGATCCTCTAAATGGGCAAGAACGGAAAGGGCCGCCGCCCCGTGGAGGCGAGGATCCGTGTCCCGATAGATCGCGCCGACCATCTGCGGGATGGTTCGATCGCCACGCGCGACGCGTTCGAGAATGGCGCGCTCACGCATTTTCCGGTGTGCCTTGAGGCCGCGCATGAAGCGTTGCGGGTTTTTCACACGGCTGCCATGCCCCGGAAAGAAGACAGTGTCGTCGCGCTCCAAAAGGCGATCGAGGGAAGTCATATAGTCGGACATGGCTCCGTCGGGCGGAGCCACGATGGATGTCGCCCAAGCCATCACGTGATCGGCTGAAAACAGAATGCCCGTATCTTCCAGCGCGAAGGCCGCGTGATTGGCGGCATGACCCGGTGTGTGTATGGCGCGGATCGTCCAGCCATCCCCCTCGACAAGTTCGTTATCGGCCAGCGGCCTGTCGGGCCTGAAATCCATATCCGCGCTTGCGTCGAGAGGATTCGTCTCGCCGATTCTGAGCGCTCGGGCAGCACGATGCGGCCCCTCGGCGCAAATCACCGCACCGGTTCGACGGGCGAGCCGGGCGGCGAGAGGGGAGTGATCCCTGTGTGTATGACTGACGAAAATATGGCTGACCGGACGCTCGTCGATCGCCTTGAGCAGTGCCTGCAAATGCGCCTCATCTTCCGGGCCTGGATCGATGACAGCGAGACTGGAATCGCCAACAATGTAGCTGTTCGTTCCATGAAAGGTGAAGGCGCTGGGGTTGTTGACGGTGAGGCGCAGAACGTTCGGCGCAACCTTTACTGCCTCGCCATAAGCGGGATCGAAATGCGTTTCAAATTCCAGGGTCATTGACACAGAGTCCGGAAATACGGGAGCGGAGAACGACACCGCGTCTCATTCAGGTTGCCGCATATCATGGAAGCGCTTATAGGAGAAGGAAAGCGCATCAATTCGCAAAGAGCATGAACGGAGGAGCCATGTCGCTCGCTATCGCCTCAAAATCTCTCGTTTCGCAGACGCTCCCGGATCACGGCGCCCGGCGTTTGACAACCCAGCTTTTCCTCGCTCTCGGCGCCACCGTGGTGCTCGCGCTTTCGGCGAAGACTCGTGTTTTCCTGGGACCGGTGGATCTCTCCCTGCAGACGCTGGCCGTTCTCGTGATCGGCGCGACCTTCGGCATGCGCCTGGGCGTGGCGACGCTCCTTCTCTACATGGCCGAAGGCGCCATGGGCTTGCCGGTTTTCCAGGGAACGCCCGAAAAAGGCATCGGTCTTGCCTACATAATGGGACCGACGGGCGGTTACCTGCTCGGTTTCGTGGCCATGGCCGCCATTGCCGGCTGGGCGGCGGATCGTGGATGGGACCGAAATCCCCTGAAACTCGGAGGCGCGATGCTGGTGGCCGAGGCCGCCATGATGGTGTTGGGTTTCGCCTGGCTGGCCGGTCTGATCGGTGCAGACAAGGCCTGGCAATTCGGCGTTGCCCCGTTCGTCCTGCCCGATCTGGTCAAGGTGGCACTGGCTGCGTGCTTCATGCCGGCGGCTTGGGCTCTGTTGCGCGGGCTGGGTGTTTCCAGGCATTAATCCTGCCATGGAATCGCCGCTTTAACGGGAAAAGCAAATCGGGCCAGATAGGGATGTCTGGCCCGTTTTTTGCGAGGGGATTGGGATGAGCGTTTTGGTCACCGGCGGGGCCGGCTATATCGGCAGCCATATGGTCTGGGAGCTTCTGGACCATGGCGAGGACGTGGTCGTTCTCGATCGGCTGAGCACCGGTTTCGACTGGGCGGTGGCGGAGAACGCCACCCTGGTGGTGGGCGATATCGCCGATGAGGCTCTGGTGGAGGATCTTATCCGCAATCACGATGTGGACGCGATCGTTCATTTCGCGGGATCGATCATCGTACCCGAATCCGTTTCCGACCCGCTTGGCTATTATTTGAACAACACGGTGAAATCCCGCAGCCTCATCGAAACCGCGGTGCGGTGCGGTGTGCGCCACTTCATTTTCTCCTCGACCGCGGCCGTTTACGGCAGTCCGGACAGCTTTCCGGTCGGCGAAGACACCGAATTGCGTCCCGAATCGCCTTACGGCACATCGAAGATGATGACGGAATTGATGCTGCGCGATTGTGCAGCCGTGCATGCGTTCGACTATACGGCGCTGCGGTATTTCAACGTCTCGGGTGCCGATCCGGACTTGCGCACCGGTCAATCCACCAAAGGCGCCACGCATCTCATCAAGGTCGCCTGCGAGACGGTCACGGGCAAACGCGGTCATATGGACGTGTTCGGAACCGACTATGATACGCCGGACGGCACTTGCATTCGCGATTACATCCACGTCTCGGATCTCGTGAACGCGCACTATCTGGCGCTCGAAAGAATGCGTGCGGGAGGCGGCAGCCTCGTTGCGAATTGCGGCTATGGAAACGGTTACTCAGTGCTCGAAGTCATCGATGCGGTCAAAGCGGTGGCGCAAACCGATTTCGACGTGCGGGTCACCGGCCGCAGACCGGGCGATGCGGTGGCGATCGTCGCGGAGGCGGAACGGTGCCGCCGGGAGCTCGGCTGGAAGCCGCGCTACGACGATCTGAAGACCATCGTGACGCATGCGCTGAAATGGGAAACCAAGCTCGCCACGCGGAACCGGCAATGAATTACCGGACCGTCAACAGACTTTTCACCCTCGCCACATTCGCGATGCCGCCGGTCGTCGGCTCGGCAACGAGTGTGGCGTGGCATGGGGGCGCGCTCTGGTGCGTTTTCGAAGTGCTTTCCGGCAGACGGCGATTAAGCCCCGATACCGCGATGCGGTGGGTTTCTCTGCTCATGCTGGTTTACGTTCTGTCCAATGTGGTCGCATTTCTCGTCAACGAGCCGAGTCTTGAGATGACGTACAAGCTTCTGCCGCTCGCGACCTTCCTGCTCTTCCCGTTCTCCTATTCCATCTGGACGATCGCCAAAAAGGAAGAGATCGCGCAGGCAGCACTTGTGGGGGCAGCGATTGCCAGTTTCGGTGGGCTGGTCTTTGCGCTTGTCCAGTACAAGTATCTTGGCTTGCGCGCGGAGGGCGGGGCCGGAAACGCCTTGGTGTTTGCCGACGTCGTGTGTCTGGCGGGGCTCACTTGCCTGGCGGGCGCCCTCATTTTCGACAGCAAGCGCTCATTTGCGCTCCTTGTCGCATTCGCTGCCGCCTTCGGCGCCGTGATGCTTTCGGGGTCCCGATCGGTTTGGGGCGTCATGATCGTTCTCACGCTTGCGCAATTCTTCATCTTCCGCACGCGTGTCCTGACCTTGCTTCGGGGCCATATTCTCGTACTGGTTGGGATTGCGATCGTTGTCGTCGTTCTGACGTCCGGCCTGATCGTGAGCCGGTTCGAAGCCCTTTGGTCCAATATGGACAAGCTTACCGAAGCCGGGGATTACAACACCTCGGTGGGCCTGCGGGTGGCGCTCTGGAAAACCGGGGCGCAACTGTTCGCCGAAAGTCCCATCTTCGGTCACGGGATGCAGAACAGTTCGACGCTTATCAAGGAACTCTTGCAGCGGGATTTCGGGCTGGAAGTGGGTTTCACCCATTTCCATAACGGGTTTCTGACCATCTTCGTGGAAGCCGGGATCGTCGCCGGTTGCGCGATCATCGCAATGTTCGCGCTGATCAGCGTGATCGCGGTTCGGAGCCTGGCCAATCGCGAGGACCCGCTCGCGCGTCTGGGCGGCGCATTGCTGCTGATGCTCGCGGTCGTCTATGCGGGCGGAGGAAGCGTTAACCTCATATTCGGGCACGACATTCTCGACACGGTTTTCATGGTCTTCCTGATCGTCGGGCTCTTTCTCGCGCAGGGAAGCTCGCGCCTATCGGAAACCGAGCTGTCCGGCTAGTGCCGGGCAGGCGTCAGACGCGACCGTATCGATCCTCCAGGCGCACGATGTCGTCTTCGCCGAGATAGGAGCCCGACTGAACCTCGATCAGTTCCAGAGGGATCTTGCCGGGGTTTTCCAGTGCATGGATTTCGCCGAGCGGTATGTAGGTCGACTGGTTCTCGGTGAGCATGATGGTTTCATCGCCTTTCAGAACCCGTGCGGTGCCGCGCACAACCACCCAATGCTCCGCCCGGTGGTGGTGTTTCTGGACGGAAAGCTTAGCGCCGGGTTTCACCGTGATGCGTTTGACCTGATAACGATTGCCGAAGTCTATGGAATCGTAATCGCCCCAAGGACGATAAACCCGGCGATGGTTCACGTGCTCGGTGCGCCCGGCCGACTTGAGTTGGGCGACGATGTCCTTGACGCGTTGAACCGTATCGCGTTTGGCCACGAGAACGGCATCGGCGGTTTCGACGACGACGAGATCCTCGACGCCGACAATGGCGACGAGGCGCTTTTGGGCGGAAACGATCGAGTTTCTCGATGCGACCTGCAGCACGTCGCCGGTCAGCGCGTTTCCGTCAGCGTCCTTGTCGTGCGCTTCCCAGATTGCCGACCATGAGCCGATGTCGTTCCAGCCGGCGTCGAGCGGCACGACTGCGGCGCGGTCGGTTTTTTCCATCACCGCATAATCTATGGAATCGGAAGGGCAAGCCTCGAACGCGGTGCGCTCGGGCCGCAGGAAATAGGCATCGCTTTCAACGCCCGCCATCGCCGCCTTGCAGGCATCGAGGATCGCCGGCGCATGTTTGCGCATGGCGTCCAGATAGACGCTGGCGCGGAACATGAACATGCCGCTGTTCCAATCGTGTTCGCCGTCCTTGAGATACGCTTTCGCGGTTTCGAGGTCCGGCTTCTCGGCAAACCCTGAAACGGCGAAGCCGGTGTCGCCGATCTTTTCGCCGCGGCGAATGTAGCCGAAGCCGGTTTCGGGACTGGTCGGCACAATGCCGAACGTTACAAGCCGGCCTTCCTGTGCCAGCGTCTGTGCCTTTGCGATACCTCGATGAAAGGCGGATACGTCCTTTACGAGATGATCGGCGGGCATCACCAAAAGCAGCGGATCGGCGCCATTCGTCATAGCCTGAAGCGCGGCAAGAGTGATCGCGGGGGCGGTGTTGCGTCCCACCGGTTCGAGCAGGATAGGCGCATTCTGTATGCCGGCCTGTCGGAGCTGCTCGGCGGCGAGAAAACGGTGCTCCTCATTACAGACGGTGAGCGGTGACGCACAATCCAGTCCGTCCAACCGGCGCATGGTCTGTTGCAGCATGCTGCCGTCGTCGACGAGGGCGCAGAACTGTTTGGGGTAGTGCTCGCGCGAAACCGGCCACAGCCGTGTTCCCATCCCGCCCGCCATGATCACCGGTACAAACATGATCCTACCCCGCCATTGCCTCGAACGCATAGCCTCAGCCGTGAAGGCGTGCGGCGTGCCATATGTCAACACTCGCGCGCGCCTTCGTTCAATATGCCCCACTTTAGATTGGAAACGTTGACGCGGGGTGTAGGCAATAGGTCTATCCGGGGAAACGCTCCGTCCATGGGGAGAGGGCGCTACCTCGACGGGCTTGTTTTTCCACGCCGCAAGCCGTGCAAGCTGCCGAAAAATTCGACCGCGTCCACCCTTTGCCGTGGGGAGACGGCGATGCCCACCCTCGATTTTGTCCCCGGGTCCGCCATGGCCGGTAGACTTCTGCCATCACAAGGAACGGGCCGACATGGAACAGACCGCAAATCTCAAGCTCCCCTACATCATGCCTTCGCAGGCGCAAAAGCACGTGACGCACAACGAAGCCATTCGCCGGTTGGACGGGCTGGTGCAGCTGGCGGCGCGCGATCGCGACCTCCCGGCACCGCCGACAGCTCCCGACGACGGCGACTGCTACATCGTCGGATCGGCCGCGACCGGAGACTGGGCCGGATGGGACGGTCAGATCGCCTATTTCGTCGACGGGGCGTGGGAGCGGCTTGCGCCGGTCATCGGTTGGCGGGCCTGGATCGTCGACGAGGAACGCCTTGCGGTGTTCGACGGCGCTGGCTGGCAGCCGGTCGACGGACTGCCCGGGAGTGGAGCCGAGATCCAGGAGGTGGCTCTCTTCGGGCTCGGGACAAGTGCAGATTCCGCCAACCCGTTCTCTGCAAAGCTCGACAAGGCGCTCTGGACCGCGCGCTACGCCGCCGAAGGGGGAACGGGAAACCTGTTCTACACGATGAACAAAGAGACGCCCGCCGGCGATGTGGGCTTCCTGCTGCAAAGCGGTTTCGTGACCAAGGCGACAGTGGGGCTTTTCGGCTCGGATGGCTGGAGGCTCGCGGTTTCGGCCGACGGTTCTGCCTTCAACGATGCAATCCGCACGGACGAGGGATCGGGCCGCGTCGCGCTGCCTAGCAATCCCAAATTCCTCGCCTTCATCAATTACGATCAGTATATCGCAGCCGACACGTGGCAGACCGTGGCCATCAATGACACGCAAGCCAACGACCAGCTTGCCTTCGATGCGGGTGCGAACCGGTTCACGGCACCGGCGGAGGGGCTCTATCGATTCGGAGCGGCCATCGGTTGGAAACAGAACGGCACCAATGTTCCCTCTGCGGTGAAGGCGAAGCTGGTGCTCAATGGCGCGGGCGACCTTTGCGCACCTCTGGTGGCAGGCGATGTTGCCGGTCTCGCGGTCGACGGGTCGGAGACGGTATTGCATCTCAATGTGCTGGCGCGCCTAGCGGCGGGCGACACGGTGGAGCTTGCGCAACGCTTCAGCGGCCTGGACGGCTATGCGCCGGCGACTGTCACCCGTTTCTGGGGGGCATGGTTGGCTTAATGCATTCTGGAGGGAGAAAGGCGTCTCCACAGAAAGCCTCGAAACGCCTGCTTGTCGTGGGGCCGCGCTTCTGCTATCCACCGCTTCGCTCGGTCTTGGGGCGTCGCCAAGTGGTAAGGCAACGGTTTTTGGTACCGTCATTCGCAGGTTCGAATCCTGCCGCCCCAGCCAGACTTCACTAAAGCTACGGCTGGGCCAGCCGGAGCGCC
>NZ_CAJXGF010000191.1 GCF_913053745.1 uncultured Nitratireductor sp.
CGCAGCGTCAGAACCTCGTTCACCTGCCACTCGGCTGTCAGTTCCACACCCTGCATCACCGCTTCGTCGATGTTGTAGCTGTACCAGAGGCGGTAGTTCGGATCTTCGTTCCAGCGGGCGATTGTGCCGTCGTCGTTGTAAACCAGCGAGTTGGTGATCTTGTCCTTGAAATCGGTATAGAAGTAGGTGGCGCCAAGCCGCACGCCGCCGAGACTGTCCCACAAAGCGCTGACCTCGAAGCTTGTGCTCTTTTCGGCTTCCAGATTCGGGTCGCCGATGATCACACCGCAGGTGCCGCCGGGACCGTAACTGCAACCGCGCCCGCCGGTCGTATAGGCATAGCCCGGCGCGATGGTGCGAATATTGGGTGCCTTGAAACCGGTGGACATGCCGCCCTTCAGCGTCAGTTGCTCGGTCGCGTGCCACACTGCGTAGGCGCGTGGGCTGAAATGAGCGCCATAGATTTCATGATCGTCCATCCGCACACCGCCCGTCAGGGCGAAGTCCGGCGTAATCCACCACTCGTCCTCGGCAAAAAGCGCCCATTGCGTGATGCCGAACTCCTCGTCCAGTCCGGTGCGACGGCCCGGATTCTGGTCTGTCAGTCTCGCATCGAGATACTGGCCGCCTATCACCAGCGTATGGGAACCGAACAGATCGAAAGGCGTGGTGGTCTTGGCGTCGATGACTGTGTTCTGGATCTCCGGTGAACGCAGGTTTTCCATGAAAGCCGATGCGCCGACATCCCAGTTGTAGTTGGTGCGTTCGGCCCATTCCTGCGAAACGGACACCTCGGAAGTCGTCCAACCCCAGCGTCCGGTATGGGTCAGAGACCAATGATCCCGGTCGTTGTAGTTGTAGCTGTCGGGCCTTGTGCTCGTGTTTCCCTCGGTGGATTCACGACGCAGGCGCGTTCTGCCGGCCTCGAGGACGAAATCATGGTCCGCATTGGGTGTGAATGTGAGGCGGCCGGTGAAGTCGACATCCTTCGATTCCGGCGTGCCGCTTTCGAACGAATCCTCCTTGCGAAGGAACCCCCGGCCCCAGAACTGCAAGCCGAGCATGTCCTGAACGACCGGACCGCTCGCATAGAACGAGGCAGAACCCGCATTGCCGTACTTGGAGTGCTGCTGCAACGTTCCGTCCACGGAAAATGTACCGGTCCAGCGATCGGCCACCTTGCGTGTAATGATGTTGATCACACCGCCCATGGCATCGGAACCGTAAAGCGACGACATCGGACCGCGCACCACCTCGATACGCTCGATCGCCGCCACGGGCGGGAGAAAGCTTTGTTCGAAACCGGAATCGCCATTGGTGCGCGACTCGCGTGTGTTCTGTCGTTTGCCATCCACCAGGATCAGCGTATAGGCGCCGGGAAGACCGCGAATGTAAATATCCTCGTTGCCTGGAGAACCGGTTACGGCAACACCCTGTACGCTGCGCAACGCATCCGTCAGGTCGCTGTATGCACCCTTTTCGAGTTCCTCGCGCGGCACGACCGTAATGCTCGCCGGGGCATCGGTCACGTTCTGTTCGAAGCCGGTTGCCGTGACGACGACCGTTTCGAGAAGCGTGGTCGACACGCTGTTGTCCTGGGCATGAGCCGGCAGCGCAGCGCATCCCGTAAGCAGGAAAGCAATGCCGTGCCGCGTAAAGATGCGCCCCCTGCACCCGGTTTCAAAATCTGTTCGTGACGAACCAAGAGCCAAGACAGAACGCATTCCGGAACCCCCGAAGATAAAACTGGAAAATTGCACTCCACTTATTTAGTGCGATATTATGAGGTCAACGATCATGTTTTAGAACCTTTCCAAGTTGCAGAAAGCGCAACGATGGAACGGAAGGAGAAAGCATCCATGCGGCCCGAACTGCGTGGGCGAACAAAGAGAGCCCGTATCGATGCGGAAGCCCGGGAACCGTCCGTGACGGAAACAGGAAAAGCAGGCAGCTCCACCCGGCTCGGGCAGTTGCGCCTCCTGGTCGCCCTCGACAGCATTCTGGTCGAGGGCAGCGTGACCCGGGCCGCAAAACGCATGGAACTGAGCACGGCGGCGGTCAGCCGTATGTTATCGCAGGCACGGGAGCTTTACCGGGATCCCCTGATGGTTCGCTCCGGGCGACATCTCGTTCCAACGCCGCGCGCGGAAGAACTGCGTATGCGCCTGCGGGCACTCGCCGCCGAGGCCGATTCCCTGCTGCAGGGCGGAACGGAGCCGGAGCAGGATGCCATAGACGCCATTCGCGCAAGCTGGAACAAGAAACCCCTGATCGAAACCCCGCCACTGGCCGTGCGTCCCTCGGTCCTGCTTGACGGCCAACCCTCGCCCGAACAGTTGGCGCGTCAGTTGGATCGCCATCGAAACAGCAATAAAAAGCCCGTCGAACGACTCGCCCTTCACCTTGCGGTGATCGGGCGCGGTATAGGCAGTTCGCGCCCCCTCACCAGCGAAGAAGCGTATGATGCATACTCCATAATTTTCCGCGGCGAGGCGGATTCCACACAGGTGGGTGCATTGCTGCACCTGATGCGCTATCGCGGTGAAACCGCAGCCGAAATGGCGGGCATTGTCAGGGCCGCACGCGACGTTTTCGGCTTTACGGACAGCGTCGCGCCCGCCGGCATGGAAACAGCCGCGCTGGACTGGCCCATGTATCTTTCTCCGATGTCGCCGCGCGCGCCATGGTTTCTGCAGGCGGCGGTCCTG
Organism: uncultured Nitratireductor sp.; assembly: GCF_913053745.1. GTDB lineage: Bacteria > Pseudomonadota > Alphaproteobacteria > Rhizobiales > Rhizobiaceae > Nitratireductor. The sequence goes on from NZ_CAJXGF010000191.1 coordinate 2,709, forward strand.
GTGGCGCAGGCGGGGCACCCCGTCCTTCTGCACGGAGCAGGCGGCAAGGCCGAGCATGCGGTCTCGATGCTCGACATCCCCGTCGTCATGTCCCTCACCGAGGCTCGAATCTGTCTCGAGACAAGTGGCATTGCCTATCTTCCTCTGGCCGCCGCGACACCGCAGATGCAGGGATTGCTCGGCCTCTATCCGCTGTTCCACACACGCTCGCCAATCAACAGTGCGGTGCATCTCGTCAATCCCCTCTCCATCCGCGCGTCCTTTCTCGGCGTTGCGCAACCGGCTTATCGGGAATTGCATCGCGACGCCGCGCTTCTCATCGGCCAGCAAGATTTGACGGTGATCGGCAACAATCGCGATGTGGGAGAATGGGTGCCTTACCGTCCCGCAACCGTTTATCGGATCGTCGATAAAGAGCCGTTCGAGCGCCGTTTCGGTGCCTTGCAGGAACCGCGCGGCGAAACCCGGATCGGCCTCACCTCGCCGGAATACTGGCATGCGGTGTGGCGCGGAACCGCTGTGGACGAGCGGGCAACCCGCATCGTTCTGGCCACCGCGGCGCTGGCACTCATGACGGTAAACCGCTCGCGCGACGACGATCTGATGCGTTGGTATGCGACGGCACAGGAATTATGGGAGCGGCGGAACGCGAGCAAATGAATTCCGCCGCTCCTCTCTACTCGGCCGCCTGCGGCAGCGCGAGTTGACTGCTGTCCTGAAGGGCGAGCCTGTCGTTTGAACGATCCTTTTCGCCGGGCCGCTTGACGCGGTAGAAGGCGGCATAGAGGGCTGGAACGAACAGGATGGTGAGCACCGTTGCCGCCGTCAGCCCGCCCATGATGGCGAAGGCCATCGGCCCCCAAAACACGTTGCCCGACAAAGGCACCATGGCGAAGATCGCAGCCAGCGCCGTCAGAACCACCGGCCGCGTGCGGCGCACCGTCGCCTCGATGATCGCCGTCCATTCGGGCGAACCGTCTTCCAGGTCGGCCTTGATCTGATCGACCAGGATCACCGTGTTTCGCATGATCATTCCCGCAAGCGCGATCAGCCCGAGCAGCGCGACGAACCCGAAGGGCTGATTGAAGATCAGGAGTCCGAACGTGGCACCGATGAGCCCCAGCGGCGCGGTGGCGAAGACCAGCGCCAGGCGCGAAAAGCTCTGCAACTGGATCATCAGGATCGTCAGCATCGCCAGCACCATGATCGGGAACACATCGAACAGGGCCGCATTCGCCTTGGCGCTTTCCTCGATGGCCCCGCCCATCTCGATGCGATAACCGACCGGCAGTTCCTCGACGAGCGGCTGAAGCGTCGGCCAGATCTGCGATGAGACGTCCGGCGGCTGAACGCCGGTGGGAACGTCGGCGCGCACCGTGATCAGCATGTCGCGGTTCTGCCGCCACAGGATCGGCTCTTCATGGCCATAAGCAACCTTGGCCACCTGCGACAACGGCACGGGTGCGCCGCCGCGCGTGGCAATCGTCAGGTCGCCCAGATGCGCGATGTCCAGCCGTTCGCTTTCCACCGCGCGCGCCACCACGTCGATGCGCTCGATGCCGTCGCGCACCGCCGTGATCGTGTAGCCCGAAAGCAGCGTCTGCAGCGTTCGGCCGATGTCCTGCGGCGTCAGCCCCAGTGCCCGCGCACGGTCCTGGTCGACCTCAAGGCGAATGGATTTCGCCTGCTCGTTCCAGTCCAGGTTGGGATCGAGCGCATTGGGATTCTGCGCCATCACGTCGCGCACGTCATAGGCGATGCGGCGCACCTCCAGAGGGTCGGGACCGATCACGCGGAACTGAACGGGGAAACCCACCGGCGGGCCGAACACGAGTTCCGTCACACGCACCCGCGCTTCCGGCAGGCCGCCTTCTGCGATGTAGTTCTGCAGCCGCGCCTTCACCCGGTCTCTGGCCGCGGCATCTTCGGTGTACATCACGATGATGGCGTAGTTCGGCTTCGGCAGTTCCGGATTGGAGGCAAGGAACCAGCGCGGCGCGCCGGCGCCCGTATAGGTCGAATAGGTCAACACCTCGTCATCGGCCCCGATAACCTGTTCCATGGTGCGTGCCGAGGCCTGCGTCGCCTTGATGGGAGCCCCTTCCGGCAGGCGAATTTCCACCATCAGTTCGGGACGCGGAGACGTAGGGAAAAACTGCTGCTGCACGAAACCGAAAGCCCATATCGAAACGGCGAAGAGCCCGATCACCCCGGCGATCACCAGCCAGCGCCACGAGACGCACCAGTCCACGATCCGGCGCAATCCGTTGTAAAGCCGCGTGTCGTAAATGTCGTGATGGTCCTCGCCCTCCGCCACGGTCGTTCCATGCTTGTGGAAGTTGGGCAGCAGCTTGACGCCGATATAGGGCGTGAAGATCACGGCCACGAACCATGACGCCACAAGCGCTATGGTCACCACCCAGAAGATGCCGCCGGCGTATTCGCCCGCGGTCGATTGCGCAAAACCGACCGGCAGGAAACCGGCCGCCGTCACCAATGTGCCGGTAAGCATGGGAAACGCGGTCGACGTCCAGGCGAAGGTGGCCGCCTTCAACCGGTCATAGCCCTGTTCCATCTTCACCACCATCATTTCGACGGCGATGATCGCGTCGTCCACCATCAGGCCCAGCGCGATGATCAGCGCGCCGAGCGTGATGCGCTCCAGACTCATGCCGAGCATGTCGAGCGCGATCATGACGATGGCCAACACCAGCGGCACGGCAAGCGCCACCACAATGCCCGTGCGCCAGCCGAGCGACAGGAAGCTTACCGCCAGAACCACCGCAAGCGCTTCCAGAAAAACCTTGATGAACTCACCGACCGAATCCTGCACCACCTCCGGCTGGTTGGCGATCATTTCCAGTTCGAGCCCCACCGGAAGATCGGCTTCGATCTCGCTCCGCGCCCGTTCCAGATTCTCGCCCAGCGTGAGGATGTTCGCACCTTCGGCCATGACCACGCCGATGGCGAGCGCCTGTTCTCCTTCGTGGCGCGCGGTGAAGCTTGGCGGGTCCTCATAGCCACGCCGCACCTCTGCGATGTCGCCCAGCCGAAACACCGTGCCGTTCACCGCGACCGGAACGGACGCCACCGCGTCCACACCCTTGAGCGCGCCTTCCACGCGCAGGAAGACACGATCCGACGCCGTTTCGACCTCGCCGGACGGCGTCACCGCGTTCTGCGCCGCGATCGAATTGAAAATCACCTGCGGATCGATGCCCAGCGTGGCAAGCTTGGAATGGGAGAACTCGACGAAGATGCGCTCGTCCTGATCGCCGTAGAAGCGCACCTTCTCCACGTCCGGCACGCGCAGCAGTCGTTGGCGGATGGTCTCCGCCGCGTCCTTCAGGTCGCGCATTGTCGCGCCCTGTCCGGTCAACATGTAGAGCGCGCTATCCACGTCGCCGAACTCGTCGTTGAAGAAAGGCCCGATGACACCCTGCGGAAGGCTGCTGCGGATATCGCCGACGCGCTTGCGTATCTGATACCAGATATCGGCCACCTCGCCAGGCGGCGTCGTGTCCTCGAGTTGCACCTGCATGAAGGTGGAACCCGGCTTCGAGTAGGTGCGCACCTTGTCGAAATAAGGCACTTCCTGCAGCGTTTTCTCGATCGGATCGGCAACCTGACGCTGAATTTCTTCCGCCGTGGCGCCGGGCCAGACGGCATTCACCACCATGACCTTGATGGTGAAGCTTGGATCCTCCGCGCGGCCAAGCCGGGCATAGGAATAAGCCCCGCCGAGCGACAGAACGATGATCAGGAACAGGACGAGCGTCTGGTGCGTGACAGCCCATTGCGAAAGATTGAAGCGTTGCATGATTGCCCCCGGTCAGTCGGCGTTCGCGGACTGGATTTCGGCCAGCCTGACGCGCTCGCCGTCCTGCAGTTTCTGTACACCGAGAGTGACGATGCGCTCGCCATCCTTGAGCCCGTCGGACACGACGGCATTGCGCGATTGATAGGCCTCGACGACGACCGACCGGCGTTGGAGTTCGTGCGAGGGGGGATCGACTACGAACACGACCGGCCCCCGGCCGTCGTCGAGAACCGCCGTCATCGGTATGCGGGCAACCGGTGACGGATCTCCTTTGGTCAGCGAAACCGTGGCGGTCATGCCCAGCCGAACGCCCTCATCCGCGTCCGGCACGGAAAACCGCACGGGATAGGTCCGGCTTGTGCCGTTGGCCTCGGGGGCGATCTCGCGCACCCGTGCCGCATAGCTTCCGCTGCCGGCCCACAGAGTCACCTCGGCGGTGGAACCCTCCAGATCCGCCAGGCGGCTTTCGGGGATCGCGACCTCGACCTCTTTTTCGTCGAGCCGGGCAACGCTCACCACCATCTGTCCGGGCGAGACCACCTGCCCCGCCTCCACACCGGCAGCGCTGACCACGCCGTCGGCGGACGCTTTCAGTTCCGCATAGCCCATCTGGTTGGTGGCCAGCGCCACGGCACGCTCGGCCTGCTCGAAACGCGAGCGCGTTTCGTCCACTGCAAGAGACTGCGCGTCGAGCGCGGCCTGCGTCACGTGTCCGCGCTCGAAGAGC
>NZ_CAJXGF010000192.1 GCF_913053745.1 uncultured Nitratireductor sp.
CCTGCCGATCCGCGTCGAGCTGCGCGCGCTGGAGAAGGAAGACTTCCGCCGCATCCTGACGGAGACCGAGGCAAGCCTCATCAAGCAGTATGTGGCGTTGATGGAGACGGAAGGCGTGACGCTGGAATTCACCGACGACGCCATCGACCGGCTCGCGGCCATTGCCGTCGACCTGAATGCCAGCGTCGAGAACATCGGTGCCCGCCGTCTGCAGACCGTCATGGAACGGGTGCTCGACGACATTTCCTACGACGCACCGGATCGTTCGGGCACAACGCTCAACATCGATGCGGGCTATGTCGACGAGAATGTCGGCGATCTCGCCAAGAACACGGATCTCTCGCGCTTCATTCTCTAGAAGCGCACCAAGCTCAAACGCCTCGCGGCCCGCGCCGACGGGGCGTTTTTTCATGCCCGTACCAGGTGTGACATCTCTGCCGCGGTCGTGCCGTCATCGCGCTCTGTCCGCGAATGCCTCTCGACTTGGTTCCAACCTTTGCCTAATTTGCCCTTCATCCAGAAAAAATGAGAACGACTCGGGGGCGCAGGCAGCGCGACATGGCATCAGGGGCTCGATTGGTAATTGGCATATGCTCCGGCTTGATCGTCGCTGGCATATTGCCCGCTGCAGCAGCGAAGCTGGTACCGGAGGGCAACCGCAACGCCGAGCAACCCTCTGTGCCCGGCGTTTCGGCCAAGCGCACCAAATCTGCCCAGACGACCTATGAAGCCAAATACGGCAAGGTCTACCAACTTCTGAAGAACGACAGCGGACTCGTTTCCAAGATCCGCTCCATTTCCGCCAGCTATCATATCGACCCCGTCCATATGGTTGGTGCGATTGTCGGTGAACATACCTACAATGTGGACGCCTATGACCGCCTGCAAACCTATTATGTCAAAGCGGTCTCTTATCTTAAGAGCGATTTTTCCTTCTCCCATGGCGGCGAGACCATCGGGCAGTTCATCCAGCGTCCCGAATTCGCCGGATGCGAAAAGGAAAAGGGCAGCTATGATTTATGGTCTTGCCGCGAAACCGTTTGGGACAAATCGTTTCGCGGCAAAGCGGTGGATTCGACAAAATGGCCGAACGACCGCTTCGGTGCGGTGTTTTTCCAGCCCTTCTATGCCGGCCAGACCTTCGGCATCGGGCAGCTGAACCCGTTGACCGCGCTGAAGATGACCGATCTGGTGCATGAGGTGTCCGGCTTCCATCGCATCAACCACGACGACCCGCAGGAAGTTTACCAGACCATTATGGATCCGGATAAGTCGCTCGCTTATGTGGCGGCGACCGTGAAGAAATCCATCGCCGCCTACAAACGTATCGCCGATTTCGACATTTCCGGGAATCCGGGCATCACCGCCACGCTCTACAATCTCGGCAATCCGGAGGCCCGCGCCGCGCGGCTCGCGGCCGAAAACCGTATCCGCCAGGCAAAGGGCCAGCGTCTCAAGCTTCCGGAAGAGAATTATTACGGGTGGCTGGTGAACGACAAGCTCGACGAGCTGAAGGCGCTTTTCCACGATTCGTAGACTGCGACGTTCGCGCCGGGATTATGTCCCGTCGATCGCCCGGTCGCCGGTAATCGCCTTGAGCTGCTTCAGAAGCACCGCGATTTCTGCGTTTCTCAAAGAACCTATATGCGCCGCCAGAAGATTGGCCAGCTCCGTCGCCTGCGGCGAAAGCCGCGCCGTGTCCACCACCACGCGCGGATGGGACAGTTCGGCAATGCGCTGAAATTCGTCCGCGTCGTCCCAGATGACGTTGAAATAGCCGATGATCTTCTGAACCATCGCCCAGTTGGGCGGGCTGGCACGTCCATGTTCCAGCGAAGACAGATAAGCGGCACTAACACCTATGGCCGCCGCCATCTCTTTCTGGCTGACACCGCGCTCGCGGCGCAAACGCCGTATCTTTTCTCCAAGCGGCGTCACATGCCGCTCCCATGCCTGCGTTTCAGGCGAACGTAGAAGGCGCCGCCGCCGCCGTGGCGCCGGCTCGCCTCGTCGATCCCGCTCACCAGCGACGCGAAGGGCGGCGTCGCAAGCCAGCGCGGCAGCGCGCGCCGCAACACGCCATCGCTGCCGAACGAAGCCCCCTTGCCGGTAATCACCAGCACATGCCGCATGCCGTCCGCATGGGCGCGGTTCAGAAACGACAGAAGCAGGCTGTGCGCTTCCGACTGAGTCAGCCCATGCAGATCCACGCGCCCTTCCAGAATCAGCCTGCCACGGGCCAGCTTGGTGTGCGTCGGCTTGTCGATGCGGCGTGTCGGGTGCGCCTTTGCGGGCGTTGGCGACGCGCCGGAGAGCGCGGGCTTGGCGGCAGGTTGTCCTGCATCCTGAGCCACAAGCCGCGAGAGCTCGGCCATCGTATCGTCCGCCGCTTCGGGGAGATCGTCGAGCGCTTTGCCTCTGAGCGGCTCGGTCGTGCGTGCGACACGGTTCCACAATATGCGATCTTCCATACTCAGGCGCTTCGGGGCATGGCCGCTCATCGATCGGCCTCCATGAATGCCTTTGGAAGCAGCGCATAAAAATCCGCCTTGTGGCGGATCACGCCGGCGATCTCGCCTGCCGCAGCCCCACTGCCGATGAAGAGATCGGCGCGCGCCGGACCGGTAATCGCCGAACCCGTGTCCTGGGCGATCATCAGGCGGCGGAACGGCCGGCGCTCGACCGCGTCCAGTTCGGGCGCATCGATGAAGAAGGGTGTGCCGAATGTGTGCAGAAGCCGGTCCACGGCGATGGACCGCCCCGGCGTGAGCTGCACCTTGGCAGCCGCCACCGGCCCCAGCTCGGACATGCCCGCGTCGGTTTCGCGAAAAAAAATGAACGAGCGATTCTGCCAGAGAATCTCGTCAACCCGCTCCGGATTGTCGGAAAACCAGGCGCGAATGCTCTGCATTGTAACGGCGTTCGGCGCGATTTCGCCAAGCCCCATCAAAACCTTTCCAGCGCCGGTAAAATGGTGACCCGATTTCGCGGTATAGGTCACCCGCATCGTCGTGCCGTCCTCGAACCGCAACCGGGCCGCGCCCTGAACATGGATAAAATAAGCGTCGATCCTGTTGTCGAGCCAGACCAGTTCGAGGCCGCGCCCTTCCAGCGCGCCGCGGTCGATCGCACCGCGGTCGTGATACTCGACGAGTCCACGCTCTGTCTTGCGGGCAAAGGCGAAGTATGGGTCGAGACCGGCGGGCCGGTTCTCGTCGTCCACATCGACCAGGTCGTCCGGGCGCCGGTAAAGCGGCACGCAGAAGCGTTCCGTCCGTTCGCGCGAGGCTTTCACTTCCGGCTCGTAATACCCGGTGACAAAACCGGGGCCGCCATCGTCGGCGCGGATATGGCAGGGAATGAATTGCGCTTCGAAGAAGGCGCGGGCAGCCGCTTCATCTGCATCCGCCATCGCAAGCGCCGTCTCATGGGCTGGCGCGAATGCCGGAAGAGCGATGCCCAGCGCACCCGTGCGATAGGGTTTCACGGCGACGCGCTCGGCGGAGCGCGCAAATGCATGAAAGGCGGGAAGAACCGTGTCGTCCCGCCAGCCCGGAATGTCGCGAAACGAAACCCGCTCGAAGGATGGCGAAAGCGCCGCAGGCTGCGCGGCCGTGCACGACGCTTCGCCCGACAAGGATCAATCCTCGGCTTCGGTGGCGACGAGCTTCCAGTTGGGGTCGCGGGATCGCGTGTCGCGCGCGAAGGTCCAGACGTCCTTCACCTCGGCGACGGTTTCGGGATCGCCGTCGATCACCTCTCCGGCGCTGTCGCGCGTTGCGGAAATGAGCTCGCTGACAATACGAAGCGTCACATGAGCCTCCGAGCCCTTCATCTCGGCGGCGATGATGGTCATGTCGTCGATGCCGACGAAAGAGGACTCGATCTTCTCATTGCGTTTCTCACGCTCGTCTATGGCAGCGACAAAACCTTCGTAAACCTCGCGCGAAAGCAAGTTTTTAAGCGTGCGGCGGTCCCCGTCCGCGAAGGCCATGACAATCATTTCATAGGCCATCTTTGCGCCTTCAACGAAGCTTTGCGGACCGAAAGAGCTGTCTGCGTCCCTGATGGCCCGCATACCCTTGTTCAGATCGGTGCCCGGCTTGGCGACATTGTCGATCTCCACATAGGTCTGATCCGGCTCCCCGGCACCTTTGCGGCGCGGCAGAGAAACCACGTTTTCGCCATTGGTCGACTGTTCTTTCTTTGCCGAACTGCGCCCCGCCGTGTAGGGATCGAATGGCGGCCGTTCATTGCCGGTGCGCCGACCCAGCACATTGCGGAGCTGAAAGAAGATCACCACAGCGGCAATCAGAAAGAAAATCGTGCCGAAATCGAAAAATTCCATAGCGTCCAGCCAAACGAGCCACTGTGTTCCGCGGCACCTGCCGGCTCAGGGCAGATACAGAGGCGACGGCACCCCGTCCTTACCGGAAATCATATAGAACGCAGGGAGCCATCATTCAAATTCTCGGTCAGAATACCTATGTTTTCCCCACTGGCCAGCATGGAGCGGTCAGAAACCGCTTAAACAGGCAACAAGGCTAACAGGTTCGTGCGCTTTTCGATTGTTCCTTTCCTGCTTCTCGCCATTCCTTTGGCCGAGATCGCCACATTCGTGGTGGTCGGCAGCCAGATCGGCGTGTTCCCGACCCTGGCAATGGTCCTGGTGACTGCGATTGCCGGCTCCATTCTTCTGAGAATACAGGGTTTTGGCGTCGTTCGCCGCATTCAGCAGACAATGAACGAAGGCGGCGTGCCCGGGCGCGATCTGGTGCACGGCATGATGATCATGGTGGCCGGTGTTCTGCTTCTTACCCCGGGTTTCATCACCGACACGCTCGGCTTTCTGCTCTTCGTGCCGGCCATCCGCGATGCGGGTTGGAAATTTCTGCGCAGCCGCATCGTCATACTCGGTGGGCCCGCCGGCGCCGGCGGGCGACGCACCGACCCCCATCGACGCGACAGCGGGCCGCAGACCATCGACCTTTCCTCGGACGACTACAGCGATTCCGGCGACGAAAACTCACCCTGGCGCGGCCCCGACCGCAACTGAACCCGGCGGATTGGCCGTCTCGCCGCGCCTTGTCATGCGCCAATGCCCATGCTAGCGAGCATGCAATTCTAAAGGGGAGCCGCGCGGCTGCCAAACCACGCTTGAGGAAGAACACGCATGGCCAAGAAACCAGAAGAAAACAACGAAGCTGCGAAAGAGGCGCCAAAGGCCGGCAACGGCGCGCAGCCCGCGCTCAACGTGCTGACGCAGTATGTTAAGGACCTGTCCTTCGAGAGCCCCGGCGCCCCGCAATCGCTGCGTGGCCGCTCGGAATCGCCGGCGATCAACATCAACGTCAACGTCAATGCCAACCCGCTGGGCGAAACCGACTACGACGTTGTCCTGACGCTCAACGCCAAGGCCGAAGCCGAGGGCAAGGTTCTTTTCAACGTGGAACTCGTCTATGGCGGTGTTTTCCGTGTCGCCGGCTTCCCGCAGGAGCATATGCTGCCGGTGCTCTTCATCGAGTGCCCACGCCTTCTGTTCCCGTTCGCGCGCCAGGTCATCGCCGACGCGACGCGCGCCGGCGGCTTCCCGCCACTCATGATCGACCCGATCGATTTCGCGCGCATGTTCCAGCAGCGCGTTGCCGAGGAGCAGGCCAAAGGCCAGGTTCAGGTTTCCTGATCGAACCGATCGTTCACATCTTCGAAACGGGGCGGCGTTTTCCAGCGCCGCCCTGCTTTGTCTGGTCAGCGGAAAACCGAACGGCTCAGGCGCGCAGATTGTGCCACAGCGATTTTTCGCCGAGCTTTTCGACCAGTGCCTCATGTGCCGCGCGCTCTTCGTCGCTGATCCTCGGGGGAAGGGGCGTGGGCCTCGGCGACACGGTCGAAAACGTCGATCCCGAGTTTTCATCGCCACTTTCATTTCCGCTCGACACTTCGAGACCGAGCGCAGCCTGCTTGCCACCGATCAGCTCGATATAAACCTCGGCCAGAAGCTCGGCATCGAGCAGGGCCCCGTGCTTGGTGCGGTGGCTGTTGTCGATGCCATACCGACGACACAGCGCATCGAGCGAATTCGGTCCCATCGGGTGCTTGCGGCGCGCAATGGCAAGCGTGTCCACAACGAGACCCGGATCGACAGGCGGTACGCCTAGCCGGTCGAACTCGGCATTGATGAAGCCGATGTCGAAATTTGCGTTGTGCGCCACCAGCTTCGCACCGTCGATGAACTCAAGAAATTCTTCCAGAATGACGCCGAAAACCGGCTTATCGGCCAGATCCGCGTCGGAAATTCCGTGAACGGCCTGTGCTTCGGGATGAACCGAACGGCCCTGTGCATTGATGAAACGATGCAGCGAGCGGCCCGTGGGAAAGCGGTTGACCAGCTCGACACAGCCAAGCTCGATTACACGGTCCTCGTTGGAATCGAGACCCGTTGTTTCCGTGTCGAAAACGATTTCGCGCATTGATCCGCTCCTGAATGCCCGTTCGCGACCAACATGCGCAGCCGCGCGGGGCGGCGCAAGGATGGTGTCACCGGAACGACGTTTCGGCTGGGGAAAGTTCCGCAATCACCGCTCTCACGGCTTCGCGTGCCGGTTTCATACCTTTGCCGGTATCGACGATGAAGTCGGCGCGTTCACGTTTTTCGGCGTCGGGCACCTGGCGGGCGAGGATCGCGGTGAGTTTTTCCTCAGTCATTCCCGGGCGCGACAGAACCCGCCGGCGCTGCTCCTCGGCCGGCGCGGTGACGACGACAATGCGGTCGACGCGGTCCTCGCCGCCGGTTTCGAACAGAAGAGGAATATCGAGCACGACAATCGGTGTTCCGTCTTTCCGATGTTCGGCGACGAAAGCGTCCGCATCCTGGCGCACCAGCGGATGGACGATCTCTTCCAGCGCCTTGAAGGCTTCCGGTTTCCCAAGGACCGCCTTGGCCAATCGCTCGCGGTCGACGGTGCCCTCTACCACGGTTCCGGGAAAGCGCGCTTCGATCAGCGGTGCCGCCGCGCCCGCATAGAGCTTGTGGACCGCGGCATCGGAATCGTGCAACGGGACGCCTTCCTCGACGAACATCCGGCCCGTCGTCGATTTTCCCATGCCGATGGAACCGGTCAGTCCGAAAACCAGCATCGCCTCAAACCCTGAGCGCGCCGTGCGTGCGCATGAAATCGAGCAGGGGGA
>NZ_CAJXGF010000193.1 GCF_913053745.1 uncultured Nitratireductor sp.
GATCTTGGCATCTGCCGGAAAGAAGGTCTTGAGCGTGATCGGCGAGGCGGTCTTGCCCGCGCGAATCAGTTGGCCGATCTTCTCATAGATGTCCTGATGCGGTGGGACAAAGAAATGATACGGTTCGAGGAAGTCCGAAACCCGGTAGTAGGTCTCGTTGTTGACCAGAATGGCACCCAGCAATTGTCGCTCGGCTTCCGCGTTATGCGGCGCCATGCGCTGTGCGGCAGCTTCCGTTTCGACCGATTGCAGTGTGCCTTTCATGATGTCCCCCGATGACCTTGCCCACCCGGTCTACAGGCATTTACAGCGCAGCTTCAAGGATCAAAAATGGGCATGTCCCATTATGTGAAGAGGCTCAAAATCAACGGGGATATCCCCCCTTGGACCTTGACGGAAGGCTTCAAAAAAGCCTCGCGCAGAGGATGGAAGTGAGCACTTTGTTTTTATTGTAAAAATTATCAGGTTAAATGAAAAACGCATGTGTATGAGTGTGTTCATACCCGTAATTTGAACGATACTGCGCCGCAAATATCTTGTTGCAAAGCAACGAACCGGCCATTCGGACAAAAAAGAAAGCGGCGCCTTTTAAGCGCCGCTTCCTCAATCTTCAAAGCTGTCGAAAAAAGCCGCTTAGGCTTCTTCTTCTTCGGCGACTGCTTCTTCGGTGGCTTCCGCTTCGCCGCCTTCAGCGACTTCGCCTTCGGCTTCTTCTTCGTCTTCCTCGAATTCGAAGATATCCTGTTCAGGCGCGGTCAGGTCTTCACCTGCGGCCTGACGGACGGCTTCGTCTTCGGAGCGGGCGACGTTCACGGTGACGCTGACTTCGACTTCAGGGTGAAGCTGGATCAGGACGCTGTGCAGGCCGATCGTCTTGATCGGGGGGCGCAGTTCGACCTGGCCGCGGGAAACGGTGAAACCAGCGGCGGTCAGACCCTCAGCGATGTCACGCGTGGAAACGGAACCGTAGAGCTGACCGGTTTCGCCGGCCGACCGGATCATGATCATGGATTCGCCATCGAGCTTTGCGGCAACCGCTTCGGCTTCCTGACGACGTTCCAGGTTGCGGGCTTCAAGCTGGGCGCGCTCGTTTTCGAAGCGCTGCATGTTCGCCTTGTTGGCGCGCAGAGCCTTGCCCTTGGGCAAGAGGAAATTACGGGCATAGCCGTCTTTGACCTTCACCTCGTCGCCCATCTGGCCGAGCTTGGCGATACGCTCAAGGAGAATAACATCCATCGTTTCTGTCCTTCTTCATCGGCGCGGAGCACCGGAAAACGTTTTGGGCAGGGCAGAAACGGAAAATGCCGGTTCACGCGGCATGTGGGTCGCTGTCCTGCCGGTGGCAGTTAGGGGCAAAGAAGCCCCAACTCGGGATTTGCTCGATACTTGCCCGCGCCCGCCGCGGGAAGTGTGCGGGCGGAAAACCGCCCGCACCGAAATTTACTTCACCATGTAGGGGAGCAGGCCCAGGAAGCGGGCGCGCTTGATGGCTTTGGCCAGTTCACGCTGCTTCTTCTGGCTCACCGCGGTGATGCGGGAGGGGACGATCTTGCCGCGCTCGGAAATGTAGCGCTGCAGAAGCTTCACGTCCTTGTAGTCGATCTTCGGAGCGTTGGCGCCGGAGAACGGGCACGTCTTGCGACGGCGATGGAACGGGCGCCGCGTCGGGATCTGATTGATATCGACCATTATTCGGAGCCTTCCTTGTTGCTGTCGCGGTCATGGTCGCGACGCGGACCACGATCGTCGCGGCGCGGGCCGCGCGGGCCACGGTCGTCACGACGCGGGCCGCGGTCGTCGCGGCGCTGCATCATTGCGGACGGGCCTTCTTCGTGGGCGTCGACGCGAACGGTGATGAAGCGCAGAATGTCTTCCGACAGACCCATCTGTCGCTCGACTTCCTTCACCGCCTCGGCCGGAGAGTCGATGTCCATAAGCGTGAAATATGCCTTACGGTTCTTCTTGATCCGGTAGGCGAGGGACTTCTGCCCCCAATTCTCGACCCGGCCGACGGAGCCGCCACCAGCCTCGATGACACCCTTGTACTGTTCCACAAGGGCATCGACCTGCTGCGGCGAAAGATCCTGCCGGGCAAGAAACACGTGTTCGTAAAGTGCCATTGTCTTGCCTTTCTTCGTTTCCATCCACCGACCCAGCGGCTAAGCCTCTGCGACTTGTCTTGTCCCGGAAGGGCCGAAGAAAAGCGCTTTGGACGGTCGAGAGCGGAGACACGGGAGGCGGAAGGACTTGCCTTCACAACGCGCGCAGCGGACGCACGGCCCTCCGTTCAGCCCCCAGCTGAGACCGGCAGACCGCGCGCTTATACAGGTTTTGAGCGAAGATGCAAGGCGCCGCCTTAGGCCAGAACAAACCAGAAATCGAGGTCGAGGCTGGCCGGGTCGCACACATCCAGAAGCGGTTGGCAGGTGGGATGTCCGACATAGCCTTCGCATAGGCGTTTCGTCTCGCCGAGCGAACGCCCGAACGTGACCTCGCAGAAGCGGTTCTGCGCTCCCATACCTATGAAGTGCAGCCGCGTGTTGTCCGATCGGCTCAGATAGTCGGTTTCTATCCGCTCCGAGATGGCCAGAACGTCCCGTTCGCCGGCCTCCATGTTCTCTGCGATCTCGAACGTACCGAACTCGACGCACGAGAAATCGCTGGGCGGGGCGGCGACGGGCTTGAGAACGCGATGGCGTGAAAGCCGGATGCTGTCGGGGGAAAGGAGAGCCATGAACGCTTCGGAGCTGGGCGCCTCCATATGTGCGTTCAGCATCGCATCGAAGCTCTTGTCGTCTCGGGCGAAGATGATGTCGGCGAACCCGCCGTTCAGATTGCCCAGAAAGGCGTGAAAAAGGATGCCCTCCCTCGGGCGCAGAAATGTTTCCTGCCAGGTGAGTGCAGCGTCGATCAGCCGCGCGGTCTCCACACCCGCACGCTTTTCGTATCGTGCAAAGCCCATCACGCTCAAAGGGCCGCCGGTTTTTCTCAACATTGATCGTCTTCCTTTTCATGCCGGGCCAGCCGTTATGGCTGGTCTTGCCGGATCTGTTGCGGTGACGTATCTACGGTATGAGATTGACAATTTCTGTCAGGGTAAATGGATGCGCGCATCGCGACTTTTCGGACTGCTCGAGCAGTTGCGGATGCACCGTCAACCGGTCAGCGCCGCCGTGCTTGCCGAAACGCTGGGCGTTTCCGTGCGCACCATCTATCGCGACATCGCCACGCTTCAGTCCATGGGGGCTCCTATCCGAGGCGAAGGCGGCATCGGTTATCAGATGGAGCGCGGCTATTTTCTGCCGCCGCTGCATTTCGACGCCGACGAACTCGACGCGATCACGCTTGGCATGCAGTTGATCTCGGCGCGTGGCGACGGCGCGCTGAAACAGGCTGCCGCGCGGGTGGCCGCGAAAGTCGATTCGGTCGCGCCCGGCGGTGGGCATGAGCGCGTGCGCCGGGGCGATATGATCGCCTATTCGAAAGCCTCGGAGGCGCAGCGGCATTTGGCGGCGTTGCGCAGGGCGGTGCGGGAGCGTCGGCGACTCGAAATCGTCTATCTCGATCTGAAGGACAGGCAAAGCACGCGCCGGATCCGCCCGCTCGGCCTCACGGCTTTCGACAATGTCTGGCTGCTCACGGCTTGGTGCGACACGCGCAATGATTTCCGCAATTTTCGCGTCGACCGATTGACGGCGGTCGCCGAAACCGGCGACCGCTTCGCTCCGCAGGCGGGCATGGAATTCAAGGACTACCTCAAGACTCTGCGTTAGCCTTCAGAGCGCTTTGCAGTTGGTTGCCGGCGACATCCTCGCGAATGCGAAGAACGCAAGCAGAGCGGGACGGCGTTCCTGTGAAATGATGAGACGCTCTACGTCTTCAACCGATACCCGGTCCTGAATATCCACCAGATAACGGCAAGGCACAGAGCCAGGAAGAAGGTGATCATGGCGATGCTGACGCCGATCCCCACATCCGAGGTCTCGTAGAAGCTCCAGCGGAAGCCGCTGATGAGATAGAGCACCGGATTGGCCAGCGTCACCTTCTGCCAGAACTCCGGCAGCATCTCGACCGAGTAGAAGGAGCCGCCGAGAAAAACGAGCGGTGTAATCACCAGGAGCGGAACGAGCTGCAGTTTTTCGAAATTGTCGGCCCAGATGCCGATGATGAACCCGAACAGGCTGAAAGTCACCGCCGTCATCACCAGGAAGAACAACATCCAGAAGGGATGCTTGATCTCGATGGGGACGAACAGATGCGCCGTTGCCAGGATGATCAGGCCGAGGATCAGCGATTTCGTCGCCGCGGCCCCCACATAGCCCAGCACGATCTCAAGAAACGAGATCGGCGCAGACAGGACCTCGTAGATCGTGCCGATGAACTTTGGAAAATAGATGCCGAAGGAGGCATTGGAAATCGAGTTCTGCAAAAGCGTCAGCATCATCAGTCCGGGAACGATGAAAGCGCCGTACTGGATACCGTCGATCTCCTCGATGCGAGAACCGATGGCGGCGCCGAAAACGATGAAATAAAGCGAGGTGGACAGCACTGGCGAGATCACGCTTTGCAAAAGCGTGCGCTTCATGCGCGCCATCTCGAAAAGGTAGATGGATTTAACGGCTTCGAAGTTCACTGGTTTTCCTCCACAACGAGGCTCACGAAAATGTCTTCGAGCGAGCGTTGCTCCGTGTCGAGATCTTTGACCGTGATTCCGGCTTCGCTGAGCGCAGACAACAATGAGGCAATGCCCGTTCGTTTCGCCTGTGTGTCATAGTGATAGATGACCCGCTCGCCGCCGTCGACGAGTTCCAGGTCGTATTCGGAAAGCTGTTCCGGCAGGCGCTCCAGCGGCTTTTGCAGGTCCCGCGTGAGTTGTTTTTGGCCGAGCTTGCGCATCAGTTCAGCTTTTTCTTCCACGAGAAGGAGTCGGCCCTTGCTGATGACGCCCACCCGGTCGGCGATTTCTTCTGCCTCTTCGATGTAGTGCGTGGTCAAAATGATCGTGACACCCGTGTCGCGCAGCCGCTTCACCAATCGCCACATGTCCTTGCGCAGTTCAACGTCGACGCCGGCGGTGGGCTCGTCCAGGAACAGAATGCGCGGCTCATGCGCCAGCGCCTTGGCGATCATCACGCGCCGTTTCATACCGCCCGAAAGCGCCATGATCTGGCTGTCCTTTTTGTCATAGAGCGAGAGGTCGCGCAAAATCTGCTCGACCAGCGCCGGTGCTGGTTTCTTGCCGAACAGGCCGCGGCTGTAGCTCACGGTGGCCCAGACAGTCTCGAAGGTTTCGGTATGCAGTTCCTGTGGCACAAGCCCGATCAGTTGTCGCGCCTGACGATAGTTGTCGACGATGTCGTTGCCTTCAACCGTCACCGTGCCGGCCGACGGTTTCACCAGGCCGCAGATGATCGAGATCATCGTTGTCTTGCCGGCACCATTGGGGCCGAGCAAGGCCAGGATTTCACCGCGCCTGATGTCGAGATCGACCGATTGCAGCGCGGTCAGGCCGGTATCGTAGGTTTTGGAAAGATTATTGATGGAAAGAGCTGTCGTCATAGAAACGGATCCGTCATGTCGGGAGCTTTGGCGAGCCGCGCACATATAGGTGCTATGCGGACCGCTTGCCAGCGTGCGTGTACGCTCGCTGACATTTCCTGACATGAACGGAGGACGCCGGCTCTTGTGGTGGCGTCAGTTGTTTTCCGGATCGGTTTCTGCGGCAAAAGCGAGTTGCGCGCAGCGCACCATTGCAAAAAGCGCCGGAACGCCGATGATCACGGACAGGACGATCTCGCCGGCTGTTTGAAGATGAAGAAGGCCGGAAAGACCCCAGATGCCGGCAGCCGATGCGGCCGCCACCTCGGTGGAGACGAAAATCGTCACGGAAACGAAACCGATTACTTGGGCGAGCGTGAGCTTGTGCCGGGGCGTGTTTCCTCGCGACCGTGCATCTGCTGACTGAAATGTCATGTCTGTAAACATCCGTACACGCCACCGGAAATGGGGCGGAGCGACGATACATCTCTCCCGAATTGTGGAGTTTTCATGTCCTTAGGTCACGGAGGCGGAAAACGCCCAAAAAGCTTGACGTGCCGTTTGTGTTGCGTCACCAGATGCGCCCGATAGTGACGATTACCGGAGATTTGGCGATGAGCATCGCTTTCACCTTTCCAGGTCAGGGAAGTCAGGCTGTCGGCATGGGGCGCGACCTGGCCGACGCATTTCCCGAGGCGAGGGACGTGTTCCAGGAGGTCGACGACGCGCTGGAACAGAAGCTCTCCAAAGTCATGTGGGAAGGGCCCGACGACGAGTTGACGCTCACGGCCAATGCGCAGCCCGCGCTGATGGCTGTTTCCATTGCCGCGATGCGGGTGATGGAAAAAGGCGGTTTCTCCCTGAAGGACAAGGTGTCTTATGTGGCCGGCCATTCGCTCGGCGAATATTCCGCGCTTTGCGCTGCCGGCATGTTCTCTTTGGCCGACACCGCACGGCTTCTGCGCATTCGCGGCAATGCCATGCAGGCGGCAGTCCCGGTGGGCCAGGGTGCTATGGCAGCCATCATCGGCCTCGAGGCGGGAGACGTGGAAGACGTGTGCGCCGCCGCCGGCAAGAACGGCGTTTGTCAGATCGCCAACGACAATGGCGGTGGCCAACTTGTGGTTTCCGGCGCCAGGAGCGCTGTTGAGGCGGCCACGACGCTCGCCTCGGAGAAAGGCGCGAAGCGTGCGATCATGCTGCCGGTCTCGGCGCCCTTCCATTCCGCCTTGATGCAGCCGGCCGCAGATGCGATGCGCGAAGCACTCGCGGATGTCAAGAAGACTGCGCCGGTCGTGCCGGTGGTGGCGAATGTCACGGTTTCGCCGCTGAACGATCCCGAGGAGATCGCCGAGCGGCTGGTCGAACAGGTCACCGGCCGCGTGCGCTGGCGTGAAACCGTTCTCTGGTTCGGTGAGAGCGAGATAAACGCGCTTTACGAGATAGGTTCGGGCAAGGTCTTGTCCGGTCTCGCTCGACGCATCAACCGTGACCTGTCCGCCGTTCCGGTCAACACGCCGGCCGACATCGAAGCGGTTATGGCGGCGCTCGGCTGAGCTTAACTGCGACAGCAGTCGCCGGGGCTGGCGAACCGGAACCCGGTA
>NZ_CAJXGF010000194.1 GCF_913053745.1 uncultured Nitratireductor sp.
GCCGCGCCGGCAGAGAGCGAAGAAGCACCGGCTGCCGAAGGCGAAGAAGCGCCTGCAACCCAGAACGAAGAAACACCGGCCGCCGAAGGCGAGGAAGCCCCCGCCTCCAGCGGTGAAGAAGCGCCTGCCGACGCGGGTGAGGAAGCACCGGCTGAGGAAACGACCACCCCGGCCGATGAGCAGGATGGTGAAGAAGCAGCACCCGCCGAGGAAACACCAGCCGAGGAAAACGGTGGCGCGACATCCGGCAACTAACGAAAATTTAATATCATAGAACTTGAAAAAGCCGGTTTCGACCGGCTTTTTTGTTGGTTGAATGATCGTCGCCGAAAACCGTACACCCTTGCCATGCGCGGGTGATGGTCTACCTTTCGGCTGGGAACAAAAACAACGACGAGGAGCATGCCATGCGGGTAATCGGTGCGACAGCGACAAGGGCGGCTTGCATCGCCGCGGCTCTTCTGTTCGCCAGTCACCCCGCAAACGCCGAAGACGAATGGCTTACAAGCTCGTCCCTCATCCAGCCTGAAGGCGAACAGGGGCCTTTCGAGCGATACGATTACGTGAACCCCGACGCACCCAAGGGCGGCACGATCAATTCCGTCGCGCTCGGTACGTTCGACAGTTTCAATCCCTTCATCGTACGCGGCACCCAGGCCGCCGGTCTGAATTATTTCGGCGGATTTCTCTGGGATACGCTGATGCAGCAATCGCTTACCGAACCGAGCACCAGTTATCCGCTCGTTGCAGAAGCCTTCAAACATCCGGACGACAATTCGTCCGCAACCTATCGCATCAACCCGAAGGCGCGCTGGCACGACGGCAAGCCAATCACGGCGGAAGACGTGGTTTGGTCTCTCAACATGCTCAAGAAGCACAGCCCGCAACACACCCGCTATTTCTCGAGCGTGGTCGAGGCAGTGGCCCTTTCGGAGCGCGAGGTGGAATTCCGCTTCGACCAGGAGGGCAACAAGGAACTCCCCCACATCATGGGCGACCTGCCGGTTCTGCCGAAGCACTGGTGGGAGGGCACGGACGCCAACGGCAAGAAGCGCAACTTCACCCAACCCACGCTCGAACCGCCTCTCGGCAGCGGTCCCTACGAGATCGAAAGTTTCAGGCCCGGCTCGGAGATCGTCTGGAAACGGGTGGAGGACTATTGGGCCGCCGATCTGCCGGTCAATGTCGGACGCTACAATGTGGATCGGCGCAAATACACCTATATCCAGGACGAGAACGCAGCCTGGCTCGCCTTCACCAAAGGCGGACTACAGGACATCCGCGTCGAGAATCGCTCGCGCCGCTGGGCCACGGAGTATACCTTTCCGGCCTTCAACGACGGCGACGTCATCAAGAAGGAATTCCCGACCGGCGGAGCTGAACCCATGCAGGGCTTCGTCCTTAACACGCGCCGGCCCAAATTCCAGAACCGCCGCATCCGTGAGGCCCTGACCCTCGCCTTCAATTTCGAGGATATGAACCGGACGCTTTTCTTCGACAGCTATACCCGTACTGACAGTTATTTCGAGGGGTCCGAGCTTGCCGCCACGGGACTGCCGGAGGGCCGCGAGCTGGAAATTCTCGAAGAGTTCGAAGAGAAATTGCCGCCGGAACTTTTCACGGACGAGTTCAAGCTCCCGGTCTACGACAATCCGCAGGCGGAACGGACCTATCTGCGCGAAGCCATAAAACTCTTCTCCGAGGCGGGATGGAGCATCAAGGGCGGCAAGATGACGAACGATGGCACCGGCCAGCAGTTCAGCATCGAATTTCTCGGCAACAGCCCTACCGACGAGATCACGACCGGCCCCTACATGGCAGCACTGCGCAAGATCGGCATCGATGTGTCGTTGCGTATCATCGATTCCTCCCAGTATGTGAATCGCATCCGCAACTTCGATTTCGACGCCGTCGCGAGCATCTTTGCCAACTCGCTTTCACCGGGCAACGAGCAACGCGAGTATTGGGGATCCAAGGCGGCAGATATTCCCGGTTCCCGCAATCTGGCAGGCGTCAAGAATCCAGTGGTCGATGCGCTGGTCGAGAAAATCATCTATGCGCAGACCCGCGAGGAACTGATCGCGGCCAGCCGTGCGCTCGACCGCGTGCTCCTGTGGAATTACTATTGGGTACCGCAATGGCATGCGCCCTACATCCGCATAGCCTATTGGAACAAGTTCGGCATGCCGGAGAAACAGCCTGAATATGCCGGTGTGGACCTTGAATCCTGGTGGGTCGACCCAAAACGCGAAGAAGCGCTGACCTCGAAATACCGGAGCCAGAATTGAACCGACGCGCTCTGCTGCCCGGACGAACCTCGCGTCGGAATTTCCTGACGATCGCCGGCGCCGCTCTGGCCACGCCCTTCTTGCCGCGCGATTTGTTCGCGAATGTTGAGACCGGCACACCGCTCCACGGGCTATCGGCCTTCGGCGATCTGAAATACCCGCCGGGTTTCAGCCATTTCGACTATGCCAGTCCGGAGGCGCCGAACGGTGGCACCTTCAACTTCCAACCCGGCTACTGGTACTTCAACCAGAACGTCCTGACCTTCAACACATTGAACGCCTTCGTGCGTACGGGCGACGCACCGCCGCGCATGGAGATATGTTTCGATTCACTCATGGTGCGCGCCTATGACGAGCCGGATGCGATCTACGGGCTTTTGGCCGAGAGCGTAACGCTTTCGCAGGACCGCAACGGGTTCACCTTCAAACTGCGGCCGGAGGCGCGTTTTCATGACGGAACGCCGGTGACCGCCGAGGACGTGGCCTTTACCTACACCATGTTGAAAGAGAAGGGGCATCCGCAGCTTCGCCTGCCGCTGACCGAACTGACGGAAGCCGAAGTAGGGGAACCTGATACGATCCATCTTCGGTTTTCCGGCCGGCAGGCACGGCGCAACATTCTCACAATTGCCGGCTATCCGATCTTTTCCAAGGCGTTTGTCGAAGAGAACGGCTTCGACAGCTCCGGCCTTGTCCCACTGCTCGGCTCCGGTCCCTACAAGGTGGGACGGTTCTCTGCCGGTCGCTATGTCGAATACGACCGGGTGGAAGACTACTGGGCGCGCGATCTTGGCCCGGCCAAGGGCTTCAATCATTTCGACACGATCCGCATAGATTTCTATCGCGATCGCAATGCCGGATTCGAGGCTTTCAAGAAAGGTGACACCTTCTGGCGCGAGGAGTTCACCTCCCGCGTGTGGGCCACGGGCTATAACTTCCCGGCCGTTCGCGAGGGGCGCGTCTTGCAGACGGAGATTCCCGGCGAAAAACGTCCGCAACTCTATGGCCTTGTGCTGAACCAGCGTCGTGAACAATTCAAGGATGTACGGGTCCGCGAGGCCATCAGCCTGTGCTTCGACTTCGAATGGACCAACCGCAATCTCTTTTACGACACATACACACGCTCACACTCCTTCTTCGAGCGATCGCCTTTCGTAGCCGAGGGGGATCCTTCTGCCGAAGAACGGGCGCTTCTCGACCGGTTTCGCGGCGAGGCACCGGAGGCGGCCTTCGGTGAAGCCGTTACACAGCCGCTTTCCGACGGCTCTGGACGCGATCGAAAGAATCTGAGGCGTGCGCGTCAATTGCTGATGGACGCCGGCTGGAGCCCGCGTGGCGGTGTTCTTCACAACGAAGAAGGCACCCGGTTCACGCTCGAATATCTGGTGCGGGACGAAATCTTTCTACGCCAGGACGCGAGCTTTGGAGAGAACTTGCGGGCAATCGGCATCGATGCCTCGACGCGGCTGGTGGACGCGTCACAGTATCAAAGCCGGCAGGCGGCCTTCGATTTCGACATGATCTCCATGGCCATCGGTCTGACAGCCACACCGGACGCGGATGGACTCGAGCAAATCTTCCATTCGCGCACGGCAGGTGTCGAGGGCTCCTACAACTTCGCTGGCACGGCCGACCCGGTGGTCGACGCACTGATCGATATCGCCGGCAAGGCGGCAAGCCGCGATGAGCTGACCGTAACGCTCAAGGTGCTGGACAGGGTCTTGCGCGCACGGCGCGACTGGATTCCAAATTGGCATCTGACGAATCACCGCGTGGCCCACTGGGACATGTTCGGCTATAGCGACAACAAGCCGGATTATTTCTTCCCGGTGGAATCGCTTTGGTGGTTCGATGAAGAAAAGGCGAAAGCGATTGGCAAGGCTTAAGGACGGCGTGGCAAAACTACCAGGATACCCGAACGCAAAGAAAGCAGCAGTCTGATGGGCGCCTATATCCTCCGTCGACTGCTTCTCATGATCCCCACATTGCTGGGAATTATGGCGATCTCCTTCATCGTTGTGCAGTTTGCACCGGGCGGCCCGGTGGAGCAGGTTATCGCCCAGATTACCGGCCAGGCCGGAGGTGCCGATGCACGCATTTCCGGAGGCGGAGGCGATTTCGGCAATCAAGGCTTTGATGGCAGCTCCGTCGAAGGCGGCGGCGTGACCTCGAAATACCGCGGCGCGCAGGGCCTCGATCCCGAATTCATCGCGTCGCTTGAAAAGCAGTTCGGCTTCGACAAGCCGCCGCTCGAACGCTTCGGTCTGATGATCTGGAACTATGCACGCTTCGACTTCGGCGAAAGCTATTTCCGCGACATTTCGGTGATCGATCTGATTCTGGAAAAAATGCCCGTGTCGATCTCGCTTGGGCTCTGGATCACGCTGATCTCCTACGGCATTTCCATTCCTCTCGGCATACGCAAGGCCGTGAAGGATGGCTCGCCCTTCGATGTATGGACCAGTGGCGTGGTGATCATCGCCTATGCCATTCCCGGTTTTCTCTTCGCCATTCTGTTGATGGTTCTTTTCGCCGGCGGCTCCTTTTTCGACTGGTTTCCGCTGCGTGGCCTCACATCCGACAATTGGGAAAGCCTCTCATGGCCCGCGCGTATCCTCGACTATTTCTGGCACCTCGCCCTGCCGCTGACGGCCATGGTACTCTCGGCTTTCGCTACGACAACATTGCTGACCAAGAACTCCTTCCTGGATGAAATCCGCAAACAGTATGTCATCACCGCGCGTTCCAAGGGCCTCTCGGAACGTCAGGTGCTCTATGGCCACGTGTTCCGCAACGCCATGCTCATCATTATCGCCGGCTTTCCCGGTGCCTTCATCTCGGCCTTCTTCACCGGATCGCTGTTGATCGAGAGCATCTTCTCGCTCGATGGGCTGGGCCTTCTCGGATTCCGCTCCGTCATTGATCGCGATTATCCGGTCGTCTTCGCCAATCTCTATATCTTCTCTCTTCTGGGCCTGGTCATCAGCCTCATCTCCGACGTGACCTACACCCTGATCGATCCACGCATCGACTTCGAGCGGAGGGATGTGTGATGTCGGACGTACAGGTGCAAAGCGAAGTTGCGGCCGCACGCCGACCGAGATCGCGGCCATGGCTCTCGCCGATCAACAAGCGCCGTTGGCAGAATTTCTGCGCCAATCGGCGCGGCTACTGGTCTCTGTGGATATTCCTGGTCCTGTTCGTGCTGTCGCTGTTCGCCGAGTTCATCGCCAACGACAAACCGGTTCTCGCTTATTACAAAGGCGAGGTGCTTTTCCCGGTTCTGGTCGACTACCCCGAAGAGAAATTCGGCGGTTTTCTCGCCGTAACCGACTATCGCGATCCCGTCATATCGGAGGAGATCGCGGCGAATGGCTGGATGGTCTGGCCACCGATCCGCTATTCCTATCGAACGGTCAACAACGAGATCCCGGAGGCCGCGCCGGCAAAGCCTTCCTGGATGTACACCGAGGATGAGCGCTGTCAACGCTATATGATGGGTGCGGACGATCCTGCCTGCACGCCCGGGAACTGGAACTGGCTCGGCACCGACGACCAGGCGCGCGACGTGCTTGCCCGGCTGATCTACGGGTTCCGCATCTCGGTGCTGTTCGGCCTGATCCTGACCGCCTTCTCGGCGGTGATCGGCGTCACCTTCGGCGCGATCCAGGGCTTCTTCGGCGGCTGGACCGACCTGATCGGCCAGCGCATCATCGAGATCTGGTCGTCGATGCCGGTGCTCTACCTGCTGCTGATCATCGCGGCGATTCTGCCGCCGGGCTTCTGGATCCTGCTCGGCATCATGCTCTTGTTCTCCTGGGTCTCGTTCGTCGGCATCGTGCGGGCGGAGTTCCTGCGCGCGCGCAATTTCGAATATGTCAACGCGGCGCGCGCGCTCGGCGTGCCGAACCGCACCATCATGTTCCGCCACCTGCTGCCGAACGCGATGGTGGCGACGCTGACCTTCCTGCCCTTCATCCTGAACGGCTCGATCACCACGCTGACCTCGCTCGACTTCCTCGGCTTCGGCCTGCCGCCCGGCTCCGCGTCGCTCGGCGAACTGATCCTGCAGGGCAAGAACAATCTGCAGGCGCCGTGGCTCGGCTTTTCCGGCTTCATCGTCATCTCGCTGATGCTGTCGCTGCTGATCTTCATCGGCGAGGCGACGCGCGACGCCTTCGACCCGAGGAAGACGTTCGGATGACGGATTTGCGGATGACCGACGCCCCTCTCCTTTCCGTCCGCGATCTCTCCGTCGCCTTCACGCAGGGCGGCGAGACTTCGACCGCGGTCGACCGCATCTCCTTCGACATCGCCGACGGCGAGACGGTGGCACTGGTCGGCGAATCCGGATCCGGAAAATCGGTCTCGGCGCTGTCGGTGCTGAAGCTGCTGCAATATCCGGCGGCGAGCCACCCCTCGGGTGAGATCCTGTTCGACGGCAAGGACCTGCTTTCGGCGAAGGAAGCGGAATTGCGCAAGGTGCGCGGCAACCGGATCGCGATGATCTTCCAGGAGCCGATGACCTCGCTCAATCCGCTGCACACGGTAGAACGGCAGATCGGCGAGACGCTGAGGCTGCACGGCTTCCGGGAAACCGACATCCCCACGCGCACGCTGGAACTGCTCGACCAGGTGGGCATCCGCGACGCGGCCAAGCGGCTGAAGGCCTATCCGCACCAGCTGTCGGGCGGCCAGCGTCAGCGCGTGATGATCGCGATGGCCCTGGCCAACCGGCCGAAACTGCTGATCGCCGACGAGCCAACCACGGCGCTCGACGTCACCGTACAGGCGCAGATCCTGCAGCTGCTCGACGAGCTGAAGCGCGAGGAAGGC
>NZ_CAJXGF010000195.1 GCF_913053745.1 uncultured Nitratireductor sp.
CCAGCCGCAAGACCGGACGGACGAGACGAATCTTGGTGAAGACCACCTCGCCGCGCAGCGCGGCGAGGGCCGAAAGATCTATCTCGACGCGTTCCGCCTCCATGACGGCGGGGCCGCCATCGTCGTTCCAGTCGGAAAGAACGACGTCGTTCAGCACCGCTCTGAAAGACGGCCAAACCCGGATTTCGGGGGCGTCGTCCAGTCGGACACGATAGCCGCTCCAGGCGCTTACCTGTTGGGCCACGCTGTCGCGCACGATCTGCGTCGATGCCAATATCGGCAGGCACAACACGACCACCACCGCAATCGAGGCGGCGACGATCAATGCCCAAATGCTTTTCTTCATTGCCGACGAGGGCATGGAACCTCATCCTCGACGCTCTGTCCGGCGCTTTTCCGACCCGGACCGAACACTGTTTGCACGGTGCCCGTGTGATGCCACGGTGCTGTAACGCCGGCAGATACCGACTTCACAGCTCCTTACGGGTTTAAACATGACGTATGGCAATTCAAGGACTTGTCGCGTCATGGGCGGGTATTGCACCGCTTTCTGCGTCACTTCGCCAGGATCGTCGTGCAAAGCGGGCGGATTGTTTCAAACGAGACCATTGCCGCCAAGGGACGGAAATGCGTAAGAAGAGCGATCGGTGCCGGAGCGCCGCGCCTTCATCCAGACGCGCAAGGTCGTTCTGTCTCTTAATGTTTCCGCATTCACGCGGATGCCGGGTGATTCTACCGGTTCAAAAATGCCAGGGGCCACGAGGAGGAACAGTATGAGTGCAGCCGAGCCGCTTTGGAAACCATCTGACAACCGGAGGAACGAAGCGCCCATCTCGGCTTTCGCGAAGCGCGCCGAAACCTTGGCAGGAAGAGAACTGCCCGATTATCGTGCGCTCCATGCCTGGTCGATCGACGATCGTGAGGCCTTCTGGTCCCTGGTCTGGGATTTTTGCGGCGTTGTCGGCGAAAAGGGCGAACGTATTCTTGTGGATGGCGACCGCATGCCGGGCGCTTCCTTTTTTCCAGATGCGCGGCTGAACTTCGCGGAAAACCTGCTGCGTGGAACGGGAAGCGGCGACGCGGTGGTGTTTCGCGGCGAGGACAAGGTCGAGCGGCGTCTTTCGTGGGACGAGTTGCACGCAACGGTATCGCGCCTGCAACAGCTTTTCCGTGCAAAGGGGGTGAAGGCGGGCGACCGCGTTGCCGCGATGATGCCCAACATGCCCGAAACGCTCGCGGCCATGCTGGCCGCCACCTCGCTCGGCGCCGTCTGGTCGTCCTGCTCGCCCGATTTCGGCGTTCAGGGTGTGCTCGACCGGTTTGGACAGATCGAGCCGACCATCTTCATCGCGCCGGACGGCTATTGGTACGGCGGCAAATCCTTCGACGTTTCGGAAAAGACGGCGGCGGTTCTCGACAAACTGCCGAGTGTGAAACAGGCGCTGATCGTCGATTATCTCGGCCATGCCGGCGAGACGGCCTCGAAGATCGAGAAGGCCGAGGCTTTCAATGAAGCGGTGGCGGCGTACGAGGCCGGCGATCCCGTATTCGAGCGGCTCCCTTTTTCGCATCCGCTTTATATCCTTTTCTCCTCGGGCACGACCGGGATTCCCAAATGCATCGTGCATTCGGCCGGCGGCACGCTGCTGCAGCACGCCAAGGAACACCGTCTGCATGCGGGGCTGAAGCCCGGAGACCGGCTGTTCTACTTCACCACATGCGGCTGGATGATGTGGAACTGGCTGATGAGCGGACTGGCTTGCGAGGCCACGCTTCTGCTCTATGACGGCTCACCGTTCCATCCGGACGGCAACGTGCTGTTCGACTATGCCGACGCCGAAGGCATGACCTATTTCGGCACCTCCGCAAAGTTCATCGATGCGGTGCGCAAGGCCGAGCTGAAACCGATGGAGAGCCACGATCTCTCGACGGTGGAGACCATCTCGTCGACCGGCTCGCCACTGGCGCCGGAAAATTTCGCTTTCGTCTATGAAGACATCAAGACGGACGTGCATCTTGCCTCGATTTCGGGCGGAACGGACATCGTGTCCTGCTTCGTTCTGGGCGTGCCGACGCTGCCGGTCTGGGTCGGTGAAATCCAGGCGGCTGGGCTTGGAATGGCGGTCGAGGTGTGGGACGACGCGGGACGTCCGCTCGCCGAGGGCAAGGGCGAACTCGTGTGTACGCGCGCCTTTCCTGCGATGCCCATCGGCTTCTGGAACGACGCGGAAGGCGAGCGGTATCACGCGGCCTATTTCGACCGGTTCGACAATGTCTGGTGCCATGGCGATTTCGCCGAATGGACGGAGCATGGCGGCATCGTGATCCATGGCCGCTCGGACGCAACGCTCAACCCTGGCGGCGTGCGGATCGGCACGGCCGAGATCTACAACCAGGTGGAGCAGTTGCCGGAAATTCTGGAGGCGATCTGCATCGGTCAGGAATGGGAAGACGATGTGCGCGTCGTGCTTTTCGTGCGGCTGGCCGAGGGCGTTGTGCTGGACGCGGCATTGGAAAAGACGATCCGCAGCAAGATCAGGACGGGGGCGAGCCCGCGGCATGTTCCAGCGCGCATCGTCGCGGTGTCCGACATCCCGCGCACCAAATCCGGAAAGATCACCGAGCTTGCGGTGCGCGACATCGTTCACGGCCGCGCGGTGAAGAACAAGGAGGCGCTCGCCAACCCGGAAGCGCTGGAGCTTTACCGCGATATTCCAGCGCTCAAGAATTGATCCCGGCGGGTCCATGGTTAAGGAACGATGAAGCCGAAATTTACCGAGACTTCACAAGTGGTACAGTTCGGTAAATTTCTCGGCGGTCCGGTAAGGTCCTGTTAAGGGTTCGCCCGCGATAGTGTCGGCTAACTTGACGAGCCGGACACAGGTCCGACTGTTCATGCAGATGTTCGCCAAGCCCCGTTTTTGACAGCATTCAAATTCCTCAAGCGCCCGTTTCGGGCGCTTTTTTTTTGCCGGAGGGGTCGGTCAGGTGTTGTGGTCGCGCATGAGCGGCCGCGACAAGAGGATCACCGGCACAATGGCCGTGGCGATGATCAGAAGCGCGGCGACGGCGCCGTCTTCGACGACACCGCGGGACGCGTTTTCATAGACATGCGTGGCAAGTGTGCGAAAGCCGAAGGGACGCAGGAGAATGGTGGCCGAAAGCTCCTTGACGGTATCCACGAAGACGAGAATCGCGGCTGTCAGGATCGCCGGCTTCAGAAGTGGCAGCAGAATGGCCATGGCGCTCTGGTTCGCCGTCTTGCCGAGGCTGCGCGCCGCCTGATCGAGGTTGGGCGGCAATTTCTCGAGACCGGAGCGAATTGCGCTTTCGGCCAGCGCCAGGAAGCGGATCGTGCAGGCGATGACGATGGAGGCCGCCGTGCCGGTGAGGAGAAGTCCCGTCGAAAACCCGCCATAGGCGCGGGCTGCCTGATCGACCGCATTGTCGATGGCGGCGAGAGACAGAAGCAGGCCGAGACCGAGGATCGTGCCGGGAAGCGCGTATCCGATCGAGGCAAGGCGCACCAGGCCCATGGTATAGGCGGAGCGCGACAGGCGCATGGCATTGAGCAGCAGCAGCGCAATGATGACCGTCGCTAGCGCGGTGACGCCGGCGACCGCGACGCTTGTCAGGAAGGCTTGCAGAACCTGTGGGTCGGCGAACTGGTAAAGCCGCCTCGAGACATAGCGGCCGAAGACAAAGAGCGGTACGCCGAAGCCCGAAAGGATGGGCAGCGACAGGACGCCCGTGGCAAGCCAGCCTTTCAGGCCCGCAAGCCGCAAACGGGGCGGGCGCACATGCATCTGGGTGCCGCGGGCGCTGTGAAAGCGCTGCTTGCGGCGTGCCCATTGCTCGGCGGTGAGAAGCAGGAAGACGATCACGAGCATTACCGAGGCAATCTGTGCCGCCCCTTCCAGGCTGCCGCGATTGAGCCAGGTGGAATAGACCGAGAGCGTAAGCGTGCGCACGCCGAGATATTCCACTGCGCCGATGTCGTTCAGCGTTTCCATCATCACGAGGGCCAGGCCGGCGACGATGGCGGGGCGGGCAACAGGCAGGAGAATGCGGAAGAAAACGCGCGCCGGACGCGCGCCCAGCGTGCGTGCGACATCGGCGATGTTGCGCCCCTGCATGAGGAAGACGACACGTGTCGTCAGGTAAACATAGGGAAACGTGACCGAGGTCACGACCAGCGCCGCGCCCCAGGTGGACCGGATGTCGGGAAACCAGTAGTCGCGCGCGCTTTCGAAACCGAAGACGGCGCGCAAAGCCGTTTGCAGCGGTCCGACATAGTGGAAGAACTCGCCGAAGGCGTAGGCGGCCAGGTAAGTGGGAACGGCAAGCGGCAGGACGAGCGCCCAGGAGAGAAGCCGGCGCAGGGGAAAATCGTAGCCGACCACCAGCCAGGCCGCTCCCACGCCCGTGATCGCGGTTCCGGTGGCGACGAGGCCGAGCAGCAGAAGCGTCGTGCCGAGCGATTGGGGCAGGACATAGCGCAGGAGATGCGGCCAAGCCTCGCCCGAGCCCGATAGGGCTATGAAGAGGATGGTGGCGATGGGAAGCAGAACGGCCGATGCAATGACCAGACTGGTAAAGCGCGCGGCACCGTGAGGTTCGCCCCGAACGCGGGGAAAGCGGCGTTCGCGAAGCGGTGCCGTCGGCGCGGGATGGGCCGTCATGAGAGCGCAAGCCGATCGATTGCTGAGGAGTCCGCAAATGCAAAAAGCCGGGCCCTGCGAAGGACCCGGCTTTTGCTGTTCACAGGCGGATTAGCTGGCCGGGCCGTCATCGAGCCCGACACGGTCGACCATCTCGGAGGCCGCCTTGCGGTTCTTCGCGATATCGGCAAGCGGAAGGCTGTCCGGCTTGATCTCACCGAAGGACTGCACGGTTTCCGAAACCTCCGCGCCCGGCAGAACCGGATACTCGTAATTGGTTTCGGCGTAGATCGACTGCGCCTCGGCGCTGCCCAGGAATCGCATCAGCTCAAGCGCGTTCTCGCGATTCGGCGCATGTTTGGCCATGGCCATGCCGGAAATGTTCACATGCGTGCCGCGGTCTTGGGAATTGGGGAAAAGGACCTTCATCGCGCCGGCCCAGTCCTTCTGCTCCGGCTCCTTTTCGTTGTTGATCATGAGGCCGACGTAATAGGTGTTGCCGATGCCCAGATCGCATTCGCCGGCATAAATGGCCTGTGCCTGGGCGCGGTCGTTGCCGCTCGGCTTGCGGGCCAGATTGGCCTTCAGCCCCTTCATCCACTCTTCGGCCTTTTCCTCGCCGTGATGGGCGATCATCGAGGCAAACAGGGCGATGTTGTAGTTGTGCTGGCCGCTGCGCATGCAGATCTTGCCCTTCCACTTGGGGTCGGCAAGCTCCTCATAGGTGATCGTGTCCTGATCGACACGCTCCTTGGAGGCATAGACCACACGGCCACGCGTCGTCACACCGAACCAATGCCCTTCGGGATCGCGGAACTCCGAAGGGATCTCGGAATTGACGGTCTCGTCCTCGACGGATTGGGTGACGCCCTTTTCCTTGGCGTTCATCAGGCGGCCGATGTCGACGGTGAGGATGACGTCGGCCGGCGAATTCGAGCCTTCGGCGGCGATGCGATCCTCGAGCCCCTTGTCGAGGAACAAGACTTCCGTCTCGATGCCGGTTTTCTCCGTGAAGGCGTCAAGCAGCGGCTCGATGAGGAAAGGCTGGCGGTAGGAATAGATGTTCACCGTTCCCTCGGCCTGCGCGGCGGGCAGCGTGGCGGCGAGCGTTCCCGCCGCAACGAGCGCGGCGAGGCCCGTGCGGGCGGCAATCAGTTTGTTTGTCAGCATCGGTGTCTCCTAACCTGTGGGATTAAAGGTCCCAGGGAACGCGTGCGGGTCGGTCCACAGCGCAAAGCCATCTCACGAAAAGATCACCAAACGTCAAGGGAAAAGCAAGCAATATCATAAGTTTAGAAGAATTCTAAACTAGGATGGTCATCTTTTCATCAACCATGCCGTGTGCGGCTCAGTCGGCCAAAACTCTTGTCGGCGGAAACGAAACCTCGACGAGCGTGCCTTCTGCGGGCACCGAGTTAATGGCAAAGACGGCGCGATTGGCCTCCACCATGGCGCGCGTCAGGGGGAGGCCGAGACCGGTTCCATCACCGCGCTTGCGCTTCAAGCTGTTGATTTGCTTGAAAGGTTTTAGCGCTTCCTCGATTTCGGCCGGGTTCATGCCGATGCCGGTGTCGCGCACCCGCATGACCACGGACCCGTCCGCACTGTAGGCGGTGGAGATGATCACCTGACCGCCGGCGGGTGTGTAGCGCACGGCG
Source organism: uncultured Nitratireductor sp. (assembly GCF_913053745.1). Classification (GTDB taxonomy): domain Bacteria; phylum Pseudomonadota; class Alphaproteobacteria; order Rhizobiales; family Rhizobiaceae; genus Nitratireductor. The sequence goes on from NZ_CAJXGF010000195.1 coordinate 6,320, forward strand.
TTGGAAAGCAGGTTGAGCGCGATCTGGCGCACGCTGCGCGGGTCCGCCACCACTTCGGGCAGATTGGAGGCGAAGCTGGAGCGGATGATGACGCGTTCGCGATTGGCCTGCGGCTGCATCATGGCAACCGTTTCCCCCAGCACGTCGTTCAGGGACACTGCCTCATAATGCATCTCCTGCTCGCCGGCCTCGATCTTGGAAATCATGCTCTCGTCGCAGCCGACCTCCTTGGCGAGATCGCGCATGCGCAGGCCCTTGAGAATGCGCGCGTGGCGGATGCGCGCGCCGACCTGAAGCTGTGCCGCTGCGTTGGAATCGCGCGGTTCCGGGCCCCGTGCCATGTCGCCCCTTCCTGAATTCTGTTGCCGAAGCATCAGGTTACCTGACTGACCGGCAGAGTCGTGCATGTCAAGCACGCGGCTGAATAGCAGGAAATCGCCCCAAAGCCTCACAGAAACGCAGGCCCGCAGATCAGCGTGGTGTCGGGACCAGATAAGGAGGCAGGTTGGACGGCTCGGCGAAACGCAGCTTCTCGAGGAGCGCCACATTCGGCTCCATCGAGCGGCGGAGATGCGCCTCCAGGGTCTGCATCGCGGCCTCACGCCGCCCTGCGATGAGCTGATCGAAGATGGTCAGATGCTCATCAAGCATTGCCGCGATCTCGTTCGCTCCCTGAACGTTCTTGAAGGTCGAGTGCGCCGCGATGATCGTCGGCAACTGGCTTCGGCGGATCGTATCGCGAAGCTGCGCGTTGTCGCATCTGAGGAGGATGTCGACATGCAGGTCGTGCTCCAGACGCTCCA
>NZ_CAJXGF010000196.1 GCF_913053745.1 uncultured Nitratireductor sp.
CTGCGAAGAGCCGGCAACGGCTCCGTTGAGGCCAAGTTCGCTGGCATTGTTCGGCAGCGACTTCTTGCTGGCGCAGCCTGTGACGGCGAACCCGGCGAGAAGGCAGATCGCGGCGAGTTTGACGGGCGTAAGTGGAATTCGGCGCATGGCCGTTTCTCCTGGGATTTGAATGAATTCGTTGAAGCTTTGGTAACCTTGTCGGAGTTAACCGCGGCACAAGAAACAGGGTTAATGGGTCGTTAATCGCTTCGTTTCCGCGATATGGCGAAAATGCGGCGTCTTCCGGGCAGCTACTCCAAAAGCGGCGACCATGCCGGGTCGGAGCCGAATTCAGGCGTTGGAATCTGCCGCTCGTTGCGGCCGGTCAGATCGATCGAGTAGAGTTGCGGCCCGCCCGAACCCGCCGCCTGGCGGAAGAACATCAGGACGCGGCCGTTCGGCGCCCATGTCGGCCCCTCCTGCAGGAAGCCGGACGAGAGGATACGCTCCCCCGAACCGTCGGTACGCATGACGCCTATCTGAAACTCGCCACCCGTTTGTTTGGTGAAGGCGATCAGATCGCCGCGTGGCGACCACACTGGCGTCGAATAGGTGCCGTCTCCGAAGGAAATGCGCTTCGGATCGCCGCCACTCGCCCCCATCACATAGATCTGCGCACGTCCGCCACGGTCGGAGGTGAACACGATCTGCGATCCGTCCGGCGAATAGGAGGGGGAGGTATCGATGGCGTTGGAGGTCGTCAGGCGAGTCGTGTTGCGGCTGCGCAGGTCCATCGCGAAGATGTTCGAATTGCCGTCGTCACGCAGAAGACTCATTACGATCTGCTGGCCATTGGGCGAGAAACGCGGCGCAAACGTCATGCCGGGAAAATTGCCGACAAGCTCACGCTGGCCGGTTTCCAGTTGCAGGAGATAGACCTGCGGCTGGCCGCCCTCATAGGACATGTAGGTGATTTCCTGGCGCGTCGGCGAGAAACGCGGCGTCAGGACGATGGCACGGCCATCGGTGAGAAAACGCTGATTGGCCCCGTCCTGATCCATGATCGCGAGCCGCTTCACGCGGTTGTTGCGCGGGCCGGACTCGTCCACGTAAACGATGCGCGTGTCGAAATAACCGCTCTCGCCCGTCAGCCGCTGATAGATGGCATCCGCGATGATGTGCGCAACGCGACGCCATTTTTCCTTGCTGGTGAAAAACTGTTCGCCGATGAGCTGCTGGCCGGCATAGGTGTCCCACAGCCGGAACTCGGCCCTCAGCCGCCCGTCCGGCGTCTCGGAGACCTTGCCAGTCACCAGCGCCTGCGCGTTGATTACGGTCCAGTCCTCAAAGCGCGGCGCGGCATCCGGATTGGAGATCTGCTCGATAAAAGCGCCCTTCTCGATAGGCGCGAACAGGCCGGAACGCCGCAGATCGGCTTCGATGACACCTGCAATCTCAGCACCCCTACCGTCGGCGGAAATGAACTCCGTCACCGCGATCGGCAATGGCTCGACCACGCCCTTGTTGATGTCGATTTCCACCACTGCCCGCGCCGGCAGCACCGCAACGCCAAGCCCGGCGATGAGCGTCGCCATCAGGAAGGTTGCTCTTATGATTGTCTGCATTTGCTCCTGCCTCTCCCACTTTGGTTAGGCTCAAGCTCCCATCGCCTTGCGGAGGGTGCCTAGGTTAAAACATGTCGCTCGGATCGAAGTGGACGATGACTTCTGACCAGGTGTCGTACTTGGCAGCCGGCAGATTGTAGGGCGCACACTGGAGGACGGCGCGACGTGCCGATTCGGCCGCCGCCCGCTCCACCATCGTCCCGTTGCCGCCGGCAATAATGCGCGGGCTGCCCTCGATGTTTCCGCTCGCGTCGAGGTTCATCTGGATCGAAACTTTCAGGTTCTCCGCATCGAGCGCGCCAGCCGGCACGTTCCAGCAGCGCTGGATCTGGCCGCGCAACGCATCCATCTCACTCTGGGAAAGCTTTTCGCCAGGCGTGTTGCGGCTACCACCGAGCGAAGCCTGCTCCTGCGACCGCTTCGCGCCGCCGCCAGACGCCTTGTCCTTGTTCAAAAGCGCGGCCACTTCGTCGAACAACTCCTCGGAGTTCTCCGATTTCGGCTTCGAGGCAGTCTTCTGCGCCGGCTTGTCCGCATCCTTGCGCTCGGGCGCCTTGGCCGTGCTCGCCTTGGGTGGTTGCGGTCGCGATTGTGGAACCGGCGCGCTGTTGGGCAGCGAAACGCTCTCTGCCTCGGGCGTTTCCGCCACCACGGTTTCCTCGGACGCGGGTTCGGGCGTCACCTCCTGCTTGGGCTGCGGCTCAGGGCGCACCTCGGTCGCCGGTACCGGGGTCGGCTCCGCCGCGGCCTGCTGAGGCTCCGGCTCGGGTTTCGGTTCAGGCTTGGGCGTCGGCTTGGGCGCAGGCGGCGGTTCCGCCGTCTTCTCCACCTCGCGCTGGCGCGGCTCCGGAGTCGGCGGCGTTTTCAGGTCGACGTCGTTATCACCGGTATTCTGCGCATTCTCCACCGGGTCGGGGCGCTTTGTCGGCGTTGGCGTGGGCGTTTCGGAAAGCTCGGCCTTCTTGTCGCCTTCCTGCACCTGAGTCATCGATTCGATGGGAATGATCTCGACAGGCAGAGCTTCGACGTCCGCCACCTCGAAGGCGCGCGGCGCCGATAGCGAAAACAGGCCGAAACCCAGCAACGCCGCATGCATGGTCACCGATGTAACGAGACCCGCCTTCATTCGGTCAATTGCCCTCTTCCTGTAAGGTGACCAGACCCAGATTGCGATATCCGGCGGCCGAAATTCGCGCCATCACGCGCATCACCGTGCCGTAATCGGCCGCGCGATCCCCGCGCACATAAATGCGCTCGTCGTAACCGGAGCGTGCGATTGCCTGCAGCTTCGGCACCACCTCTTCGATGGGCACCTCGGTTTCCTGCAGATAAATCTGGCCGCCATTGTTGACGGAAACAGTGATCGGCTGCGTCTCGGAATTCAGAGCCTTGGCCTGCGTTTCCGGCAGATCGATCGGCACGCCGACCGTGAGCAGGGGCGCCGCCACCATGAAGATGATGAGCAGCACCAGCATAACGTCCACGAAGGGCGTCACATTGATTTCGGAAATCAGGCCCGTGCGCGAACCGCGACGACCACGCCGCCGCCCGTTTCGTCCACCTGCCGAACCGACTGACATACCCATTGCGCTCTCCTAAGCCGCCTTGGCGGCGACCTTCTCGTCGATCTGCCGCGACAGGATGGTCGAAAACTCGTCCGCGAAGCCTTCCATGCGCCCGGCGAGCTTGCCCGCGTCGGATGACAGCTTGTTGTAGGCGATCACGGCCGGAATAGCCGCCAGAAGGCCGATTGCCGTGGCAAGCAGCGCCTCGGCGATGCCCGGCGCCACAACGGCCAGATTGGTGGACTTGGATCCAGCAATCGCCTGAAACGAGGTCATGATGCCGACCACAGTTCCGAACAGGCCGATGAACGGTGCGGCCGAACCAATGGAGGCAAGGAAGCCCAGGCGGCTCTCGAGCCGTTCCATCTCACGCATAAGCGCAAGATCCATCGCCTTGTCGATGCGCGTCTGCAAACCGATGGGCGAGCGCGCACCCTTCTCGAAACTCTTCTTCCACTCGCGCATGGCGGCAACGAAAATCGAGCCCATACCCGTGGTTTTGCGCTCCGAAAGCGCGCGATAGAGATCTTCCAGGGATTGTCCCGACCAGAAGGTCTTTTCGAAACGATTGAGCGCCGAGCGCATGCGTGCATAGGCGATCAGCTTGTCGACAATGATCGCCCAGGTCCAGATTGAGGCTACCAGCAGTCCGATCATGACCAGCTTGACCACCCAGCCGGCCTGCCAGAACAATGCCCAGATCGACAACTCCCCACCCGGTGCGGCGAGTGTAACACTTTCCATGGATCAACATCCTCTTAAGATCAGGGCGGCGTACATCTCGTTTCGGCTTCGCCCCTGCTTGCGTGCCGTTGCCTGCGTCCGATCCGAGGCGTCCCCGCAAGATGCTTCAACGCCCCTTTATCCGGTAAAATTTGGTGAAAGGAAGGCGTGCGGATTCGCTACGGATTTCATGATTTTCTTCATGAACCGTTATGGTTAATTAAGCGTTAGGAGAAGCGACGTTCAGGATCGAGGGTCGGCTTTGAGACGCGGCACGCGCACGCCGGTGGCGGTTCGCGACTTCACGATTTGTATCTCAGCCGTTTTTGGGCTTGAAGGCTTCGATCCACTCTTTCGGGAAACGGCGCGGTCTGCCGGAGACGCCTATGATGGCGGCCTCGACCTTCGCTTCCACCAGGACCTCCCCATCGCGCAAAAGGCGTTGCGCCATAAAGATACGCGCACCCGAGATCGTCTCGGTACGGGTTTCCACAGTGAGGACGTCGTCGACGCGGGCGGGTTGGCGAAAGTCGATTTCCATACGCCGAACCACCCAGGCCAGCGCCTCGCCATGCTTTCCATCGGCAAGTTCGGTGTGGTGGACGCCGGCAAGACGCAGGAAATCGGAACGCCCGCGCTCCAGAAACTCCAGATAACGGGCATGGTAGACCACGCCTGTGAAATCCGTATCGGCGAAATAGACCCGCGCCACCAGACGATGCCCGAAATCGGTCAGTTCGCCTGAAAGTCCGACCGTCGGGTTCTCGTCAGCGCCGGCGCTCATTCTGCATTTCCCTGCTGAAACAGGTTGATCTGCGCCTGTGCCAGTTCCTTGGGCGGCTGGAGCCCCATGTGACGCCAGGCCTTGGCGGCGAGAACGCGCCCGCGCGGCGTGCGTTGGATAAATCCCTGCTGGATCAAATAAGGCTCGATAATGTCCTCGATGGCGTCGCGCGGCTCCGAAAGCGCCGCTGCAATGGTCTCGATGCCCACCGGACCGCCACCGAAATTCTCCACGATCATGGTCAGGTAGCGCCGATCCAGCTGATCGAGACCGAGCGCATCCACCTCGAGCCGCGACAGCGCCTCATCGGCCACTTTTCGCGTCACTTCGCTCGCACCCGCCACGCTGGCGAAGTCGCGCACGCGACGCAAAAGGCGGCCGGCGATGCGCGGCGTACCCCGTGCCCGGCGCGCGATTTCCTCGGCCCCGTCCGCAACCAGCGGCATCCCCAGAATACGCGCGCCGCGCGTCACGATGGATTGCAACTCGTCAGTCGTGTAAAAATCGAGCCGCACGGGAATGCCGAAACGGTCGCGCAGAGGCGTGGTCAAAAGGCCGAGCCGTGTGGTCGCCGCCACCAGCGTGAACTTCGCCAGATCAATCTTGACCGAACGGGCAGCCGGCCCCTCGCCGATGATCAGGTCGAGCTGAAAATCTTCCATCGCCGGGTAGAGGATTTCCTCCACCGCCGGATTCAGCCGGTGAATTTCGTCGATGAAGAGCACGTCCCGCTCTTCGAGATTTGTCAGAAGCGCCGCCAGGTCGCCAGCCTTTGCGATCACCGGTCCGGAAGTGGAGCGGAAGTTCACGCCCAGTTCGCGCGCCATGATCTGCGCCAGTGTGGTCTTGCCGAGCCCGGGCGGGCCGACGAAAAGGACGTGGTCCAGCGCCTCGCCACGCCCACGTGCGGCCTCGATGAAGACCTTCAGATTGGCGCGCGCCGCCTTCTGGCCGACAAAGTCGTCCAGCGATTGCGGCCGCATCGTCGCATCGAGGTCCTCACCGCGCTTGTCGGCTGCAATGAGCCGTTCGCCATCCGTCATCCGCAGAATTCCGTTTCGTTACCAGACCGGGCACGCCTCGCCTTGCCTAACGCGCCAGTTCTTTCAGGCCAAGTCTAATCAGCGTGCCGGTATCGGCTTCCTCGCCCGCCGTTTTCATCGCCGCGGCAACCGCATTCGCCGCCACATCGCGCGAATAGCCCAGATTGGCCAATGCCGAGACCGCATCGGAAACCGGTGCGGGGGCCGCCCCTTCGCCCAGTTCCTGCTTGAGACCGATTGTGCCGCTCGCCTCTCCGGCATAGGCGGGCGCCTTGCTCTTCAGCTCCGAGACGATGCGTTCGGCGACCTTCTTGCCCACGCCCGGCGCACGCGCCACCGTCGCCGCATCCTTCAACGCAATGGCATTGGCGAGCTCTGAGGCCGAAAGCGTGGAAAGTACGGAAAGCGCTACCTTGGCGCCCACACCCTGCACATTGTTCTGAAGCAGCCGGAACCATTCTCGCTCCAGCGCGGTGCGAAACCCGTAGAGCCGGATCATGTCCTCGCGCACATAGGTTTCGATGAACAAAGTCACCGCCGTTCCCTCTCCCTCGAGCGCCGCCAGCGTGCGCGCCGGGCAGAAAGCCACATAGCCGACACCACCCACATCGACGATGCAGTGATCTTCGCCGATCTCGTCGATAATGCCCTTCAGTTTGCCGATCATTTGAGTGTTTCCATTGCCAATCGGGAGGCGGCGGATTGCCGGTGATGCGCATGACAGATGGCGATGGCGATGGCATCCGCGGCGTCGTCCGTGTCGAATCGCGCCTTCGGCATCAGCACCTTCACCATCATGTGAATCTGCTTTTTGTCGCCGTGACCGACCCCGATCACGGTCTTTTTGACCGCATTGGGCGCATATTCGGCAACCGGCAGGCCGGCGCGCGCGGGCACCAGCATGGCGATGCCGCGCGCCTGGCCGAGCTTGAGCGTCGCCGAGGCGTCCTTGTTGACGAAAGTGGCCTCGACAGCGGCCTCATCCGGCCGATGATCGTGAAGTATCGAATCGAGCCCGTCATGCAACTGGCACAAGCGCGACGCGAGGTCGGCTTTTCCATCCGACGTTACCGTGCCAGCACCGACAAAACGCAGGGAATTGCCCTGTGCGTCAATAATGGCCCAGCCAGTGCGCCGGAGACCCGGGTCGATGCCGAGAATGCGAATCGGTGTGTTCATGGCTCTACCATAGCGACGGTCAGGCCCATTGCCACGCGCTAGCGACATACGCGAAGGGTCGTTGCTGCCAGCACGCTTTCCCGGAGACGAAAACCTGCCCGACTTAGACCTCAGCCTCGTCC
>NZ_CAJXGF010000197.1 GCF_913053745.1 uncultured Nitratireductor sp.
CATTTCCATCGAACAAAAGACCACTTCGCGCAATCCCCGCTCCACCGTCGGCACGGTGACGGAGATTTACGACTATATGCGTCTGCTTTTCGCGCGCGTCGGCGTCCCGTATTCGCCGGCGACCGGACTTCCCATCGAAAGCCAGACGGTCAGCCAGATGGTCGATCGCGTGATGGCGCTGGAGGAAGGCACGCGCCTGTACGTTCTCGCACCAATCGTGCGCGGGCGCAAAGGCGAATACCGGAAGGAAATGGCCGAGCTCCAGAAGAAGGGATTCCAGCGCGTCAAGGTAGACGGTACTTTCTACGAGATTGCGGAGGTGCCGGCGCTCGACAAGAAATACAAGCATGACATCGACGTGGTGGTGGACCGCGTGGTGGTGCGTGACGATCTGACGACGCGCTTGGCGGATTCGCTCGAAACCTGCCTGAAGCTGGCGGACGGACTGGCAATCGCCGAATTCGCCGACAAACCGCTCTCCGAAGCTGCGACCGCCCAAGGCGGCGGCGCCAACAAATCGAAGAACGAGACGCATGAGCGCATCGTCTTCTCTGAAAAATTCGCCTGCCCGGTATCGGGTTTCACCATTCCGGAGATCGAACCGCGGCTGTTTTCGTTCAACAATCCCGCTGGCGCCTGCCCGACCTGTGACGGACTCGGTAGTCAGCGCGCCATCGATCCGAATCTCGTGGTGCCGGACGACAACACGATACTGCGCGAAGGTGCGATCGCGCCATGGGCGAAATCCACATCCCCCTATTACCTGCAGACTCTGGAAGCGCTCGGGCGCGAGTATGGCTTCAAGGTCGGCGACCGTTGGCGTGATCTGCCGGTCGATGGCCGGAATGCGATCCTGAATGGTACCGGCGACAAGAAAATCGTCTTCGACTATGATGACGGCCTGCGTAGCTACCGCACCACCAAGCCGTTCGAAGGTGTCGTGGTGAATCTGCAACGGCGCTGGAAGGAGACGGAATCGGCCTGGATGCGCGAGGAGATCGAGCGCTATATGTCGGCCCACCCCTGCCCTGCCTGCGGAGGACACCGGCTGAAACCCGAGGCACTTGCTGTCAAAATCGACGATCTGCATATCGGCCAGGTGACAGAGATGTCGATACTCAAGGCGGGCGCCTGGTTCGAAGATCTTCCGGAACGTCTCAACGACAAGCAAAACGAAATCGCCGTGCGGATTCTAAAGGAAATTCGCGAACGCCTGCGTTTTCTCAACGATGTGGGGCTCGATTATCTAACGCTTTCACGCAGTTCGGGCACGCTGTCGGGCGGTGAAAGCCAGCGCATCCGTCTCGCCTCACAGATTGGGTCCGGCCTGACGGGCGTGCTTTACGTACTTGACGAACCCTCGATCGGCCTGCACCAGCGCGACAACGACCGCCTGCTGGCGACGCTCAGGCATCTGCGAGACCTGGGCAATACGGTGATCGTGGTCGAGCACGACGAGGACGCGATCCTGACGGCCGATCATGTGGTCGATATCGGTCCCGCGGCCGGCGTTCATGGCGGCCAGATCATCGCCGAGGGCACGCCGCGTGACATCATGGCCAGCTCCGCCTCCGTCACAGGCAGGTATCTGACGGGCGAAATGGCCATCCCCATGCCGGCACAACGCCGCGACATCCCGAAAAAGCGCCGCATCCGCGTTGTGGGCGCGCGGGGTAACAATCTCAAGGATGTGACAGCCGAGGTACCTCTCGGAACCTTTGCCTGTGTGACCGGCGTTTCCGGCGGTGGCAAGTCAACGCTTCTGATCGAGACGCTTTTCAAGTCCGCGTCGCGCCGCATTATGGGCTCGCGCGAACAACCGGCCGAACACGACCGGATCGAGGGTCTGGAACATCTCGACAAGGTGATTGACATCGATCAGTCGCCGATCGGTCGTACACCGCGCTCCAATCCCGCCACCTACACCGGCGCCTTCACGCCGATCCGCGACTGGTTTGCTGGCTTGCCGGAAGCGAAGGCGCGCGGCTACCAGCCCGGCCGCTTCTCTTTCAACGTGAAGGGCGGGCGCTGCGAGGCATGTCAGGGGGATGGCGTCATCAAGATCGAGATGCACTTTCTGCCCGATGTGTATGTGACCTGCGACGTCTGTCACGGCAAGCGCTACAACCGGGAGACGCTGGAAGTCACGTTTAAGGGAAAGTCTATTGCCGACGTGCTCGAGATGACGGTTGACGAGGGGGTGGAATTCTTCGCCGCCGTACCGGCGGTGCGTGACAAATTGACGACGCTTGCCCGCGTCGGGCTCGGATACATCCATATCGGCCAGCAGGCAACGACGCTTTCCGGCGGCGAGGCCCAGCGCATCAAACTTGCCAAGGAGCTGTCGAAACGGGCCACGGGGCGCACGCTCTACATTCTCGACGAGCCGACCACGGGGCTGCATTTTCACGACGTGGCGAAGTTGCTCGAGGTGCTGCACGAACTGGTGGACCAGGGCAATACGGTGGTGGTGATCGAGCACAATCTCGAAGTCATCAAGACGGCCGACTGGGTTCTCGACCTGGGGCCCGAGGGCGGCGCTGGCGGTGGTGAACTCGTGGCGTCCGGGTCTATCGACGACGTGATGGCCGAACCGCGCAGCTATACCGGCAAATTCCTGAAAGAACTTCTGGAGCGCCGGCCGGCCGGCAAGGCGCAGGCAGCGGAGTGAACAGATGAGCACAGGCACCATTCGCGCCGGTATGGGCGGCTGGACGTTTCAGCCGTGGGAAGGAACCTTCTATCCCGACGATCTGGCAAAGAAACGCCAGCTTGAGTATGCATCACGGCAAGTCCCGACAATCGAGGTAAACGGCACCTATTACGGCAGCCAGAAACCTGCCACTTATGCGAAATGGGCAAGCGAAGCGCCGGAAGGGTTTGTTTTCTCACTCAAGGGGAACCGCTTCGTGACCAATCGCAAGGTTCTCTCCGAAGCTTCCGAATCTCTTGAGAAATTTCTCGGTTCCGGGATATCCGAAATAGGCGACAAGCTCGGTCCCCTTGTCTGGCAGTTTGCACCGACCAAAAAGTTCGACCCGGAGGATTTCGAGGGCTTTTTGAAACTTCTCCCGGCCAAGCGTGACGGAATCGCGCTGCGTCACGTGCTGGAAGTGCGACACGATTCCTTCTGTACGCCCGAATTTCCGCAACTCGTGCGCAAATACGGTGCCGCCATCTGCTATGCGCATCACAACACCTATCCTGAGATTGCCGACGTCACGAGCGACTTCGTCTATGCGCGCCTGCAACGCGGCGAGGATGATATTCCGACCGCCTATCCACCGGCGGAACTCGACGCATGGAGCGAGCGAGCCAAACAATGGGCGGGTGGTGGCCAACCGGATGACCTGCCACTTGTTGACCCCGATTTCAAACCGGAGCGCAAACCACGCGACGTGTTCGTTTATTTCATCCATGAAGGAAAGATTCGCGCGCCCCATGCGGCGAAAGCCTTTATGGAGCGTGCTGGCTGAACATCGCGCTCTGCGGAGAACTCAAAACCTTACGCGGAGAATTATAAATTCTTTTCAATATATTGATATTAATAGATTAATTTTATCATTTCACGATTGATATCGGTTCCTGGTTTCGTTCCTTTACCTGCCCTTGTAGGGGCCGAGCCCACGGGCGGCGCGTGAGAATTTCCGATGCTCATGCCAGGGGCGATAGGGTTCCCGGATCGCGAAGACGACACGCAGCACGGGTGCTCGTTCTCCGCTTGCTGCGATTCGAACCTCCGCACTGCCCCGTCTCGCCAGATCCTTGGCGGTGATCATTTGAGCGTCTCCATTGTCGCATCCTCGGTCGATCCTTGCTTCGTTGACGATCACGAGGTTGGCGATCTCACACAGCTCGGCGATGATCGCGCGGGGTGTCTGTGCATCCGTTTCTTTTATCTGCGCTATCACGGCTCCGCTCGGATGACGAAACACGCAGGCATCGTCATTGCACAAAAACCCGCCTTCGCCGGATTGTTTGACAAGCTCGCCACTGGAACCCGTAGCGAGCTTTTCCGGTTTTCGCACAGCGCCAGTCGCCGCAGCGCGCAGCCAGTTCTCGGTGGAGAAGGCGTTGGGACGAGAACGATTGACAGCAAGCGCGCCATCCTGCGTTCGCACGGCAACCAATCTCGCATCTTCGGAGATGAAGACATCGGGCAAATTGCGCGATGCGATCAAACAAAGGCCGAGCCCAAGCAGGGGCAGCGCTGCAAACCGCATTTTCGTCGTCGTGAGGGTCAGGATCGCCAACGCGCCCGTGAGGCTTAACGTGGCGGCGAGCGGAATTGCGCCGGTCGCATCGAATGGCGTGCGGTCGGAAAACCAGTGTGCGATCTTCATCACCGTGGTTATGCCCCACCCCATGAAGGCCAGGGGCCAGGCGTCCAGATTGAAGGGAAGTGTCACCATTGCCGCGACGGCCGACGGCATGACCACAAGCGATACAATGGGCATCGCCGCCAAATTGGCTCCAAGGGCCAACGGCGACGCGCGCTGAAAATGCCAGACGCCGTAAAGTGTGGTGGCAACGCCGGCGATCAACGAGGTCAGGGCGAGCCCGCCGATGTAAATGAGAACAAAACGCAGCACAGCCCGCCAACCTTGCCGCTCGGCACGTCCGTCGTGACCGGAACGTTTTTCACGATTGGCATTCCATGCCGCGTAGCCAGCGATAAGCGCTGCCGTTGCTGCGAACGACATTTGAAACCCCGGTCCGACGATCTCGTGCGGCGCAACGATTAGAACCGCAAGCGCGGCAATCGCGAGATTGCGCAATGTCAGCGCCGCCCTGTCGAACAACATCGCCAGGAGCATAACCGCCAGCATGAGAAACGAACGTTGAGCGGCGACACCCGCTCCCGACACCAGAAGATAGAGAAAGCAGACGAGTAGCGCAGCCGCAGCCGCATATTTTCTCACCGGGTGTCGCGATGAGAAACCCGGAAAGAAGGCAAAGCCGAGTCGTGCCGACCCTATGATGGTAACAGCGGCCAGTGCCATGTGCAGCCCGGAAATGGCCAGGACATGCGCCAGACCGGCCCGCCGCAGGTCTTCGTTGTAGGAGCTGGGGATGCCGCCGCGCATGCCCGTGATCAAGGCAGCAGCGACCTCTCCCTCCGGCCCGCCGACGCGCTCGCGGAGCCGCTCCGCCAAGCCTTCTCGCACTGCCTGCAGATATGACGAGAACCGTTGAGAAAACCCTGCGGGCGTGTCGAGCTCGGTGCGTTGGGGATTGCGCATAAAGAAACCGACAGCGCCAAGCTCATCGAAATAGCTCTCAAACGAAAAATCGTAAGCTTGCGGGCGCACAGGTCCGGAGGGGGCCATGAGCCGGGCCAGCCCTCGAACCCCTTCACCCGGTTTCAAACCCGCAGGGACGGCGCGCGCCGAAAGTCGTACACGTGCTGGTGGATAGCGCAATTGCGGACGCTGGGTTTCCAGAAGTTCCAACGTCAGGCGAATGCGCCCTCCGGCGCGCGGCTCTACGGCAAGCACGCGCCCGGTGACACGTGTGGTAATGTCCGACCCCAGCATAGGCGTGGCGGCACGCCATGTCTCGAGCATGCCCGCCACAAGCCCCAACAGCACAAGAAGCGCTGCAAGCAGTGAGCGCTGCAGACCTGGCCGACCATTTGAGAGGATGATCGCTATCGCGCAAACGGCAACGCCGCTGCCCAGCGCATAAACCGGCGGCTCGACTGGAAGCGCAAAGTAAATCAGCGCGCCGCAGCCCAGCAGTACCGGCAGCCATAGAAACAGGGTTCCCCTCTGGGCTTCCCGCGTTGCGGCGGAGATTATGCCGGCAACGAACGCTGCTGCACGGTCAGCGATCCGCCAGCGTCTCGCCGCGGCGCGAAATGAGGAGCCGCGCCGCAAAGGTTGCGGGTCGACCTTATCCATTTCGGCCGGTCTCGATCCGGTGGCTGCGAACTGTATGCGTTCGTCGCCTTCTGCCGCTGCCGCCTCGCCCCCCATGGCGTGGCCTCCCGTGCAATGCTTGCGCCCCGAGCGTTGTATGCTACATGACAGCCAACCGAACGCCACCTGCGGTATCGCATACCCTCATTCGGACTGCGCGGCCGCGACAATTCCCGGGAAAGATCCATGACAAAGCCCGTCGTCACCCGCTTTGCGCCCTCGCCCACCGGATATCTTCATATCGGCGGTGCACGCACAGCACTCTTCAACTGGCTTTATGCACGCCATATGGGCGGCAAAATGCTGTTGCGCATCGAGGACACCGACCGTCAGCGCTCGACCGATACGGCCACAATGGCGATTCTGGATGGGCTTTCCTGGCTGGGCTTGAGCTGCGACGGCGAGCCGGTCTCCCAGTATGCGCGGGCCGACCGCCACCGCGAAGTGGCAGAGGCACTGGTCGCCGCTGGAGAAGCCTATTATTGCTACAGTTCGCAGGAAGAGCTCGAGGCGATGCGCGAGAAGGCACGCGCCGAAGGACGCCCGCCACGCTACGACGGCACCTGGCGCGACCGCGATCCCGCGCAGGCACCGGATGGCATCAAGCCCGTGATCCGCATCAAGACGCCCCAGAATGGGGAGACAGTAGTCGAGGATCAGGTACAGGGCACAATCCGCTTTCCCAACAAAGACCTCGACGACTTCATTATCCTGCGTTCGGACGGTTCGCCGACCTATATGCACGCCGTGGTGGTCGACGATCACGACATGGGCGTGACGCACATCATTCGCGGCGACGATCACCTGACCAATGCGGCACGTCAAACGGTGATTTACAAGGCGATGGGATGGGAAGTGCCGGTCATGGCACATATCCCGCTCATTCATGGTCCAGACGGCGCAAAACTTTCCAAGCGTCACGGAGCGCTCGGAGTAGAGGCTTATCGCGCCATGGGCTACCTGCCCTCGGCGCTGCGCAACTACCTGGCGCGACTTGGCTGGAGCCATGGCGATCACGAAATCATGTCGGATGACGACATGATTCGCTG
>NZ_CAJXGF010000198.1 GCF_913053745.1 uncultured Nitratireductor sp.
CAGAAAGGACTCCAATCATGACGTCATCCGATACCGCATCCATGCATCGCCTGACCGCAAAGGACGGTCACGAACTTGACTGTTGGATCCAGCCTCCAACCGCGCCGCGCCGCGGCGGTCTTGTGATCCTGCAGGAGATCTTCGGTGTTACCGACCAGCTGAAGGGCGTGGCAGAGAAATACGCCGCCCAGGGACTGGAAGTCGCGATTCCGGCACTGTTCGACCGCAAGGAGCGGAGCGCCGTCGTGCCGTTCGACCAGGCCCCGCGCGGCCGCGACATGATGCTTGCCTCCGACCTCGAAGAAACTGTCATGGACATGGATGCCGCGGTACAGGCTGTGACCCGCGACGGCCAGAAGACCGTCGTGATCGGGTTCTGCTGGGGCGGCGGTACCGTCAATGCGCTGGCGGTGGCCGATCCGGAACTCGGTGCAGGCGTCGCCTATTACGGGCGGCAGCCGGATGCGGGCGATGTCGCCTTCATCGAGGCGCCACTGATGCTGCACTATGCGGGGCTCGACGAGCGCATCAATGCCGGCATCGACGCCTTCCGCGCGGCGCTGGAGGAAAACTTCGAAGCAATCGGTACAGGCGATTTCGCTCGCACGGACAGCGCGTTTCATCGTGTGCTGGTCTCGGTGATCGGCAATCCGGTTATTCTCGGCCTGCACGATATGTTCGTCAGCGCCATGCTTGCGCAGCGGCCGCCGACGGATGACCCGGCAAAGCACGACACGGTTGCCTATGAAGAACACCGGGCGATCTATCAGGCCATTATCGATGGCGACATGATTACCGCGACGGATGTGATGGACCGGCATCTGGCGCGCTCCTATCGCGCGCGGCTGAAAAGCCCGCGAAAGGTCTCCGATTACTTTCAGAAAGAAGCAGACAAAACAGACTGACATGACAGGCCGGGAAGCCTGTTCCACATTCCAAGGGAGGATTGCATGAAACTCATTTCAAAACTGATGCTCGGCGCGGCCGCGCTTGCCTTCAGCACCGCTGCACTGCAGGCGAAGGAACTGACCTTCGGCATGCAGGACAATGAAGTGTCCAACGTTTATCGTGGCGCACAGGCGTTTCAGGAAAAGCTTGCCGATATCTCTGGCGGCGAGATGACGGTGAAAATCTTTCCGTCCTCGCAGCTGGGCGACTTCAAGGCCATGGTGGCGCAGGTTCAGGCCGGCGAGCTCGACATGGTCATGACCGGCTATCCCGACATGAGCTATGTGATTCCTGAATTGAAGCTTATCGGCGCGCCCTATGTGGTTCGCGATTTCGAGCATCTTCAGAAGATCGTCGACGGGCCGTGGGGCAAGAAGATGGACGAGAAATTTTCTGAACAGGGCATCGAATTGCTCGACACCTGGTACTACGGCACGCGCCAGACCACCTCGAATAAGGGGATCGAATCCATGGACGACATGAAGGGCCTGCGCATGCGCACCCCCAACGTGCCGTTCCTGATCGCCTATGCCGAGAATGTGGGCGCGACGCCGGCGCCGGTGGCGTTTCAGGAGGTCTATCTCGCGCTCCAGACCAATCAGGTGGATGCCGAAGAAAACCCCCTGCCGACCATCGAGGCGATGAAATTCTACGAGGTGCAGAGCCACATCGCGCTCACCAATCATTTCGTGGCGTCCTCGGCGGTGCAGATCGCCAAATCGGTCTGGGACGGTCTGTCCGATCAGGAGAAGGAATGGGTGCAGACGGCGGTCGAGGCCGGTGGCGATGTCTCCGACGAACTGACCTTCAAAGCGGAGAAGGAGTTGCTGGAGACGTTCAAGGAGCGCGGTCTGACCATCACGGAACCGGATCTCGAGCCCTTCCGGGCCGCCATGAAGCCCTATTATGACGAGCTCGAAGCCGAGTTTGGCGAAGGGTCGATTGCCGAAGTGATCGGCGACTGAAACATGGGGCGGGGCTTTGGTCCCGCCACTTTTCCCTCGATAGCTGGGGTCATCGCATGTCGTTTCTGCGCAGATACAGTCTGGAAGGCTGTGTCGCTTCCATTCTCTTCATCATTCTGTTTGGCGTGCTCCTGATCCAGATTTTCGGCCGCACGCCGCTTTTCACCGGGCCGGTCTGGACCGAGGAGGCGGCGCGCTGGATCTGGGTCTGGATGGCGTTCATCGGCATTGCAGAAGTGGAGCGTCAGAACGGCCAGTTGCGCATGGGCTTCATCGCGGATGCGCTCCCGCGCGCCTGGCGCCGCCTGCTCTTCACCCTGATAGATGCGGTCTATCTGGCGATCGTCGCCCACCTCGTCTGGATCTCCTACAAGACCGTGCTGCGCACCTGGAACAATGAAGCGGTGACGCTGCCCATGAGCGATGCGGTTCTCTACGCGTCGGGGCTGGTGGCCTCGGTCCTCATTCTGCATCGGATTGCGCGGCGGCTTGCCATGCTGGTGCGCGGCGGGGATGCCGGGGAGGTTCACCAATGATCCTTGCAACGATCGGTGCTGCCTGGCTCGTCATGGTGCTGGTGGGTGTGCCCATCGGCGTGGCGATGATCTTCGTCTCGATGGGCTATTTCTATTATTCGGGCATGGGTATTTCCTTTGCCATGCAGCGCATGGTGGATGGGCTGAACAGCTTTCCGCTGCTTGCCGTCCCGCTCTTCATCCTCGCGGCGGCAATCCTCAATTCGGCAGGCATCACGCGCCACCTCTTCGGCTTTGCGCGTGCGCTGGTGGGGCACATCACGGGCGGGCTCGGCCATGTGAACGTGCTCGCCTCGCTGTTCTTTTCCGGTATGTCCGGCTCGGCGCTCGCCGACGCGGGCGGGCTTGGAAAAATGGAAATCGAATCGATGCGGGAGGCCGGCTATGACGACGATTTCTCCGGCGCGGTCACCGCGGCCTCCTCGATGATCGGCCCGCTGGTGCCGCCATCCATCACCATGGTGCTTTACGGTGTGGTGTCGAACACCTCCATCGGGCGGTTGTTCCTGGGCGGCATCGTGCCGGGCGTTCTCTGCGCAGCCTCGCTCATGGTCATGGTCTATGTACTGGCCAGGCGGCGCAATTATCCGCGTGATACCTGGCAGGGTGTGGGCAATGTCGGCGTGCTGTTCGTCAAGTCGTTTCCCGCGCTCGCCACGCCCTTCGTGATCGTCGGCGGCATTTTCAGCGGTTTGTTTTCGCCGACCGAGGCGGCGGCGGTAACTGTTTTATACGCCATCGTGATCGATCTCGCTTTCTACCGCGAATTGACCCTGAAACGGCTTTGGGATGCGATCTACGAGACTACCGCCACCTCTGCCTCTATTGCCACCATCGTCGCCGGGGTGGGGCTGCTCGGGTTTATTCTCGCCCGCGAACAGGCGCCGCAACAGATTACGCAACTCTTCCTGACGCTGACGGACGGTCCCCTGAGCTTCCTCATCGCCGTCAATCTGATGATCTTCCTGCTCGGCTGTTTCATCGAATCGCTGGTGATCCTGCTGATCGTTGTGCCGATCCTCGTGCCTGTGGCGATGGGCTTCGGTATCGATCCGATTCATTTCGGTATTATCGTCGTGCTCAACCTGATGATCTCGATCCTTACACCGCCCATGGGTATGGCGCTGTTCGTGGTCGCGCAGGTAGGCAATGTGCCCTATCACCGCCTGGCGCGGGCGATCCTGCCTTGGCTCATCCCGCCCTTCGCGGTGCTCATCCTCGTTTGCATCTTTCCGACCCTGGCGACGGGCCTGCCCAGCCTCATGGATTGAGGTTCGTTTCGACAGAGCGCAAAAAATTTATCATGGTGGTGTCGATTCCGGCCGCTGCGAAACGACCATGGGCGTTCGAAGCGCTCATACAAGGAGAGACACCATGCGCTACGCTTGCCTTATCTACTACGATCCCAAAGTGCTTTTCGGCGGCAGCCCGGAAGCGAATGCGGCCCTGGCCGAATGCGCCGGCTATGACGAGAAGCTGAAGGAAACCGGTCATTTCGTCATGGGCGAGGCGCTGGAATTGCCCGAAAACGCCATGACCGTGCAGACGCGCGACGGCAAGATGTCGGCGGTGGACGGCCCCTTCATGGAGACGAAAGACATGTTGGGTGGCATCGTTCTCGTCGAAGCGACCGACCTGAACGATGCGGTGCGCGCGATCGGCGGACACCCGTTGGCGAAGATCGGCTCCATTGAAGTGCGCCCGCTGGTCGACTTCTCGAGCCCGCCGCCACAACTGTGAGCGAAGCTGGCGCCCGCGCCGCCGTCGAGACGGCTTATCGCGGCGAGAAGCGGCGTGTGCTCGCCACGCTGATCCGCCTGCTTGGCGGCTTCGATGCGGCGGAGGAGGCTCTTCATGAGGCCTTCGCCGCCGCGGCGGACCGGTGGCCGCGTGAGGGCGTTCCAGCCAATCCCTATTCGTGGCTGGTGTCGACCGGCCGTTTCAGGATGGTGGACCGCTGGCGCCGGCAGGCACGACTTGCCGGCGCCTTGCCGCAGCTCGCCGCGCTGGCCGACCCGGCCTCGGAGCCGGCCATTCCAGAACATATCCGCGACGACGAGTTGCGGCTGATCTTTACCTGCTGTCACCCCGACCTTCCGGCGGATGGCCGCGTCGCGCTGACGCTGCGTGAAGTTGGCGGGCTGACGACGGAGGAAATCGCCCGTGCCTATCTTACCCGTCCGCCGACCATTGCGCAGCGCATCGTACGCGCCAAGGCAAGAATCCGCGACGATGCGATCCCCTTCGAAATCCCGGCGCGTGCCGAACTGCCGTCGCGGATCGAGAGCGTTCTTCGCGTGATCTACCTGGTCTTTAACGAGGGTTATGCAGCAACGGAGGGCCCTGTACTGACACGCGCTGACCTCTCGGCTGAGGCAATCAGGCTCGGCCGGTTGATGGCCGGTCTGATTGACGATCCGGAAGTGGCAGGGCTGCTGGCACTGATGCTTCTGCACGAAGCGCGGCGCGAAAGCCGGGTGGACGAGGCCGGGGATGTCGTCCTCCTGGAAGAACAGGACCGTTCGCGCTGGGATCGCGCCCTGATCTACGAGGCAAGGGGGCTGATCGATACCGCATTGAAGGCAGGACGGCTTGGCCCTTATCTCCTGCAAGCGGCCATTGCCGGCGAGCATGGCGCGGCCCTGAACACCGCAGATACAGACTGGCGGCAGATCGTGTCGCTCTACGATATTCTGATTCTGGTCGATCCCTCGCCGGTGGTGGCGCTCAACCGGGCCGCCGCGCTGAGCATGCGCGACGGATCGGAAGCGGGGCTTGCAGCCGTCGACCGTGCGATGGCCGGCGGCGGGCTCGATGCCTATCATCTGGCCCATGCGGCTCGCGCCGACATGTTGCGCCGGCTGGGACGCGACGGTGAAGCGAAAGAGGCCTATCGCAAAGCGCTCGACCTCGCACGCCAGCCGGCGGAACGCCGGTTCCTGGAGCGCCGGCTTGCTGCGCTCTGATCAGCGATCAACCCGCTGAAAGGAAGCGTAGAATGCGGACGATTCGGACAGGCAGTGCCTCATCCCGATATGCAATCCAACTTTGTCAGCCTTGCATCGGATCGCCAGCGCAAACCTGTGCAACAAGTACGATCCGTCTGGCTGTGCCAGTTCAGGGGTTACAAGAGTTGTAATCCCATGGTTTTGTTGTCGACGCTCGCACAAGCGTTTGACGGACCCGATAGCAGAGCGGCGTCGTTCGTGGGGCGAACAAGGGGCGCTTCATATGGTCAAATCTGTGCGGAGACCGGTTGCAGAGCTGAGACTCGAGACCGAAAGCGGCGAAAGCCACGCCGGTGCGGCCTATGGCGACGGAGGCATCCCCGATTTGCCGTTCGGAACCTGCCGCTTGGAACGGTTCGAACTTGCGGATGGATTGCTTCTGCATCTGAGCCGGATGCATTTCCGTGAAGAAACCGAGCTGGAGATCGGCAACACACAGCCACCCGGCACGATCAGTTTGATGGCCTGTGCTACGGGCGTCGCGCATTACGACGTCAATGGCTGTTCCGGTGTCTTTTCCAGCCGCGACAACGTCGCGATGCATCTACCGGAGCAAAAGGGTGTGTTCTCAATCATGCCCGGCAAATCGGTGCGCGCCGTCGGCATATGCCTGCGCGAGGAGACGACCGAATGTCGGCTAGGGTTTGCGCCTCCCGAGGCGATGAAGCGCCTCCTTCACACGACAGAGCGAACGGTCCTTCACTTTGAAACCCGCCCTGAGGTGCGTCAACTGTGCGCAATGATGACGGACTCGTCACTCGAGGGCGAAACGCGCCGCCTTCATCCGGAGGGAACGGTGAACGCGCTGCTGGCGATCCACTGCGACGCGATCAGGCAAAGCGGACTCCGGGAAGCCAGCCGCACCATCGCGGAGCGCGACAGATATCTTGCACGTGCCGCCCAGGCGTTTCTAATCTCCCGGTTGGCCAAGCCGCCGACGCTGGAAGAGGTGGCCGGTGAAGTGGGCATGGCGCCACGCCGGCTCAACGATGTGTTTCACCAAGTCTATGGAGAAACCGTTGCGGGCTTTGTGCGCAACGCCCGGCTCGATGAGGCTGCCCGCAGAATCCGGACAGAGCGCATTTCGATTAAGCAGGCCGCTTGGGATGCGGGTTATCGGCACGTGGCCAACTTCACACGTGCGTTCCAGTCGAGGTTCGGTCGGACACCGGGCGATCACTCGCGGCAGCCTTGAACCAGGGGCCCAGCACGTGGACGGGCGGAAGAGCGGCTTCCAGCGTCGGAGACAGTTTGCTGGCATGTTCAGGGAAAGCGCTCAGGAAAGCGCGGGTGCCAGGGATCGATCGGCTGTTAAAAAGGTCGCATAGCCGCGTCAAAACAATGCGTTAGGTGAGTTCTCCAGGTGAGCGATCCGGCCGAGGCAAAAAATTCAAAAAACTTACGTTTTGTCCGTTGACAGTTTGTTTGGGTCCGGCCTATATACGCGTCACCAACGAG